>DASTGH010000152.1:0-3504 GCA_035719345.1 Anaeromyxobacteraceae bacterium
GCGGCATCGAAGAGGACGAAGGCGCGCAAGCTGTGGCGTGGGACCCTGGCCGATCACGCCGAGGCGCTCACGCTGCTCGCGCAGGCGTGCGATCTCGGCGACGACTACGCGTGCGATGCCCTCAAGAAGATCCCCGCGAACTGTTACCGCGCGCCCAGAATGACGGCCCGGGGGCGGGTCTCGCGCGAGCAGCGTGATGGATCTGGGCATGCCGCGCCGATGATGGCCACCGCGTAGGTCGCCGACTGGCGATCGTGCCCGGTGGTGGTATCGACGCCGGCAGGAGGGGGGCAGCGGCAGGTCGCCGACCCTGGAAAAGGGTGACGGGGAGCGTGTTCGAGCACGCTCCCCGCCGTGCCCCGGGCCTGTGCTAGCAGGCGACCGGAGCAAGGATCGAATCGTCCAGAGCACGCTCGACGTCAAGCGTTGGTTGGCGTCTACGCCAACGGTGGACGAGGCGCGGCCGGGGCAGTGTCCTGCGTGCGGTGCCGCCGGCCGCCCTGCAGGCGGTGCGCTCGGGCTGCACGGCCACGGCCTTCGCGAGCGGCACCAGTGGGGACCGCTCGAGCCGGGAGGCGCGCCGCGCCTCGTCGGGATCCAGCAGCGCCGCTACCAGTGCCAGACGTGCTGTGCCATCGTGGTGGTCGTACCGAGCGGCGTGCTGTTCCGCCGGCTCTACTCGGCGGGCGCCATTGCGATAGCGCTGGCACTCTACGGCGTCAGCCGTCTCGCGCCGGCCGAGGTGCGCTCCCGGGTGAGCCCGCTGCGCATCACGGGCGCGACCGCGGCTGCGGGCTGGGCGAGCCTGCGCCGTTGGGCGCGCGCCGTCCGTGCCACCAGGCTCTTCGAGTTCGTCCGGTCGCTGCCGCCCGAGGCGACGCTCCGCGAGGTGGCGGGGCGCGCGGCGACGACGCTCGCAGCCTGCGCGCCGGCGACGGGAGGGCTCGAGCTGGACTCGGCCGCGTTCCTCGGGGCCACGCATGTGAGCTGAGGTCCATCGCCGCGGCGGCGCGCAAGGAGCGGGTCCCACCAACGAGGATCCCTCCGCGCTCGGCCGGCCGCCGGGCATGGCTCCTCGCGTGCCGTCGCCATCCCGGCGCGGCCGCAAGGAGGAGCCAGAGATGGACGAGTTCACCCCGGCGGTGCCGCCGCCGGCTTCCAAGTCCCCACCGCTCGCGCCGAAGGACCACGCCGAGGCGGTGGCGGTCTTCCGCAGCGAGATCGTGGGCGCGCTCACGCGCCGCGACCTCGACCACGGCGAGCTGCGCGCGGCGCTGCGCGCCCTCTCGCAGGAGCGCTTCCGGCCGCCGGGCTCCCCGATCACCCGGCAGTACTCGGAGACCACGCTCGAGCGCTGGTACTACGCCTATCGCGCTGGCGGCCTCGCCGCGCTCGCGCCCGCCCCACGCAGCGATCGCGGCCACGCCCAGGAGCTCACCGCCGAGCAGCGCCAGCTCCTCCTCGACGTCCGGCGCGAGCACCGCTCCGCCTCGGTGCCGCTCATCCTGCGCACACTCGTCGCCGACGGCCGGCTCGCCGCGGGCGCCGTTTCCGAGGCGACCGTGCGCCGGCTGTACGTGGCAAACGGCCTCGATCGCGTGCCGCTGCGCGAGGGCGTCGGCCAGAAGACGCGGCTGCGCTGGGAAGCGGAGAGCCCCGGCGCGCTCTGGCACGCCGACGTCTGCCACGGGCCGGCGCTCACCATCGACGGCGTCTCCCGGCCGCTGCGCATCCACGCGCTCCTGGACGACGCGAGCCGCTTCGTCGTCGCGATCGAGGCGCGCCACACCGAGCGCGAGATGGACATGATCGGGCTCCTCGTCCGGGCGCTGCGCCGCCACGGTGCGCCCGACGTGCTCTACCTCGACAACGGCTCGACCTACATGGGCGAGGCGCTCCGCACCGCCTGCGCCCGGCTCGGCATCTCGCTCCTCCACGCCCGGCCCTACGACGCGCCGGCGCGCGGCAAGATGGAGCGCTTCTGGCGCACGCTGCGCGAGGGCTGCCTCGACCACCTCGGCTCGCTCGCTTCGCTCCACGACGTCGAGGTCCGGCTCTACGCCTTCCTCGATGAGCACTATCACGTGGCGCCGCACGCCTCGCTGATGGGCCGCTCGCCGGGCGTGGTCTTCGCCGAGGCGAAGCGGCCGCCCGATGACCTCGACGAGGAGAAGCTCAAGGCGGCGCTCACCTTCCGCGTGCGGCGGCGGGTGCGGGCCGACACCACGGTCTCGCTCGACGGCGAGGACTTCGAGCTCGACCAGGGCTACCTCGCCGGCCGCCTCGTCACCGTGGCCCGCTCGCTCATCGGGGGGCCGCCCTGGATCGACCACGACGGCAAGCACCACCTGCTCCACCCCGTCGATCCCAAGCGCAACGCCCGGCGCAAGCGCCCGCCGCGCAGAGCCGGCGAGAGCGAGCCGGGTACCACGCCCTTCGACCCCGCCCGCGCGCTGCTCGATCGCGCCACCGGCAAGCGCCGGGAGGACGACCGATGAGCGAGACCTATCTCGGCGCCTTCGGCCTGCGCGAGGCGCCCTTCACGAAGGAGATCGCCGACGCCGATCTCTGGCTCCCGAGCTCCAAGGCCGGCGTCGTGGACGAGCTCTGCCAGGCCGTCTCCGAGCACGCCTCCGTGCTCCTCACCGGCGATCCCGGCGTCGGAAAGACCTGCGTCCTGCGCGCGCTACGCAAGCGCCTCCCGGAGGCTGGGTACCGGCTCACCTACTGCCACAACGCGACGCTCGGGCGGCGCGACTTCTACCGGCAGCTCTGCCTGGCTCTCAGCCTCTCGCCCAAGGCCTCCGCCGCCGGCGTCTTCTACGCCGTCTCCACCCACGTGCAGGACCTCGGCAAGGAGCGCGTCCATCCCGTCTTCCTCATCGACGAGGCGCACCTCCTCCACCCAGAGATGCTCGGGCACCTCCACATCCTCCTCAACTACGAGTGGGACGCGAAGGCGCTCCTCTCGCTCATCCTGGTGGGCCTCCCCGAGCTGAAAGACCAGCTCCACCTGCGCCGTTTCCGCTCGCTCTACTCGCGCCTCCACTGGCGGCTCCACCTCGAGGCCCTCGCCCCCGAGGACACCGCCGAGTACCTGCGCTACCGGCTAAAGCGCGCCGGCTGCGAGCGCGACGTCTTCACGCAAGACGCCGTGCAGATGCTCCACGAGGCCACGAGCGGTGGCATGCGCGACCTCGACCGGCTCGCCACCGGTTGCCTGCGCGAGGCGGCTCGCAAGAAGCGGAAGCTCGTCGAGCGGGACCTTCTCCCGCGCGTCTTCGACCGCGACGGTCTCGAGCACGAGCCGTGACCTCGCCCACCTGCGGCCTCGCCCTCGCCCCGCGCCGCCTCGTCGCCGTGGTCCTCGGGCCCGGCGGCCAGGCGCGCCGTGCCATCCGCGCCGCGCTCACCGACGACGCGCGCTACGGCCTCGTCGCCTACCTCGCCGCGCTTGGCTGCGAGGTCGTCCTCTCCGACGCGCTCGTCCGCGCCGACCCCATC
>DASTGH010000153.1:0-3876 GCA_035719345.1 Anaeromyxobacteraceae bacterium
ACTTTCACCGCCGACCCGGGGTGCGTTCGGGGTGCGGGGTGCGCCCGGGGTGCGCTTCTTGTGTATCACATGAGCGCTTGTGAGACAACGCGAGACCCACTTAAATAGTCTGTGATCGCCAGGTCTTATACTGAACAACAAGAAGTGACGGCAGGTTGGGTCCGAGTGGGGCGAACGCTTGGGGTGCAAGTGGTCGCTGGTTCAAATCCAGTCGCCCCGACCATTCGAACGCCCCGGAGTTCTTCGGGTTTCCCGATGGCTCCGGGGCGTCGTTTTTCCGGGTTCCCGGGTCCCAGCAGCAAACTAGCAGCAAACCGCCCGGGCTCCGTCACTGTGGGTGCAAACCGCAGCCGGTTCAGCCCCTCGCGCATGTCGTCCAGGTCGAGGTGGCCGTAGACCTCCGCCGTGATCTTCGGATCGGTGTGGCGGAGGATGCGCTGCACGGTTGCGAGCGGGACCGCGGCCTTGAGGAGCAGCGTCGCGGTCGAGTGCCGGAGGTCGTGAAACCGGAGCTTCCGCTGCTCGGCGACGGGCCAGAGGCGCATCCCGCACCTCGGACAGCGTCCCGGCTCGGCGTACGGGTGGCGTTCCGAGTGCCCGCAGCCCTTCCTGCGGCACCGGTGGGTGTAGCCGTTGACGATGCCTGCACGCGCCAGCGCACGGCGGAGAACGTCCTGCAGTTGCACGTCGGGCGCGTGCGGCTCGCCGTCCTCGCGCGGGAACAGCACGCCAGAAGGCGAGCTCTCGAGCGCGCGCTCGATCCACGGCACGAGCTCGTCCGGGATCGGGAGGAGGTCCTCGTGACCGCCCTTCGTCGTGTCGGAGTCGCGCGAGCGCCCGATGCGGATGGTCATTGCGTCGAGGTCGACGTCGGTCTTGCGCAGCGCGATGACCTCGCCGCGGCGCAGCCCGAGGTACACCGCGGTCGCGAAGAGGCCGCGCCACCGCGCGTCGAGCGCTGCGAGCAGGAGCCTGACCTCCTCCGGCCGGAGGTACTGCGGGAGGCGCTTCGGGACCTTGAAGCGGGGCACCGCGAAGGCCGGGTTCGCTCCCTTCCACGCCCCGCGACGGGTGAGGAACGCGTACACGCGGTGCACCGCGGCGCGGAGGTGGTTCAGCGACTCGGGCCCGAGCGCGCCGACCTTGCCGTTGAGCACGGATTCGAGCTTCGACCCGACCTCGGACAGCGGCAGCGAGCCAAGCTCCGAGCGCAGGTGCTTGTCCATGAAGCGCCGGATCGTGTGCGAGCGCAGCCGGCGGCCGTGCTCCGACCACCAGACATCCATCGCGGCGCCGAAGGTCATCTCGGGCGTGTCGCTGGGCAACGGCTCGAGGCCGAGGCGCTGGCGCTCGGTCTTGCGCTCGAGCTCGAGCTGCAGCCGGCGAGCCTCGGTCTTCGTGCGCGCGGCCGATGCCTTGTCGCGCCAGGCGCCACGCGCGTCCCTGTAACGCAGATACCACCGACCGTTCTTCTCGTAGGGCTCTGCCATGACCGCTCCGCACCGCTCGTCCTAGTGGCCGCGCCTGCCGCTCGCCTCGTCAGCGGCGACCCAGGCGCGAAGCTCGGCCGGGATGAACCTGATTCCCCAGCCGCCGAGCCGCTTCACCGGAAGCGTCCCGTCCTCCGCCTTGTGGTAGACCCAGCTCACGCTGCGCCCGAGGTATCGCGCCGCCGCGTGCACGTCCCAGAGCTCGTCGTCGGGTGGAAGCGGCGCCGAACCACCTGGAGTCCTGGGAAGCGTGATCGGGACGAGCGCTCCTGAGGCCGCGCCCCGAGCGCCGCCGCCGCGGCCGACCGGCGGCACCTCGGGGCGCACTGCAGCGGCACCCTCGGCTCCAGGTGACGTCGTCTGGGCGGACCATGGAAAGGTCCCCTGCTCCGTGCTGTCCCTGGGCATCTCGCCTCCACGCAAAGGCACCGGCGCAGCAGCCGCCAAGTAGGCATATGTTGATGTGTCGTTGGTGTGGAGATCAAGGCCTCGCGGGAGGCCCGGGTGGGTCCCACTCTGCGTGAGGTTCAGCGCTGCCGTGGGTAGCGGTACTGCTCGGGGAGCCTGATCTTGCGCAGCGCGGCGCGCGACTCGCGCGCGTCCTCCGGCGAGGAAGCATGCGCGCCCTGGTAGCAGTGCTGGAGCCGCCCCACGTACGCCATCGTCGCGCCGATGATGAAGAGCGGCTCGCTCGCCTTCACGTGCTCGGCGGCCATCGACATGAGTTCGGCCACGGTCACCCGCATGGAGATCGACACGCGGATCTCCGTCGGCTCGTCGCTGCGATCGGGCAGGTAGGGCCAGGCTCCGCGCAGAGGCGGCGGCGGCTCCGCGCTGAACCTGATGCCGAGCCGGAAGGCCTCCGCGAGGACGGCCTCCTGCATGAGCTGCGCGCGCTCCAGGCCTCCCAGTGCCTCGCACGCCTTGTCGAAGACGTGGTTCTCGATCGGATGGAGGCGGAGGGTCTTCGTGATGTACGAGGTCCCGAACGGCATGCGTCTCCTCGGCTCGGCGAAGTCCAGCAAAGGCATACTAACCGATGCCAGCCCTTGCATCCGCGATCACCGCCGCTCGAGGTCCAGCGCCGCGTGCTTCGCGTGCTCCCGCGTGATGGCAGCGGGGAGCTTCGCGAGGTCGTCGGTGTACACACGTGCCTCCTGCTGCGCCCGGCTGATCGCGACGTAGTAGACGTCCTGCGAGGTCGTCCGGCTGTGGGTGGAGGCGTCGATGAGGACGCGCTCGGCGGTGGTCCCCTGGCTGGCGTGGATCGTCGTCGCGTAGGCGTGGTCGAGGTGGAGCGGACGATCGGTGGGTAGCTCCACCGTGCGTCGGCTGTCGTGGAGGGTCACCGAGCGCTCTCCCACGGCCGCCACCGTGAAGCGGTCTCCGTTCGCGAGGTCGAGTGCCGCGTCGTTGCGGGTGATCCGGACCCGGTCGCCGACGGCGAGCTCGGCGCGCTCGGGCTCGTAAACGGAGAGCTTGCGGTAGCTCGTGGGGCTGAACTCGACCACCTCGCCCTTCTCGCCCCGTACCGTGAGCCGGTTTCCGGGTCCGTTCTCCATCACCTCGTACAGGGCGCCACGAGCGAGCCCGGCCTTCGCGTAGTCGCGCTCGGGCTGGATGACCTCTCCGACGGCGTAGTTCTTCGCGAAGAGGCGCTCCGCCTGGGTGGTGTCGCGACGCGTGAGCGTCGAGAGCTCTTTCCCGCGCCCGGCGAGCCCGAGGTCCTCCCGGACGGCCTGGTTGATCTCGCGCCGGGCCTCGTTCGTCCCCGAGACGACGAGCGTCCGCGCCCGCTCGTCCTCGGGGAGACTTGCGTAATCCGACGCGATGGCGCGCCGGCGGGCGTGGTCATCCCGGATCTCACGGACTTCACGAAGCTGGGCCAGGGAAGCCTCCGCCTCGCCGCGCGCGGCGAGCGCGACGGCCTGGCGCAGCACGGGGTCCTTCTGGCGCTGGATCTCGCCCAGGTGCGCCGTGGCCATGCCGGCGGCCTGGAGCTGATCGAAGGGCCGCCCGGCCTCGATCGCTTTGGTCTGCTTGGTGTCACCGAGGAGCACGACCCGTCCACCCCGCTCCTCCGCCAGCCGGAGTGTCTGCTCCATCTGGCGCGTGGGCACCGTGCCCGCCTCGTCGACCACGAGCACGGTGCACTCGTCCAACTGCTTCTCGCGGGCGGCGAGGAAGGACGCCAGCGTCTTCGCCTCGACGCCGAGCTCGCGGAGGGCCCGGACCTGCGAGGCGTAGGGAAGGCGGTCGCCATGCCGAGCCCGATCCCGCTGGCGCCGCCCGTGACGAATGCCGTCTTGCCGGCAACCTCCTCCATCAGTCGCCCGGCCAGGACGCGAGCGCGCGCTTCTTTCCCTCCCGCCTGCCCTCCTCGATC
>DASTGH010000154.1:0-7519 GCA_035719345.1 Anaeromyxobacteraceae bacterium
CGCTTCGCGCGGGCGCTCACCGAGTGCGTGCCCATGACCTCCGGCCTCAAGGTCATGCGGCAGTGGGCCGGCTGCTACGACGTCACGCCCGACAACAACCCCATCCTCGGCGCCGCCGGCTACGACAACTTCCTGCAGCTCCACGGCTTCGTGGGCCACGGCTTCATGATGGCCCCCGCCGTGACCGAGCTCATGGCCGGCTGGATGGCCGGCGATCCCCCCGACGAGATCTTCGAGCGCTTCACGCTCGCCCGCTTCGAGCGCGGCGACGTGAAGGGCGAGGACTTCATCATCGGCTAGAGAATCCAGGGGTCCCGAAGTCGGAGGCGAACCATGTCCCGTGGCCTGTACCGCGTCCCACAGCCGGTGAACGAGCCCGTCCTCGGCTACGCCTCGGGCTCGCCCGAGCGCGCCGATCTCAAGTCGCGCCTCGCCGAGCTGGCCGGCGCGGGGACGATCGAGATCCCGCTCGTCATCGGCGGCAAGGAGGTGCGCACCGGGCGCCTCGCCGAGGTGCGCGCGCCGCACCGGCACGCGCAGGTGCTGGCGCGCTTCCATCAGGCCGGGCCGGCCGAGATCGAGGCGGCCATCGCCGCGGCCCGCGAGGCGCGCCGCTCCTGGTCGGCGCTCGGCTACCACGCCCGGGCGGCGGTCTTCCTGCGCGCCGCCGAGCTCCTCGCCGGCAGCTGGCGGCCGACGCTCAACGGCTCGACGATGATGAACCAGTCGAAGACGCCCTACCAGGCCGAGATCGACTCCGCCTGCGAGATCATCGACTTCTGGCGCTTCAACGCGGCCTGGGGCGAGCGCATCCTGGAGGAGCAGCCGCTCTCGTCGCGCGGCCAGTGGAACAGGGTCGAGTACCGGCCGCTCGAGGGCTTCGTCTTCGCGGTCACGCCCTTCAACTTCACCTCCATCGCCGCGAACCTCCCCACCGCGCCCGCGCTCATGGGGAACACGGTCCTGTGGAAGCCGGCGTCGTCCACCGTCTTCTCCAACTGGTTCGTCTACAAGCTCCTCGAGGCGGCCGGCCTGCCCCCGGGCGTGGTGAACTTCGTGCCCGGCCCCGGCCGTGCCGTGGGCGACCCGGTGCTGGCGAGCCCGGAGTTCGCCGGCATCCACTTCACCGGCTCGACGCCCACGTTCCACGGCATGTGGCGCACCATGGCCGCGAACCTGGGCACCTACCGGAGCTACCCGCGCATCGTCGGCGAGACCGGCGGCAAGGACTTCGTCTTCGCCCACCCCTCGGCCGACCCCGAGGCGCTGGCGGTGGCGCTCGCCCGCGGCGCCTTCGAGTCGCAGGGCCAGAAGTGCTCGGCCGCCTCGCGCGCCTACGTGCCGGAGAGCCTCTGGCCCAAGGTGAAGGAGCGCCTCGTGGCGCACGCCACCTCCATCCGGATGGGCGATCCCACCGAGGATTTCCGCGTCTTCATGGGCGCGGTCATCGACAAGGGCGCCTTCGAGACCATCAAGGGTTACGTCGACCTGGCGAAGTCGTCGCCCACCGCCCAGGTGCTCTGCGGCGGTGGCTGCCGGAGCGAGGTGGGCTGGTTCGTCGAGCCGACCGTCGTCCAGGTGACGGACCCGAAGCACCGCCTCATGCAGGAGGAGATCTTCGGGCCGGTGCTGACGATCTTCGTGTACCGCGATGCGGATCTGGACGAAGCCGTCCGGCTGTGCGACACGACCTCTCCGTACGCTCTGACGGGCGCCGTCTTCGCCCGCGACCGCGGCGCCGTGGAGGCGCTCTCGGCCGCGCTCGTCGACGCCGCCGGGAACTTCTACGTGAACGACAAGCCCACCGGCGCGGTGGTGGGGCAGCAGCCGTTCGGGGGCGCCCGCGCCTCCGGCACCAACGACAAGGCCGGGTCGATGTGGAACCTCATCCGATGGGTCTCGCCGCGCGCCGTGAAGGAGACCTTCGAGCCGCCGACCCGGCTCGAGTACCCGCATCAGGACGCAAAGTAGCCGCCGTTCGCCCTGAGCCCTTCGACTCCGGCCGCTGCGCGGCCTACGCTCAGGGCAGGCTACGCGAAGCGGTAGTCCCACATCCACGAGGAGGAGCACCGATGAAGAGAGCGACCATCGCCGCCCTGGCCGTCCTGCTGGCCCTGCCCGGCGCCGCCCGCGCCGCCGACACCGTGAAGATCGGGCTCATGGCCCCCATCACCGGCTCCTGGGCCAGCGAGGGCCAGGAGATGAAGCGGAACCTGGAGCTGCTCGTCGGCGAGGCGAACGCCAAGGGCGGCGTGAACGGCAAGCAGATCGAGCTCGTGATCGAGGACGACGGCGGCGATCCGCGCACCGCCTCGCTCGCGGCGCAGCGGCTCACCACCAAGGGCGTGGTGGCCGTCATCGGCACCTACGGCTCGGCGGTGACCGAGGCCAGCCAGAACATCTACGACGAGGCGAGCATCGTCCAGGTGGCGAACGGCTCCACCGCCGTCCGCCTCACCGAGAAGGGCCTCAAGTACTTCTTCCGCACCTGCCCGCGCGACGACGAGCAGGGCAAGGTGGGCGCCGCCTCGGTGAAGAAGTCGGGCGCGAAGCGCGTGGCGCTCCTCCACGACAACTCCGCCTACTCCAAGGGCCTGGCCGACGAGATCAACGCCATCCTGAAGAAGGAGGGCGCGAACGTCGTCTTCTTCGACGCGCTCACGCCGAAGGAGCAGGACTACTCGGCCATCCTCACCAAGCTCAAGGGCGCGAACCCCGACTTCGTCTTCTTCACCGGCTACTACCCCGAGGCCGGCCTGCTCCTGAAGCAGAAGAAGCAGATGGGCTGGAACGTGCCGTTCATGGGCGGCGACGCCATCAACAACCCCGACCTCGTCAAGATCGCGGGCAAGGAGGCGGCGGAGGGCTTCATGTTCCTCTCGCCGCCGGTCCCGAAGGACCTCGACACGCCCGAGGCCAAGGCCTACGTGGCCGCCTACCAGAAGAAGTACGGCGAGGCGCCCGCGTCCATCTACGGCGTGCTGGCCGGCGACGGCTTCCGCGTGGTGGCGGCGGCCATCAACGGCGCGAAGTCGACGAAGGCGGCGGACCTCCGCACCTTCCTCACCACGAAGCTGAAGGACTTCCCCGGCCTCACCGGCAAGATCTCCTTCAACGAGAAGGGCGACCGCGTCGGCGAGCTGTACCGCGTCTACAAGGTCACCAAGGACGGCTCGTTCGTCCTGCAGCCGCAGTAGCCAGGTCGTACAGAGAACGTCCTTCGACTCCGCCGCTGCGCGGCTACGCTCAGGACGAACGGGGACCGTGCTCTCCCGTGCGCCCGACCACCTCCGGTCGCCCTGAGCGTAGCGAAGCGGAGTCGAAGGGCGCAGGGTTTGCGCCGCCTGTCCCGGGAGCCCGATGGAGCAATTCCTCCAGCAGGTCACGAACGGCCTCGCCGTGGGCAGCATCTACGCCCTCATCGCGCTCGGCTACACGATGGTCTACGGCGTGCTGAAGCTCATCAACTTCGCGCACGGCGACCTCTTCACCTACGGCGGCTACCTCGGGCTGACGCTCCTCACCTCCCTGCTGCTCCAGGGCCGGCTCGGCGCGGCGGTCGGGCTCCTCATCCTCGTGCTCATGGTCATGGGCCTGGTCGGGGTGATGGGCGTCGTGCTGGAGCGCGCCGCCTACCGTCCGCTGCGCGAGTCGCCGCGCCTCTCGGCCGTGGTCTCGGCGCTCGGCGCCTCCATCTTCCTGCAGAACGCGCTCATGCTCGTCTACGGCGCGCGGGTGCAGGTCTACCCCGAGGACGTGCTGCCGACGTGGGCGGTGAACCTCGGGGGCGTGCACGTGCCGTTCATGCGCATCGCGGTGGTGGTCATCGCCGTGGCGATGATGGCCGCGCTCTACTTCTTCGTGCAGAAGACCCGCACCGGGACCGCGGTGCGCGCCGCGGCCATCGACCAGGGCGCGGCGCGGCTCATGGGCATCGACGTGAACCGCGTGGTCGCCATCGTCTTCCTCATCGGCCCGGCCCTGGGCGGCGCCGCCGGGCTGCTCGTCGGCCTCTACTACGGGCAGGTGAACTTCACGATGGGCTGGATCTACGGGATGAAGGCCTTCACCGCGGCCATCCTGGGCGGCATCGGCAACATCCCGGGCGCGATGGTGGGCGGGCTCCTCCTCGGCGTCATCGAGGCGCTCGGCGCCGCCTACGTCTCCATCGCCTGGAAGGACGCCATCGCCTTCGCGGTCCTCATCGTCATCCTGGTCGTGCGCCCGACCGGCCTCCTCGGCGAGCGCGTGGCGGAGAAGGTCTGAGCGGCATGCAGAAGCGCGTGCTCGTCCCCATCCTCGCCATCGCGGCGCTCATGGCGGCGGCGCCGTTCATGCTCGACGCCTACTGGCTCGACGTCATGAACAGCGTCGGCCTCTACGCGCTGCTCGCGCTCTCGCTCAACCTCATCCTGGGCGACGCCGGCCTCTTCAACATGGGGCACGCCGCCTTCTACGCCGTCGGCGCCTACACCACCGCCATCCTCAACACCCGCTACGGCCTGCCGGTGCTTTGGACGCTCCCGCTCGCCGGGATCGCGGCCGCGCTCTTCGCGGCGGTGGTGGCGCGGCCCGTCATCCACCTGCGCGGCGACTACCTGCTCATCGTCACCATCGGCATGGGCGAGATCGTCCGCATCGCGCTCGTGAACGACGTCTTCGGCCTCACCGGCGGCGCGAACGGCATCTTCGGCATCCAGCGCCCGTCCGTCTTCGGCGTGCGCATCCGCAAGCCGGAGGAGTTCTTCTATCTCATCTGGGGCTTCGTCGGCCTGACGGTACTCCTCTTCGCACGGCTGGAGCGCTCGCGCTTCGGGCGCGCGCTCGCGTTCCTGCGCGAGGACGCGGTCGCGGCCGAGGGGAGCGGCATCGACACCGCGCGCTACAAGCTCCTCGCGTTCGCGCTGGGCGCCGCCTGGGCCGGCATGACCGGCACGCTCTACGCCGCCAAGATGACCATCATCTCCCCCGAGTCATTCAGCTTCTGGGAGTCGGTGGTCCTCTTCCTCATCGTCATCCTGGGCGGGGCCGGCTCCATTCCCGGCGTCATCTTCGGGGCGGTGCTGGTGGTCGGGCTCCCGGAGGCGTTCCGAGGGCTCGCCAACGCCCGCATGCTCGTCTTCGGCCTCGTCATGATGGTGATGATGATCTTCCGGACGCAGGGGCTCATGCCGCTGCGGCGCACGCGCTTCCGGGAGAAGGACCTCGCCGCCGCCACCGCGGCGCGCACGCCGGCCCCGGCGGCGGAGGCCGCGCCGTGAGCGCGCTCCTCGAGCTGCGCAACGTCACGAAGAGCTTCGGCGGCCTCACCGCCGTGTCCGACGTGAGCTTCGACGTGGCGCCGGGCTCGGTCATGGGGCTCATCGGCCCGAACGGCGCCGGCAAGACCACCATCTTCAACCTCATCACCGGCAACTACCGGCTCGACCGCGGCACCATCGCCTTCGACAGCCGCTCGGTGGTGGGCATGCGCACGAACCGCATCGTGCGCCTCGGCATCGCCCGCACCTTCCAGAACATCCGGCTCTTCCAGCAGATCACCGCGCTCGAGAACGTGCTCGCCGGCCGGCACTGCCGCACCCGCTCGGGCCTGTTCGGCGCCATGCTGCAGCCGCCCGGCTTCCGGCGCGAGGAGATCGCCTCGGTGGCGCGGGCGGCCGAGGAGATCTCCTTCGTCGGCCTCGCCGGGCGCGAGCTGGAGCTGGCGAAGAACCTGCCCTACGGCGACCAGCGCCTGCTCGAGATCGCGCGCGCCCTCGCCACCGAGCCCCGGCTGCTCGTCCTGGACGAGCCGGCCGGCGGCATGAACGAGCAGGAGACGGACGAGCTCGTCCACCTCATCGCCCGCATCCGGCAGCGCGGCCTCACCATCCTGCTCATCGAGCACGACATGAGCCTCGTCATGCGGGCCTGCGACCGCATCGTGGTGGTCGAGTACGGCGAGAAGATCGCGGAGGGGCCGCCGGCGGAGATCCAGAAGAACCCGCGCGTCATCCAGGCGTACCTGGGGACGGAGGACGAGGGATGAGCGAGCAGGCCGCGCCGCCCTGTGCAGGCCCGCAGCGAGCAGGCCGAAGGGCCGTCAGCGAGCGAGGAGCTTGCGGCGGCGTGGCCGTTGACGAGCTCGCCGAGCGGAGCGAGGCACTCCGATGAGCGAGCAGGCCACGTCGCCACGTCCAACCGACGCCCCGCTCCTCGCGGTGAACGACCTCCGCGTCAAGTACGGCAACGTCGAGGCGCTGCACGGGATCGGCATCTCCGTGCGCCAGGGCGAGATCGTGACGCTCCTCGGCGCCAACGGCGCGGGGAAGTCGACCACGCTGCGCGCGGTGAGCGGGCTGCTCAAGGCCTCCGGCGGCGACATCCTGCTCGAGGGCCGCTCGCTGGCGCAGGTCCCGGCGCACGAGCGGGTGAAGCTCGGCATCGCGCAGTCGCCCGAGGGCCGGCGCGTCTTCGGGACGCTCACCGTGCGCGAGAACCTGCTCCTCGGCGCCTTCACCCGCCGCGACGCGGCGGAGAACGCCGAGACGCTGGCCCTGATGTACCGGCTCTTCCCGGTGCTGGAGCGGCGCAAGGAGCAGCTCGCCGGAACGCTCTCCGGCGGCGAGCAGCAGATGCTCGCCATCGCGCGCGCCCTCATGGCGAAGCCGCGCGTGCTGCTCCTCGACGAGCCCTCGCTGGGGCTCGCCCCGCTCATCGTCAAGGCCATCTTCAAGACGGTGCGCGAGGTGAACGAGACCGGGGTGACGGTGGTGCTCGTCGAGCAGAACGCGCGCGCGGCGCTGAAGCTGGCGCACCGCGGCTACGTGCTGGAGGTGGGCCGCATCGTGCTCGAGGGATCCGCCTCGGAGCTGGCGAGCGACCCGAAGGTCCAGGCCGCGTACCTGGGGGCCCGGGGTTGAGCGCAGGGCCGCCGCGATCCGCGGTCGATCGCGTGCGCGACGCCCTCGCCGCCCGGGGCCTCGCCTGCGAGGTGCACGAGCTGGCGGCGAGCACCCGCACCGCGCAGGAGGCGGCCGCCGCCGTCGGCTGCTCCGTCGGCCAGATCGTGAAGTCGCTCGTCTTCCGCACCGCCCGCTCCGACCGGCTCGTCCTGGCGCTCGCCTCGGGCACGAACCGCGTGAGCGAGGCGAAGCTCGAGGCGCGGCTCGGGGAGCCGGTGAAGCGCGCCGACGCCGCGTTCGTGCGCGAGCGCACCGGGTTCGCCATCGGAGGCGTTCCGCCGCTCGGGCACGCGGCGCCGGGCGTGGTGCTGGTCGACCGCGACCTGCTCGCCTTCGACGTGGTCTGGACCGCCGCCGGGACGCCGCACGCCGTCTTCCAGGTGGCGCCGCCCGACCTGGTGCGCGCCGCCGGCGGCGAAGTGGTGGACCTCGCCGAGCCGGCGGTCCCCGCCCCATGACCGGCCGCCGCGCGCTCGCCGGCGCCGCCTTCTCCGTCGCCTCGGGGCTGTGCTTCGGGAGCATGGCCATCTTCGCCAGCGCCGCGCGCGCCTCGGGCGTCGACACGCCCACGCTCC
>DASTGH010000155.1:0-8450 GCA_035719345.1 Anaeromyxobacteraceae bacterium
GTCCCCGGCTGGCCGGCGACGACGAGGCACACCTGGCCCGCGGCGCAGTCCGCGCCCGTGCGGCACCCGCCGGCCGGCGGGGGAGCCGGATCCGAGCCGCAGGCGGCGGCGAGGAGCGCGATGGTGGTGAGCGAGCGTCTCATTCGGGGATGGGTCCCAGATCCGACGGGACGAGCCTTTGCAGCGGTCGGGCCGCGCCCTGCGGACCCCACGCGCGCGCACTTTCGCGCGAGCGGCGGTCCGCCGCGCGGACCTCGGTCCGCCGCGCGGTCCGCGCCCCGCGCCGGAACCGGCGGAACTCCGGGTGAAAACGGGCTGGTACGCAACCCGCATCGCTGCCGCGACGCATCGCTCGAACGTTCCCACCTTGAGTGAGAAAGCCAGGTCATACTATGGGTGGTCATCCGGTGTCAGCCCCGCCTCAGACCCGAGGTCCGGCCATGTCTCTCGCGCGCAGCCCGCTGCTTCACGCCGTCGCGCTCGCGTTCGCGGTCGCCTACGCGCTCGCGCTGTCAGCGTGCGGGAGCACGAGCCCCGACAAGAAGCCCATCGCCTGCCAGGTCGATCCGGACTGCCCGGCCGAGGCGAAGTGCGTGCTCGGCGCCTGCGTGGCGGGCTCGCTGCCCCAGGCGAAGATCGTGGTGCGCGCGACCACCGCCGAGCTCGTCTCGAACCGCCTCATCACGTTCGACGGTTCGTCGAGCGAGGACACCAACCCCGGAGGGTCGGTTCGCCGCTTCGCCTGGTCCGTGTCGCGTCCGCCCGGCACCGGCTGCGACCCGAGCGCCGCCGCCGGCGATCGGCCCATCTTCTCGACGATCTTCGGGTGCTCCGGCGTGTACGCGGTCGAGCTCAAGGTGACGAACGACGTCGGGCTGGAGAGCTTGCCGCAGCGGGCCGAGCTCACCATCGCCCAGGCGCTCGACGCGCCCGTCATCACCGAGATGGGCCCCGCGCTCTCTGCGGCCCACCGGTGCGCAGGCTCGCCGGTGGTGTGCCGCGCGCTCGGCGCCGCCGACCAGACGTCATTCCAGCTCAGCGTCTCGGCGGCGGACCGCCAGGACGCGAACCTCGGCTATGCCTGGACCTACTCGGCGCCGGGCGCCGTCGATCCCGCGCGGACGCGCGTCGCGTTCGACCCGGGCCCGAACACTCCCACGCCGCTCGTGCGCATCGAGACCGACGGCGCGCCCATCGCCGGCGACTGGGTGTTCCAGGTGCAGGTCACCGACTCCGATCGGCTGGTGACGGTGGGGAGGCAGGTGCTGACGGTCGCGAACGCGCCGCCGGACGTCGCGCCCGAGATCTCCGCCGTCGTGATGCCCCACGTCTTCCTGGCACCGGTCGATCACTACGTCGCGACCGCGACCGTGCGCGCGAGCGTCTCCGACGCCGACGGGGACGACGTCACGGCCGCGGACGTGGCGCTCGTCGAGAGCTCGGCGAGCGCGTGCACGTTCCAGGTCCTCTCGTCCGACCTGGCGGCGGGCCAGTACACGGCCAAGGTCCAGCTCGACTGCCCCGGCGCGAGCGCGAGCGATCTCATCGGGAGCGTCACCCGCCAGCTCGCGGTCAAGGCGCACGACCTGAACGGCGGCGAGGGCACGAGCACGCTCCCGCTCGCGGTGTCCAATGCGCCGCCCATCCTCGACTGGGCCGGCGGCCCCGTCGCCGGGACCTACACCGTCGCGCACGGGACCGCACCGTGCCCGGCGGGAGCGTCGTCCTCGCTCTGCTTCGCGGTGGCCGCGCCGCTGCCGTACCGCGCGAGCGACGCCCCGGAGAACGACCCCGTCGCGTTGACGCTGACGCCGTCCGGCGTGCCGGCGGGGACGTTCATGACGGCGAGCGCGGCCGGCGGCTTCACCTGGCTCGTGCCGACCGACAAGCCGGCGCTCCTGCGCACCGGGGACGGTGCGTCGGGGGTGGCCTTCACCGTGTCGGCCGGCGACGCGTTCACGGGGACGGCCCCCAGCACCGGCGCCTTCGCGCTGGCGGTCGCCAACACGCCGCCGGTCCTCGCGCTGCGCGCGCCCGCCCGGCCCCTGCCGCACACCTACCTCCCGCAGAGCGCGCGCTTCCACGCGGAGCTGGACCTGGCCGCGGTGTCGGACGCCGACGGGGACCCCGTGACCGCGGCCGCCGCGAGCAGCGACGGCGCCTGCGCCGCGACGGGCGTCTCCCAGGGCATGGTCCACGTGGCCTGCGACTGGTCGACGCTCGCCGGGGCGGTCGCCCCGGCCCGCACCGTCTGGGCGTCGGCGAGGGACCCCTGGACCTCCGCGGCCGACACCGCCCACACCCCGCTCGTCGTCGACAATCAGCCGCCCATCATCGGATCGCTCCCGGCGAGCCTCTCCGCCAGCGCGAACTGCGTCTGCAACTCCAGCCTCTGCGAGTACGTGGTGCCAGCCGGCGGCACCGTCAGCTTCGACCCGAAGATCCAGGAGCCCGACGGCGACCCCGTCCGGCTGACGGTCACGGCCTCGAACGGGGCCGTGCTCGTCGACAAGACGTGCAGCGGCGCGTCGTGCGCGGTGACCTTCACGAGCCCGACCGGATCGGTGACGATGCGCGCGACGGACGGCGTCGCGTTCGCGCAGGCCACCTACGCGCTCAGCGTGAGCTGCACGAACACCGCGCCCTGCCGGCCACCACCGGGCCACCCGTGCCTGTGAGCCCCGGCGGGCGGAGGGGCGCCCGGCGCCGCTCCGCCGCCTAGGCGCGCCGCTGGCGCTTCCGCTCCAGCACCGCGTCCGCCGCCTGCGCGATGAGGTCCGGGCCGAGCGCCTTGTCGAGCACGGCGTCCGCGCCCTCCTGCTGCAGGCGCTTCTCCACGCCGTCCTGGAGCGCCCCGGTCACGACGACGATGGCGAGCTCGCTCTCGCCACCGGCGCTCCGGATGGTGCGGAGGAACGCCTCGCCATCCATCTGCGGCATCTTGAGGTCGGTGATGAGCAGGTCCAGCGCCAGGAGCTCGTCGGCGACGACCGAGAGACCCGCCGCACCGTGCTCGGCGGTGAGCACCTCGAAGCCGCGCTCGCGCAGCGCCTCGGCCAGCACCGCTCGCACCAGCCGCTCGTCGTCGACCACGAGCGCGCGCCGCGGGCGAGCCGAGATGTGCGCGATGGCGGCGGCGAGCCGCTGCTCGCCCTCCTCGGACAGCTCGAACCTGACGCCCATGCCCTTGTCGTTCGCCACGACCACCACCGCCGGAGCGGTGAGCTCCTCGCCGGCGGGGAGGCGCATCGAGAGCGTGAGCCGCGTCCCGACGGGAGCAGGGTGGCCGGTGCGGACGAACGCACCGCCCTGCGAGAGGTTGTCGACGTAGTCCACCGCGAGCTCCTCGTCGCTCGCGTACTCGATGCGCGCGTGGCGCTCGCCGGCGCCGGGCCCATCGACCGAGGGCGCACCGCCGGCGGCCGCTGCGGGAGCCGGGCCGCCCGCGTCCGCGTCGGCGCGGGGTGTCACCACCACCGGCGCCTTCACCGCGTACCGCGGGTGCCGGCGCTGCTCGGTCCCCCCGGCGTGGGGTGCGGCGGCGCCGGCCATCGCCTCCTCGAGCGCCTCGCACAGCTCCGGCGGCGGCTCCTCCAGGGCCAGCGAGAACCCCGCGGTACCGCCTCCGGCGCGGGCGCGATCGGCGGGGCGGACGCCCGCGACGCGGGCGCGCGAGCGCAGCGGGTGGTCGACGCCCGGGAAGCGCAGCGCCAGCACCAGCTCGTCGCCGGCCGGCGGCGCCAGCACGCCGGGGAGGAAGAGCGTCCGCTCCCCGGGCTCGAAGTGCACGCCGGTCCAGCCCGGACCTCCCACGTCCACCAGCAGCTCGGGCCGCTCCGGCACCGCCCGCGCGCGGCCGGCCGCGGCGCCGGCCGCCTCGAAGAGGCGTGCCGTGGCGGCGAGCAGCTCCTCGGGGGCCGCGCCCTCCACCCGCGGCTCGCACCGCGCGAAGCTGGCGAGGAACGCGGCGCGCTGCGCCTCGGGAAGCGGCGCGAGCGGGGTGGCGCGGACGCCCGCGCGCGCGCACCAGAAGTCGAGGCGGCGCCGGGCGTCCTCGTCGAAGCGCCGCTCGGCGAAGCGCACGACGAGCGCCAGCACCGAGCTCGGGGCGCGCCAGCCCACGTCGCACCCGACGAGCGCGCCGGGAAAGAGGGAGGGCAGGGCCAGCACGAACCGCTCGGCCTGCTCCAGCCGGGCGCCGCTGGCGCGATCGAACACGGCCGCGAAGGCGGCGAGGCTGGACGAGGGCTCCATCGCGGGTCCGCAGGTGCAACGGCGAGGCCCGGCGAACCACGCGATCACACGGAACGTCGCGGGAGCCGGCAGGACCCGGGGTCACCGGTGCCCCGCCGCGCGCACCCGGGCACCCCCGCGGCGCACCGCGCGCACATCCGCGGGGATCAGCCCGCCTGCACCACCTCCTGCGGCGGGAAGTGGCTGCTCGCCCGCCGCAGCACGCGCGGGAGGCCCTCGCGCCAGGCCCGCGCCAGCGCCGCCACCTCCACCGAGAGCGCGCCCTGGATCTCGAGGCGATCGCCGCCGACCGCGCCCAGCCGGACGAGCGGAGCGCCCTCCTCGCGCGCGAGCGCCTCGAGGCGCGCCCACCGGTCCGGCGGCGCCGAGACGAGCACCCGGCTCGCGTCCTCGCCGAAGAGGATGAAGTCCTTCCGCTGCGGGAAGGGCACGCGCACGGCCGCGCCCATCCAGGCCGGGTCGCCGCCGCCCGGCGGCGGGTCCGTCATCATGCAGCTCTCCGCCAGCGCCACCGCCAGCCCGCCGTCGGAGCAGTCGTGGGCGGAGGCGAGGAGCCCCTCGCGCACCGCGCGCCGCACCGTCCGCTGCACCGCCGCCTCGCGCTGGAGGTCGAGCGCCGGCGGACGCCCGGCCTCCTTGCCGTGCATGGCCGCCAGGTACTCGCTGCCGCCCACCTCGCCGCCGAGCGCGCCCACCACCGCCACCACGTCGCCGGCCTGCCGGAAGGCCGAGCCGCAGGTGCGGTCGACCGGCTCCACGAGCCCGACCATGGCGCAGGTCGGGGTGGGGAAGATGCCCTGCCCCTCGGTCTCGTTGTAGAGCGAGACGTTGCCCGAGACGACGGGCGTGCCGAGCGCGCGGCAGGCGTCGGAGATGCCGCGCACCGCCTCCGCGAACTGCCACATGATCTCCGGCTTCTCCGGGTTGCCGAAGTTGAGGCAGTCGGTCACCGCCAGCGGCTCGCCGCCGACGCAGGAGATGTTGCGGGCGCACTCGGCCACCGCGTGCATGGCGCCGAGGTGGGGGTCGAGGAAGCACCAGCGCCCGTTCGCGGCCACGCTGAGCGCGATCCCCTTGCGCGCGTGCGCCTCGTCGCCGGTGGCCAGCCGCACCACCGCCGCGTCGCCCCCGGGGCGGCGCGCGCCGACGAGCCGGACGGTGTGGTCGTACTGCCGGTAGACCCACTCCTTCGAGGCGATGGTCGGCCGCCCGAGCAGCTCGAGCAGCACCTCCCCGAGGTCGTCCGGCTCGGGCAGGGTGCGCGGGTCGAAGGCGTGCAGCGCGGGCAGCGCCGGGTGCGGCTTCATCGGGCGCTCGTAGCGCGGCGCGCCCTCGGTCAGCGGCTCGACCGGCAGATCGGCCACCACCTTCTCGCCGGAGATGATGCGCCAGCGCCCGGAGCCGGTGACGACCCCGACCACCGCCACGTCGAGGTCCCACTTCTCGCAGATGCGCCGCACCTCGTCCTCGCGCCCGCGCGCGGCCACGAGCAGCATGCGCTCCTGCGACTCGGAGAGGAGCACCTCGTACGGCGTCATCCCCTGCTCGCGGCGCGGCACGAGGTCGATGTAGAGGTCGAGCCCGTTCCCGGCGCGCCCCGCCATCTCCACCGACGAGCTGGTGAGCCCGGCCGCGCCCATGTCCTGGATGCCGACCACGGCGTCCGTCTGGAACAGCTCGAGGCAGGCCTCGAGCAGGAGCTTCTCCATGAACGGGTCGCCCACCTGCACCGTCGGGCGCTTCTCCTCGGTCGAGGCGTCGAACTCGGCCGAGGCCATGGTCGCGCCGTGGATGCCGTCGCGGCCGGTCTTGGCGCCGATGTACATGACCGGGTTGCCGACGCCGGCGGCCTTGCCGAGGAAGATCTTGTCGGCCGGCAGCACGCCCAGCGTGAAGGCGTTCACGAGGCAGTTCCCGTTGTAGCTCGGGTGGAACATGACCTCGCCGCCGACGGTGGGCACGCCCAGGCAGTTGCCGTAGCCGGCGATGCCGGCGACGACGCCCTCCAGGAGATAAGCGGTCTTCGGGTGCGACGGGTCGCCGAAGCGGAGCGAGTTGAGGGACGCGATCGGCCTCGCGCCCATGGTGAACACGTCGCGCAGGATCCCACCCACCCCGGTGGCCGCGCCCTGGTACGGCTCGATGTAGGAGGGGTGGTTGTGGCTCTCCATCTTGAACGCCACCGCGAGGCCGTCCCCGAGGTCGACGACGCCCGCGTTCTCTCCGGGCCCCTGCAGCACGCGCGGCCCCTGGGTCGGCAGGTTCCGGAGGTGGACGCGCGACGACTTGTAGGAGCAATGCTCGCTCCACATGACCGAGAAGACGCCCAGCTCGACCAGGTTCGGCTCCCGGCCGAGGTGCTCCTTCACGCGCTCGTACTCCTCGGGCGTGAAGCCGTGGCGGGCGACGACTTCGGGCGTGATCTCGCTCATGGGGACCCGGAATCTAGCGCAGCGAGACGGTCTCGCCCACCGCCAGGACGCGGACGCGATCCGCCGGCAGCCCGAGGCGGACCCGCTCCGCCTCGAGCCGCTGCGGCGGCTCGTCGAGCGGCTCGTCGGTGAGCTTGAAGGTGCCCCAGTGCATGGCGAAGAACCGGCCCGCTCCCAGCGCCTGGAACGCGCGCAGCGCCTCCTCCGGGTTCATGTGCTGCGGCGACATGAACCAGGCGGGGTCGTAGGCGCCGATGGGCAGGAGCGCCGCGTCCACGCCGAAGCGGCGGCCGATCTCGGCGAAGCCGTCGAACCAGGCGGTGTCGCCCGAGTGGTAGATGGTGGCGCTCGGGCCCCGGACCACGAAGCCGCCCCACAGCGTGCGGTTCGTGTCGCCGAGGCCGCGCCGGCTCCAGTGCTGGGCCGGCACGAACGTGATCTCCACCCCGCCCACGCGCGCCGACTGCCACCAGCCCAGCTCCACGCAGGTGAGCCCCTCGCGCCGCAGCGAGCGCCGGAGCCCGAGGCCGGCGTAGACCGTCGCGCCCACCGCCTTGAGCGTGGGCAGGTCGAGGTGGTCGTAGTGGCCGTGCGAGACGAGGGAGGCGTCGACGCGCGGGAGCCGATCGAGCGGCACGCCGGGCGGCACGTTGCGCGGGATGACGCCGGCCACCCGGTCGACCAGCACCGGATCGATGAGGAGCGACACGCCGTCGAGCTGGACCAGGAACGACGCGTGCCCGAGCCAGGTGAGCCGCGCCGGCTCGCCGGGCGCGGGCGGGGTCGCGAGCAGCGCCAGGTCCGGATCGACGCGCGGGACGGGCGCGCGGTCGGGCGAGCTGCGGCGCCGCCCGAGGAGCCGGTCCCACACCGACCACCTGAGGACGTCGCCCAGCCCCTTCGGCCCCGAGCCGTCGAGGTTCACGAACCGGCCGTCCTCGTCGCGCGGCTGCGCGAACGTACCCGCGGCCGCGACCACGGCGGAGAGCGAGGCGGCGGCGAGGAGCGCCCCGGGGTCCATCGCCCCTGCCTAACCCCTCGCCTCGGGCAACGCCAGGAGGAGCTTGGAGAGGTCGTAGAGCACGTCGCCCCGCTCCCAGCGCGGGAGCGGCTCGGCCGGCAGCGCCAGCCGCTCCACCATGCGGTTGTACCCGAGCGCCGCGAGCGCCTTGAGATTCACCGCGTCGTAGAGGTTGTACTCGGCGAGCAGCCGCAGCGCGCCGGGCTCGCCGTCGACGTGGCGGCGCCACAGGCTGACCGCGCCGTTCCCGTCGAGGCCGGAGAGGTGCGCCGGCCGCCCCACGCCGGTCGCGATCTCGAGGAGCTTCAACCCTCCCTCGTGGCCGAGCCGCGCCCAGAGCGGGCGCAGGTCGACGTGGGCGCGCGGGGCCCGCCACCCCGGGAACGCGCGCTCGAGCAGCGGGGCGTCGAAGGCGAGCCCGTTGTAGGTGACGAGCAGCTTCCAGCGCGCCGCCGCCTCCGGGAAGCGGTCGAGGTCGCGCCCGCGCAGGAAGAGCCGGGGGCCGTCCGCGTCCAGCGCCGCGACGGTGGTGACGTCTCCGTCCGCGTCCGTCTCGACGTCCACGAACGCCGCCTCCTCCGCGAACGCCGGGTAGAGCCGCCATCGCTCGCGCACCGGGAGCATGGCGGCGATCCGCTCCGCGTCGCCCTCGCCGAGCGCGGCGCGGGCCGCCTCCACCGCCGCGAGGAGCCGCGCCTCGAGCGCGGCCGTGAGGCCGCCGCGTCCGGACGCGGGGGCCTCAC
>DASTGH010000156.1:0-8020 GCA_035719345.1 Anaeromyxobacteraceae bacterium
GGTGGCGGGCGGGGGGGCGGGCGCCGGCGCGGCGGGCGCCGCGGCGAGGGCTCCGCGCGCGAGGAGCGCGGTCGCGAGGGCGGCGAGGCGCAGGCTCATCCTGCTGCTGACGTGCGGCGGACGCCCTGGATTCACCAGCCCCCGAGCGCGATGCGGGCGGTCTGGCGTAAGCTCGGCAGGGAGGAGGGAGGACGCCCGTGGCCCACGACCCGAACGCCTTCGACGAGGGCGACCTCGACGCCGACGAGGCCGCCGGCGCGAACCGGAGGTTCAAGGACTTCGACTGCCCGGTGTGCGCCGCCAACAACCCGTACGACGACGGCTTCGGCGACGGCGACGAGGTGCGCTGCTTCTACTGCGGACAGGACTTCGCGGTGCAGGTCACCGAGGGCGGGCGGCTCAAGCTGAAGGAGACCTGAATCACGGGCGCGCGGGCGGCCGCGCGCCGAAGATGGCGGTGCCCACGCGCACGATGGTGGCGCCCTCGGCCACGCCCGCCTCCCAGTCGCCGCTCATGCCCATGGAGAGGTCGGGGAGCCCGGGCCCGAGCCGGTCACGCAGCGCGCGCACCCGGGCGAAGTGCGGCCGCGGGTCGCCCTCCGCCGGCGGGATGCACATGAGCCCGCGCAGTTCGAGCGCGGGCAGCGCGCGCACCGCCTCGGCCAGGCGCGGGACGTCGTCCGGAGCGCAGCCGGCCTTCTGCGCCTCGCCGGCGACGTTCACCTCGAGCAGCACGCGCACGCTGGCGCCGCGCGCCGCGCAGCGGCGCGACAGCTCCTCGGCGAGCGCCAGCCGGTCGACCGTGTGCACCCAGCCGACGCGGCCGGCCAGGTACTTCGCCTTGTTGGTCTGCAATCCCCCGATGAAGTGCCAGACGAGCCCCTCGAGGTCGGCGAGCGCGTCGGCCTTCTCCCGCCACTCCTGCGCGTAGTTCTCGCCGAAGTCGCGCTGCCCGGCCGCCCAGGCCTCGCGGATGGCGGACGCCGGCTGCGTCTTGGAGACGGCGACCAGCGTCACGCCGGCGGGGAGGCGCGCACGGAGCCGCCCCAGGTTCTCGGCGACGGCGCTCACCGCGCCCCTCCGCCGCGCCAGGGGAGGGCGAAGCCGCAGCGCTCGAGGAGCGCCGCCGTCTCGGCCACGGGCAGCCCGACGACGTTCGAGACGCTGCCGCGCACCTCGCGCACGAAGGCGCCGCCCACGCCCTGCACGGCGTAGGCGCCGGCCTTGTCGCGCGGCTCGCCCGTGCCCACGTACCACGCGACCTGCGCCTCGGTGAGCGGCGCGAACTCGACCTCGGTGGAGACCGCCAGCGCCTCCTCCCGGCCGCCGGGCGCGCGCAGGCACACCGCGGTGGTGACCTCGTGCCTCCGGCCGGAGAGGGCGCGCAGCATGCGCGCGGCGTCGCGGTCGTCGTCGGGCTTGCCCAGGATGGCGCCGTCGAGGACGACGGTCGTGTCGGCCCCGAGCACGAACTCGCCCTCGACCGCGCGCGCCTTCTCCCGCGCCAGCCGCTCCACGTAGGCGCGCGCCGGCTCGCCGGGACGCGGCGTCTCGTCGGCGTGGGCGGGCCGCACGCGCAGGTCGAGGCCGAGCAGCGCCAGGAGCTCGCGCCGGCGCGGGCTCTGCGAGGCGAGGGTGAGCGTCATGCCACGAATTTGACTCGGGACCGCGGCCGCCGCTACGACAGATGGGCGTGGATCAGGTGGACCTCCTGCGGGAGCTGCGGCGCGCCGTCGAGGGGCTCCGGGCCTTCGAGGAGGTGGGTCGCAGCCTGACGAGCACCCTCGAGCCGTCGGAGGTGCTCGCCATCATCCTGGAAAAGGTGGGGGACATCCTGCGGCCCTCCGCCTGGGCGCTGCTGCTCGCCGACGACGCCGGCGCCGCGCTCGAGATCCACGTCGCCGTCGGCTTCGAGGCCGGCCGGCTCGAGGCGGGCGGCCGGGTGCGGCCGGGCGAGGGGATCGCCGGCTGGGTTGCCGGCCACGGGCAGGCGGTGCTCGTCGACGACGTCCGCGCCGACGCCCGCTTCTCGGAGCGCGTCGACCCGGCGCCGGGGCAGGGCGTGCGCTCCTACATGGCGGCCCCCCTCCGCGGGCCGTCGGGCACGCTCGGGGTCATCGCCCTCGCCGGCCGCGCCGAGGAGCCGTTCGCGGCGGACGACCTGCGCACGCTCTCCGGGCTCGCCGCCTACGCGGCCATCGCCCTCTCCAACGCCCGCCACTTCGAGCGGGTGCGGGAGCTGACGCTGGTCGACGATCACACCGGGCTCTACAACGCCCGGCAGCTCCACCGCGCCCTCGACGCCGAGGTGCTGCGCGCGGCGCGCTTCGGGCGTTCGCTGTCGGTGATCTTCTTCGATCTCGACCGCTTCAAGGCGGTGAACGACGCCCACGGGCACCAGGCGGGGAGCGCGCTGCTCCGGGAGGTGGGCGCGATCCTGAAGCGGGCGCTGCGCGGCATGGACGTGCCGGTGCGCTACGGCGGCGACGAGTTCGTCGCCATCCTGCCCGAGACGAGCCGCGCCTCGGGGCGGGCGGTGGCGGAGCGCGTCCGCGCGGCGCTGCGCGACGCCACCTTCCTCGCCGACCGGGGGCTCGCGGTGAGGGTCAGCGCCAGCTTCGGCGTGGCGAGCTTCCCGGAGGACGGCGCGACCGGGGACGACCTGCTCCGCGCCGCCGACCGCGCCATGTACCGGGCGAAGGATCTCGGCCGCGACCGGGTGTCGGCGGCCGGGGACGCCGAGGGGTGAGGAAGAGGCTACAGACTCCAGGCTCCAGGCTACGGGAACTGCAGCCTGTAGCCCGAAGCCTGTAGCCCGAAGCCCCTAATCCAGCTCCACCGGCCCGCCGCTGCGGGCCGTGCCCTGCACGAACGCGGCGTTCGTCTTCACCTCGGCGTGCTTGCGCAGGTCCTCGACCCAGCCCCGCTCCAGCTCGGTCTCGCGGCGCATGCGCAGCCGCAGCTCGACGTCGTTCTTCTTCTCGGCGAACTTCGCCGGGTCGGCCTTCACGCGCTCCTTCACCTTCGCCACGATGGGGCCGGCGGGCGTGTCGAACACCTTCGGCAGCACCTGCCCGGAGGCGGTGGCGGCGAGCGCCGCCGCCTGGATCTCGGGCGCCGGCCCGATGCGCGGGACGTCCTTCGCCCCCGCGTTGAAGGAGCCGGTCTCGTCGGTCCTGATGGGCTGCCCGCCGAGCTTCACCGGCTCGGGGCCCTTCTTCGCGGCCTTGGGGTCCTCGACCGGCAGCGCCTCGGCGAAGCTCTTGCCGGCCTGCAGCTTGGCGAGCGTCGCCTGCGCCTTCTCCCGGGCGAGCTTCTCCCCCAGCTCCGCCTCGAGCAGGTTGCGCGCGATGTCGGGGCGCGCCTTCTCGAGCGGGATCACCTCCGGGTCCTGCACCGATTCGACCTTGATGAGGTGGTAGCCGAACGCCGTCTTCACCGGCTCCGAGACCTCGCCCGGCTTCATCCTGAAGGCCGCGGCCTCGAACTCGTTCGCCATGACGCGCGGGCCGAACGTACCGAGGTCGCCGCCCTTGTCGGCCGAGCCGGGATCCTCGGAGACCTTCTTCGCCAGCTCGCCGAAGTCCTCGCCCTTCTTCACGCGCTCGGCGTAGCCCTCGATCTTCTTCCTGGCCGCGTCCCAGTCGGCCGCGGTCGCGTTGCGGTCGACCTTTGCCAGGATGTGGCGGGCACGCACGCGCTTCGGCTTGTCGAAGACCTGCTTGTTGTCGGTGTAGTATTTCTCGATGCGCGGGCCGTTCTTGGCGATGAAGTCCTGCACCTGCGCGTCGGTCGCGTGCACGTCGGCGCGGGCCAGCGCCACCGGAAAGCGCGCGAACTCGAGGCTGACGCGGTCGTTCTCGCCGATCCAGGCGTCCTTCACCTCGTCCTCGGAGACGCGCGCGTTCTCGCGCACCAGCGCCATCATCCGGTCGTAGAGGAGCTGCCGCCGGAGGCGATCCTCGAAGATGCGCGGCGTCCCGTAGGTGGCCGTGACGTACCGCTCGTACGCCGGCTGGTCGAACCGGCCGTTCGTCTGGAACGACGGGATCGCCGCCACCGCGCGCGACACCTCCTCGTCGCGCACGACGAGGCCCTTCTTCCTCGCCTCCTGCTCGACGAGCTCGCGCTCCACCACCTGGTCCATCGCCATTTGCCGGACGCGCAGCGAGAGGAGCCCGGTCGAGTCGGCCGCGGTCTGCGCCTGGTACAGGCGCGCCAGCTGTGCGTATTGCTGCTCGAACTCGGCCGGCGTCACCTTCGAGCCGTTGACGCGTGCCGCCCAGGTCTCCGCCGTCCCCACCGCGCCGCAGCCCTTGGAGCCGGGGCCGAACGAGATGACGAAGACGAGGATGATGATGCCGAAGAGGACGTAGGTGAGGACCGAACGGGAGTTGGCCCTCAGGGTGTCGAGCATGGAACCGCGCTCCGCTTTGTTGGTACCGGGGACACCGGAGGGTGCCGCCCGCTCAAAAGGTGGAACACCCTAGCCGAGATAGGCTAAAATGCAAGGGTTTTTGGACTCGCGGGGCACGCGCAACCTCGGGCGGGAGCCGGCGTGATCGGACTGCTGAAGCGTTACCGCGAGCTCATCCTCGTCGCCTTGCTCCTGGCCCTGCCCCTGGGGGTGTTCTTCGCGCACGCCAAGCGCCCGAGCGAGCGGTCGCGCCTCGACAAGGTGATCGTCACCGTCACCGGCCCGGTGGAGAAGGGCGTCGCCTGGGCGGTGGCGGGAGTCCTCCGTGGGTGGAACGGCTACCTCGCCCTGCGCGGCGCCCACGAGCGGGCCCGCGCCCTCGAGCGCGAGAACGAGATCCTCCGGCTCGATCAGCAGGAGCTGCGCCGCGTACGCGCCGAGAACGCGCGGCTCGAGGCGCTGCTCTCCTTCGCCGACGCCGGCCCGGGTCGGCGGCTCATCGGCGCGCGCGTCATCGGGGTGCGCCTCGACCCGAAGGGCCTGCAGCTCGTCACGCTCGATCGCGGGGGCGACGACGGCGTGGCGCGCATGATGCCGGTGGTGGTGGGGCACGGCGTGGTGGGTCGCGTGCACGCGGTGAGCGGGTCGACCGCCGACGTCCTCCTCCTCACCGACCGGAACTCGTCCATCGCGGTGCGCGTCGAGCGCTCCCGCGCCCGCGCCAACGTGCGCGGCACCGGGTCGCCCGACGCCTGCCGGCTCGAGTACGCGCTCCGCTCCGACGACATGGTGGAGGGCGACGTGCTCGTGACCTCGGGGACGGACGGCGTCTTCCCGCGCGGGCTCCCGGTGGGGAAGATCGCCTCGCTGCGGCGCTCCGGCCAGGGGCTCTACCAGAGCGCCGACGTCGCGCCGGCGGTCGACGTGACGAAGCTGGAGGAGGTGCTCGTGCTCGCCGCGCAGGAGGAGGAGGACGAACTGCCGCGCGCGGCGGCGGTCCCGGCGGCGCCGAAGGAGGGCGCGCGGTGAGGCCGGCGCTCGCCTTCGCCGTGGCGCTGCTCCTCGCCGCGCTGCAGGCCGCGCTCCTGCGCTGGCTCGGCGGTGGCGCCGTGTCGCTGGCGCTGCCGCTCGCGGTCGTCGTCTACCTCGGCCTCCACGCCGGCAACGTCGACGGCGCGGTCGGCGCGGCCGCGGTCGGCTACGTGGTGGACCTCATGGCGGGTGGGCCGAAGGGGCTCATGACCTTCCTCGCCGTCGCGCTCTTCCTCTTCGCCCGGCTGGTGGGGGCCGCGCTCTCGGTGCAGGGCAAAGCCGGGTTCGGCGTGCTCACGGTGGTGGGCGTGTTCCTCTTCGGCCTGGCGGCCCTCCTCGTCCAGCGGGCGGTGTCGCCGGACGAGTCGGCCCCCCCGTTCCGCCTCCTCGGCCGCATGCTGGTGGAGGCGGTCCTCACCGGCGCGCTCTCGCCGGCGGTGCTCCTGACCATGCGCCGGGTGGACCGGCTCCTCACGCGCGAGGAGCCGGGGCTCCTCGGCCTGCGAGACTTCCGGCCGTGAACCTCCCCGTCCTCGCAGTGGAGCGGCCCTGATGGTCGGCGTCCCCCCTCCCACCGCGCCCGGCGCCGCGCAGAAGGAGCTGAGGCCGCGCACCTACTGGATGGCGGGCGTGGCCACGCTCGCCTTCCTGGTGCTGGCGGTCCGCCTCTACCAGCTCCAGATCCTGCGCGGCGACGAGTACAAGGGCCGCGCCGACGAGAACTTCGTGAAGGAGCTGCGCGTCCCGGCCGACCGCGGCTTCCTCCTCGATCGCAACCGGCAGATCCTGGTCGACTCGCGCCCGTCCTACGACGTCACGCTCACGCCCTACTTCTGCGGCAAGGGCTGCGGCGAGGTGCTGGACCAGCTCTCGGGGCTCCTGCAGCTCACGCCGGAGGAGGGGGACCGGGCGCGCTCCCGCCTCGCCTCGGCGCGCGGCCTGGAGCGGTTCCGGCCGTTCACGGTGAAGGTGGACATCGCGCGCGAGGAGCTCGACGTCGTCGAGGCGAACCGCGTGCCGGGGCAGCTCTCCGGCGTCGACGTCATCCCTGCGCCCCACCGCTACTACCGGTACGGCTCGTGGGCGGCGCACCTCTTCGGCTACATGAACGAGATCGGCGCCGACGAGATGCGGCGCGCCAACGACGAGATCGAAGAGCGCGGCCAGGGCGAGCTGCCCTACCAGCTCGGCGACTACATCGGGCGGCGCGGCCTGGAGCGGCGCTGGGAGGCCTCGCTGCGCGGCGTGGACGGGCGGCGGCGGGTGGTCGTCGACGCGAAGGGCAACGCCAAGGGCGGCGAGCTCGAGGACCTCATCCCCGAGGACCAGCGCTACGAGCCGTCGCGGCCAGGCAAGAACCTCGTCCTGTCGCTCGACTGGCGCCTGCAGGAGTTCGCCGAGAAGTTCTTCCCCGCCACCGCGGGCGTGGTCCTGGCCATGGAGGCGAAGACGGGCTTCCTGCTCGCGCTCGTCGACCGGCCGGCGCCGGACCCGAACAAGCTCTCCGGCCGCATCACCCGCGCCGAGCTGAAGACCATCCACGACGACCCGCTCCGGCCCGAGCTGTTCCGGGCGATCCAGGAGCAGTACCACCCCGGCTCGACCTTCAAGGCGGTGACCACCATCGCCGCGCTGGAGGAGGGGGCGCTCAAGCCGGGCGGCACCGTCTACTGCCCCGGCCACTACAGCGTGGGGCGCCACCGCTGGCGCTGCGACAAGGAGAGCGGCCACGGCACGGTCGACCTGGAGCACGCGCTCGGCGCCTCGTGCAACGTCTTCTACTACGCCATGGGCGACCGGCTCGGCACCGACGCCATCGCCCGGTGGGCCTCGCTGCTCGGCCTCGGCAAGCCCACCGGCTTCGACGTCGGCGGCGAGATCGGCGGCGTCATGCCCGACGAGGCCTGGCACGACCGCAAGATCCCGGGCGGCTACCAGCACGGCATGTCGCTCAACATCGCCATCGGGCAGGGCGACGTGAACGTGACGCCCATGCAGCAGCTCGTCCTCTACGGCGCCATCGGCAGCGGCATCGTCTGGAAGCCGCAGGTGGTGAGGAAGATCGAGGACCCGAACGGCGACACGGTCCAGGAGTTCGCGCCGGCGGAGCGCGGGCGCATCCCCATCAAGAAGGAGACGCGCGAGGCGGTGCTGACCGGGCTCATGGCGGCGGTGAACCAGCCGTTCGGCACGGGCTGGTGGTCGCGCCTCAAGGACGTCGAGCTCGACGGCAAGCCGGTGAAGATGGCCGGCAAGACCGGCACCGCGCAGGTGGTGAAGCTCGGCGCCAAGCGCCTCAAGGCCTCGCAGGTCGAGTACTTCGAGCGCGACCACGCCTGGTTCGCCTCGTTCGCCCCGGCGGAGGACCCCGAGATCGTGGTGGTGGTGCTGAACGAGCACTCCGGGTTCGGCGCCTCGAACGCGGCGCCGACCGCGGCGGCGGTCATCAAGAGGTACTTCGAGCTGAAGCGGCAGGACACGGCCCCCGCGTACGGCCCGGCGGCATCGCCCGCCCCGGAGATGGGGCCGCCGGCGCCGCCTGCGGCCGCGCCCCCGCGCCCATCCCCCGCC
>DASTGH010000157.1:0-4462 GCA_035719345.1 Anaeromyxobacteraceae bacterium
GGTGGTGAAGACATTGATGGTGGCGGTGGCGATCCGCGCCGGGGGATCGGGCTCGGGCGGTGGGGGCGGAGGTGGCGGCGGAGCGGGAGGAAGCGGCGGCGGAGGTGGTTCAGGATCACCGGATGCGGGGACGCCTCCGTCGCCGTGCGACGGCCTCGCTCCCGACCTGTCCGCGCCTGCGCGCGAGGTGCTGCGCGACCTCGGCACGCACTCGCACTGCGGCCCGGCGACGACCGATCCGCGCGGCCAGGTGGCCCTGGCGCAGGTGGGGGCCGCCGGCGCCGACAGCGCCTCGGTGCACTTCTACCAGTCGGAAGGCGCCGCGGCGGGCGACCTCACCGGGACGCTCCGGGCCACCTCGAGCGAGGACATCGACCCGTGGTTCCACTGGACGTCGGACGGCTATCGCGGCCTCGCCGAGAACAACCAGGGCCCGGGCGTGCCGCGGATCGTGGTCGAGACGTTCGACCGGAGCGGGCGGCCGACGGCGGTCGGGAACAACTTCGGCATCGCCGCGGTGCCGGATGGCCACGGCGGCAGCGCGCTCCTCGAGCTCACCGTCGCGCAGGCTCACCCGGTGCAGCCCGGGCCGGTGAAGCTCTCGCGCATGGACGACCGCGGGCAGTACGGCGCCTCCACGCTGCTCGACGACTCCGCCGCCTCGATGCTGCTCGTGAACTGGGGCACCGGGCACGTCCTCGTGCTCGCCACCGGCTCCGCCGAGACCCGCGGCCGCTGGTTCGACGAGAGCTGCCGGCCGCTCACCGCCTGGTTCCCGGTCGCGGGCAACATCGATTCGCGCGCCGCGGCGCTGCGCCTGCTGGTCGACGGCACCATGGCGCTCTCCGACGGCACGCGCTGGGTGGCGACGTTCCGCGACGCCGACGCGCGGACGTCGCCGCCGCCGGCGTGGCTCACGTCCCGCCCCGGGACGCGGCTCGCCACCATCCGCGGCGGCCGCGGCTACGCGCTCCTGCCGGACGGCCGGGGCGACGCGTTCGACATCGTGGCGGCGGACGGCACGTCCTGCGGCAGCGCCTCGGTGCCGAAATCCACGCCGGCCGCGGGCACGGCCCGGCAGCCGACCCGCCTCGACGTCGGCCAGGACGGGACGCTCCTCCAGATGGAGAACGCGACCGGCGACCGGCTCGGGTTCGGGATCCACTGCGCGCTGCGCTGGTGGCCCGCGGCCGTGAGGTGAGGACGGCGCCGCGCTGGCCCGCCGGACGGGCGTGTCAGGGGCGGAGCGTACGCTCCACCCTGCACACATGTCCCGTCGCTACGAGCTCAAGCCGGCCGCGCGCGCCCGCGGCGCCCTGAACCACGCCGGGCTCCTCAACGACGAGCAGGCGGCGGTGGTCGAGGCCGGCGACGGGCCGCTCCTCGTCATCGCCGGCGCGGGGTCCGGCAAGACGCGCACGCTCACGTGGCGCGTGGCGCGGCTGCTCCACGACGGGGTCGCGCCCGAGTCGCTGCTCCTCCTCACCTTCACCAACAAGGCGGCCGGAGAGATGCTGCGCCGGGTCGAGGAGGTGGCGCGGATCGACACCCGCCAGATCTGGGGCGGCACCTTCCACCACGTCGCGCACCGCGTGCTGCGCGAGCACGCGCCCGCGCTCGGCTACGCCAAGGGCTACTCCATCCTCGACCGGGAGGACGCGAAGGACGTCATGTCCGCCGCCATCGCCGACTGCGGTCTCGCGGTCGGGGCGCGGCGCTTCCCCAAGGCGGACGTGGTCGTGGACCTCGTCTCCATGGCCGTGAACACGCAGACGCCGCTCGCCGAGGTGGTGGCCGACCGCCGCCCCCAGTTCCTCCCGCTCGCCGACGAGCTCCTCCGCGTGGCGCGCCGCTTCGCCGAGCGCAAGCACGCCATGAACGCGATGGACTTCGACGACCTGCTCATGAACTGGAAGGTGCTCCTCGCCGAGCACGAGCCGGTGCGGCGCCTGCTGGCCGAGCGCTTCCGGCACGTGCTCGTCGACGAGTACCAGGACACGAACAAGCTGCAGGGCGACGTGGTCGACCTCGTGGCGAGCGGCCACCGCAACCTGTGCGTGGTGGGGGACGACGCGCAGTGCATCTACGGCTTCCGCGGCGCGCACTTCGCCAACATCCTCCGCTTCGAGGAGCGGTACCCGGACGCGAGGCGCTTCGACCTCACCGTGAACTACCGCTCCACCCCGCAGATCCTGGAGCTGGCGAACGCCTCCATCGCGTACAACGTCAAGGGCTTCGAGAAGGCGCTCAGCAGCGTCCGCGCCGACGGCGCGCTGCCCGGGCTCGTGCCCTGCCGCGACGTGCAGCAGCAGGCGGAGTTCGTCGCCCAGCGGGTCATGGAGCTGCGCGACGAGGGGGTGCCGCTCCCCGAGATCTGCGTCCTCTACCGCGCGCACCACCACGCCATGGAGATCCAGTTCGAGCTGGCGCGGCGCGGCATCCCCTTCGTCGTCCGCTCCGGCGTCCGCTTCTTCGAGGCGGCGCACATCAAGGACGTGCTCGCGCACCTGCGCTTCGCGCGGAACCCCGGCGACGAGCTGGCCCTGAAGCGCGCGCTCCGCATCACCCCCGGGATCGGCAGCGCCACCGCCGACGCGGTGTGGAGCGCCCTCGCCGCGCGCCGGCGTGGGGGGGCGGGCTCGGTCGACGAGCTCCTCGCGCCCGACGTCGCCGGGCAGGTCCCTCCGAAGGGCCGGGCCGGCTACGCGCGCCTCGCCAGCGTCCTCAAGAAGCTCTCCCGGCCGCCGACGTCCGACCTGCCGGGCGAGGCCATCGAGCTGGTGCTCGGCGAGGGTTACGAGGACCACCTCAAGGCCGAGTTCCTCAACGCCGACGCTCGGGTGGAGGACATCCGGCAGCTCGCGGAGTACGCGCGCGGGTACGAGGACACGGAGCAGTTCCTGGCCGAGATCGCGCTCCTCACCGAGCTCTCGGCGGAGACGGTGTCGGAGGGCGGCGAGCCGGACGAGAAGATGGTGCTCTCCAGCGTCCACCAGGCGAAGGGGCTGGAGTGGCGGGCGGTGTTCCTCGTCTGGCTCGCCGACGGCCGCTTTCCCAGCGCGCAGGCGCTGCGCGACCGCGACGGCGAGGAGGAGGAGCGGCGGCTCTTCTACGTCGCCTGCACCCGCGCCAAGGACGAGCTGTACCTGTGCTTCCCGGTGATGGCCGCGCCGCGAGACCGCGAGCGGGTGGTGCTGAAGGCGTCGCGCTTCGTGGAGGAGCTGCCCGGCGACCCCGCGCTCTACGAGAAGTGGGAGCTCGAGGACGGCGCCCGGCCCGCGCTCCCGCCCCCCGCCAACGACCCCGTGCTCGCCGCGCCGCCCGCGCCCGAGGGCGCGAAGGTGATCCCGCTCCTCTTCGGCGAGCCGCACCCGACCGCTCTCGTTCGCGGCCGGTCTGGTGAGGGGGACGGGCGATCCGCAGACCCCGACGACCTTCCCTTCTAGGCGCGCGTCACGTCCGCCAGCCTCGCCTCGAGATAGGCGCGCTCGCGCGCGTTCCGGCAGAGGGCCAGCGCCGCGCGATAGGCCTCCGCCGCCTCCTCGCGCCGTCCCAGCCGCCGCAGCAGGTCGGCGCGGGCCGCGGGGAGGAGGTGGTTCGCCGCGAGCTCCTTCGCGCCGGAGAGCGCGTCGAGGCGCGCCAGCCCGTGCTCCGGGCCGTGGGCCATCCCGATCGCCGCCGCCTCGTTGAGCGCCACGACCGGCGACGGTGTGAGCCGCAGGAGCGCGCCGTAGAGCAGGGCGATCTGCGTCCAGTCGGTCTCCTCCGCCCGCGCCGCGGTGGCGTGGAGCGCGGCGATGGCCGCCTGGATCTGGTACGGGCCGCGCCGGCGCAGGAGCAGCGCGCGGTCGAGCAGCTCGCCGGCGCCGGCGATGGCGGCGCGGTCCCAGCGCGACCGGTCCTGCTCCTCCAGCGGCACGAGCTCCCCGTCCGGTCCGGTACGCGCCTCGCGCCGGGCGTCGTGGAAGAGCATGAGCGCGGCGAGGCCGAGCACCTCCGGCTCCTCCGGCAGCAGCGCGGCGAGCAGGTGCCCCAGCCGGATCGCCTCGGCGGCGAGATCCGCCCGGACGAGCGCGTCCGCCGCGGTCGCCAGGTAGCCCTCGTTGAAGACGAGGTAGACGACCGCCAGCACCGCGTCGAGCCGCTCCGGCATCTCGTCGCGCCCGGGCACCTCGTACGGGATGCGCGCGTCGCGGATCTTGCGCTGGGCCCGCACGAGGCGCTGCGCCATGGCCGCCTCGGTCTGCAGGAACGCCCGCGCCACCTCGGCGGTGGTGAGCCCGCACACGGTCCGCAGCGTGAGCGCGACCTGCACCTCGGGCGCAAGGGCCGGGTGGCAGCAGGTGAAGACGAGCCGCAGGAGGTCGTCGGGAAGCTCCAGCGCGTGCGCGTCCGCCGCGGCCTCCTCCGGGGCGCCGGAGGCGCCCGGTCCCGCCGCGGCCGGCGCCCCGGAGGAGGCCGC
>DASTGH010000158.1:0-38679 GCA_035719345.1 Anaeromyxobacteraceae bacterium
GCATCCTGTGCGCTGGCGTCTTTGTCAGGATCGGCGGCGGCCGACGCCGCGGCGCTTGCGGCTCTGATTGTGCCCATGATGGTCGCGGCGGGTCACAGCAAAATGTACGCAGCCGGATTGGTTGCGGCGGGCGGAATCATCGCGCCAGTCATTCCGCCAAGCATCGGCTTCGTTCTGTTCGGCGTTGCTGGTGGCGTCTCCATTTCGAAACTGTTTCTCGCCGGCATAGTCCCCGGACTTATGCTGGGCGTCGGACTTTGTTTTGCATGGTGGTGGGTCGCACGCGGAGAGAACATCGAAAGCCCGCCGCGAAAGTCTTTCCGCGAGATCGCACTCGCGATCATCGACGGATTCTGGGCGTTGATGCTGCCTGTGATCATCGTCGTCGGCCTGCGGTTCGGCATTTTCACGCCGACCGAAGCCGCGGTGGTTGTCGCTGTGTACGCTCTGTTCGTCGCGACCTGTATCTATCGCGAACTCAAGCTTTCGCAGCTTTATGAGGTCTTCGTCTCAGCCGCCATGAGCACGAGCGTAGTGATGTTTCTCGTTGCGGCGGCGCTCGTGTCCTCGTGGCTGATCACCGTCGCCGAGATTGCAACACAGGTCGTCGATCTCGTCCGCCCCTTCATGGGCAATCAGACCCTATTGATGCTAGCGATCATGGTTCTCGTCGTCATCGTCGGAACCGCGCTGGACATGGCGCCGACGATCCTCATCCTGACGCCCATTCTGATGCCGATCATCAAGCAGGCCGGCATTGATCCCGTCTATTTCGGCGTTCTTTTCATCATCAACAACGCGATCGGATTGATCACCCCGCCGGTCGGGGTCGTACTGAATGTGGTGTGCGGGGTCTCGCGCATCAGTATGGAAGACATCATCAAAGCTCGACTTCGCGCCCGTCGTGCCGGCGCCGGAGGGCAGCGAACTCCGGCTGCGCGGAGGCTCCCTCGGGTACGTCTTCGACCGCAAGGCGGCGGTCCTGGTGTACGGGCTGCGCCTGCACGTCGTCACGCTCCTCGTGTTCCGCGCCGAAGGGCTGCCGTGGCCCGACCATGGCGCGCGCCCCCTCGGCCCGGTCAGCGGCCGCGAGGCCTCGACCCGCGGCTTCAACACCGTCTTCTGGCGCGACGGTGAGCTCGGGTACGTGCTCGTCTCCGACGTGAACGCGAAGGAGCTGATCGGGGTCGCGGGTCAGCTCGCGGCCGCAACCGTCCGCCCCGACGCTCCGTAGCGCCACCGGAACGGTTTCGCTTCGCGCGCGTTGCTCCGGGTGAACCTCATGCGCGCCATGGCGCGCGAAAGGACACCCGATGATGCGCTCATGGTCTCGCAGCTTCCTGGTCGTGCTCGCGGCTGCGTCGGCGACACCGGCGTGGGCCAAGACGGCGGCGGACTCCGCCCAGGCGGAGCGGTCGTGCTCGCGCGAGGTGCGCGAGGGCGCGCTGACGCTGGTGCTGGCGGCGCCCGATGACCTGGAGCGGACCGGAGAGGTCCGCACCGCGCCCGAAGTGAAGAGCACCCCGAGTCGCGACGCAGCGGCGGAGCAGCGCGAGCGAGACTTCCTGAACGAGATCTGGACCCTCCCGTGATCGCGCGTGCGCTGGCGTCCTCGACGACCTGGACTGGAGGTCCCTCGTGCAGGGTGTGATCACGAACCGGGAGGTCGCCAGGCACGCGTTCACCATCGTGCGCCTGTGGGGGTTTCGCTGCTGGCTCAGGTGCGTCACCGCTGCATTCCGACGACGAGAGACGACGTTTCTCGCCATCGTCTGCTCGCGCAGCTGAGGTGGGCAACGGGCCTCGGCGGCCCGGACCGCCAGACCGGGCCGGACCAGGCCGGCGCGGCACGATCCCTCAGCGTCGAGCGCGCTCGACGTCGTGCACCCGCGATACTGACATTCGCGGGCAGGTCACGGGATGAGGTGCTTACAAACATGCCATGAGGCTCATCGTCACGCCGGAGGTCGCGAGCCTTGGCATCTGCGTGGCGCTCGCCCGTTTTCGCGGCGCCAAGGTATCCAACCGCAGCAACCCGCTGGAGAAGCGGAAGAAGGACGCCCTCGATGCGATCTGCGCGATCGACATCGAGGCGCATCCCGTGCTCGCGGCGTATCGAGAACTCCACCGGCTCGCCGGGGTGGAGGGGGTCGCCCCACCCGCCCAGCACCTCATCGGCCTTGCCGGGGCGAATGGACGGCTGCCGAACATCAACACGGTCGTGGATTGCTACAACCTCGTCTCAGCCCAGACTGGCTTCTCGATCGGCGCGCACGACTGCGCGCACCTTCTCGGCGACCTCGTCTTTCGCATCACGGATGGTCGCGAGCGGTACAGGCCACTCGGCGAGCGCGAGCCCGTTCCCGTGAACGCCGGTCAGTACGCGTGCATGGACGACGAGAAGATCATCTGCCTCATGGACGTGAAGCAGTGCGAGGAGACCCGGATCACGAAGCAGACGTCGGAGTTCGTCATCTACATCCAGGGCAACAACCGGACGCCACCTCACGACGTGCAGGACGGCCTGCAGCGGCTGGGCGCTCTCGTGACCGAGATCTGCGGCGGGACCTACGAGATCGTTGGAGAGGCGCCGTAGCCCGCGCGGCTCGCTGCGCAGGCACTCGATGCCGGTCCGCGGCTGGCACGGCACCGACCGGCGTATCGCACGAGCACGCGTACGACGTGACCCGCCTCCGCCCGGGTAGCCGCGCGAGGCCGGGGACGACCTCGAGCGCCCGGCCAGCGCCGGGCGAGAGCCGACGCTCTCGCCCGGGAGGTGTCATGCGTTCAGCCCGGCTCCACCTCGAACTGGCTCATCATGTCCTCGTCCTCATGCGAGCCATTGTGACAGTGGAAGACGAAGCGGCCGGTGAAGTTCCAGAACTGGTGGACGACATCGATCGACTGGTTCGGGCCCACCCACACGGTGTCCTTGAACCCCTCCAGCTCACCGGGGCGGGGCGCGCGCCCCTTCACCCTCACCACGCGGTTGCGGCCGAGGTGGATGTGGACGGGATGGCCCCACCCCCCGGAGTCGTTGGCGAGGGTCCACTGCTCGGTGGTGTCGAGGATGGGCCGGGCATCGACGCGTGCCGGGTCGAACTGGAGGCTGTTGATCGAGAAGTAGCCGCCGTCTCGATTGAAGAGGAAGAAGCGCTTTCGCGACGGCGGCTCGACGTCCGCGGGATGCTCGGGCGGGCGCAGCGGCCCGGGCGGGATCCGGCTGGGGTCAGGCTCCACCCGGTTCACATCGAATGCCATCATCGGGAAGAGCTTCGCGTTGTCGGGATCGATGAGGAGGTTCACCATCACGAGCCGCTGCCCCACCGGATAGCGCGAGAAGTCGAAGACGAACTCCCAGCGCTCCGCGACCGAGGTCTGGTAGAACGTCGTCTCGACCGCCGGCGTGAAGAGCAGGCCCTGATCGGTGCCGATGAGGAAGAACGGCTCGTCCGGGCCGTTCTTGAGGTTCTCGAGGCGTCGGATGGCCACCACGTACTGGCGGGCATCGGAGCCGTTGAGGGTACGGAAGCGATACTTCCGGTTCGCCACCTGGAAGAAGGGCTGCTGCGTCCCGTTCACCGTCATCACGTCGCCGTAGGCGCCGTGTGACGAGCAGTTGTTGTAGATGAGCACGCCCCGGGGCCTCCCATCGATGGGCTCGGGCGCGATCATGACGTCCTTGAAGACGAGCGGGATGTCGAAGAAGCCGTAGCCCCGGCCCGGGTCTGCGGTCAGCGTGCCGGGGAGACCGGTGGCGTCCTCCTCCTCATCCGTCAGGATGTAGAACCCGGCGAGGCCTCGATACAGGTGCACGCTGGTGATGTGCACCGAGTGGTCGTGGTACCAGAGCGTGGCGGGCCGCTGGTACTCGTTGTTCGGGTAGTGGTGCACCTGGGATTCGCCCTGCTCGCGTCGGTTCTCGGGGTATCCGTCCGAGACCATGTCCGCGTTGATCCCGTGGAGGTGGACCACCGTCGACGACGTCAGGAAGGGGTGGTCCTTGGGGTCGGGCAGGCGGTCGAGGATGATGGCGTTCGGCTCCTCGTCGGGGGGGAGCTGGTTCGTGAAGGTGACCTCCATCGGCCGCAGCTTGCGCGCGAAGATGGTCGGCCCCGGCACGATCCCTCCCGCGTTCGGCACGTTGTAGCCCCAGATCGGCGTGCGGATCCCGGGGATGAACTCGTGCTCTCCGCGCTGCTCCCCGAGGGAGATGGCCGGGAGGATGCCGACGCCCTGGTTCGTTCCGAACGCCGGCGCGATGGGGAGTGGCGCCGAGAACGCCGGGGCCACCGGGCTGTCGTCAAAGCAGGGCTCGATGATGTCGGAGAGCGCGCCCTTGTCGAACAGCTCCTGAGCGCTCCGATCGTCGGAGAGCGCGCGCCTCAAGAAGCCGCTCCCGAGTCCTGCGCCGACGACGCCCGCGCCCGTGTACCTGAGGAATTCCCGTCGGGAGGTTCCCTCCGAGCGGTCGACGATTTCATCCCGTCGACGCGACGGTGTGGGACTGGATGCGGGTGGACGGGCCCGAGGGCCCGCTCTACCTCGCCGAGCCCGGGCCGGACGGCGAGCGGGAGCCCATCGCCTTCGACCCCGTCAACGGCCGGTACGCCTGGCCGCTCCTGCGCCCGCACCTCGGCCAGCGACCGCCCTTCCCGGGCGCCGGCCACACCCCGGCGCCCTGGCTCGGCGAGTGGGCGACGCCCAGCCGCCGCGACGGCGTCTGCCCGACCCTCGGGCTCGTGCGAGAGGGCCACCGCCTGCGCCGCGTCTACTCGGTCGGCGCGGTGGACGGCGAGCTCCTGGGCGGCGACCGCACGCCCGAGCGCCGGATGTTCTCCGCCGTCGCTTCACCGTTCGCGCTGGCGGCCGCTCGGGTGCGGCTGCCGACACCACCGCGCCAGGCCGACGTGCTCCTCTCGAAGGTGTTCGACTGCGTCGACGCGCTCTACGTCGACGACGGGGAGGAGGGCGAAGGGCACCGCGCGCACCTGCGCCCCGACGTCTACACCCATTTCGTGAAGTCGGACCCGCAGGCGTCGCAGGGGATCGCCGCCGGGTTCTCGTTCTCGCAGCACGCGGAGCCGTACCGCAGCTCGGAGCGCGTGCTGGCGCGCCCTGCTGGCCCGGGCGAAGCGGCGGTGGACGTGAGCCACACGCGCGGGCTGCGCCGCGGCATCTGGATCGCGGTCGGGCTCGGCGAGGGCCGCTGCCCGGCCGTGCCGGACCCGGCTACGCCCGCCGATGCCCCGCCCCCGGACGCGGAGCGCTGCACCGAGATCCGACGCATCGAGGGCATCGACGGGAGCCGGCTCGCGCTGGACATCGTCATCGACTTCACGCGCTACAGGATCGGCGACAAGGTCTGGATGGTGAACCTCACCGAGCACGAGGGCGGGAAGCTGCCCGCCAACGATCTCACGCTGGCCCAGGCGCTCTCCGGCACCTCGCCCGACCCTTGCGTCGGCAAGTTCCTCGAGTTCCGCATCGTCCGCGATCCGCCCGTGCCGGACGCGAGCCAGGTGCCCGGCACTCTCATCCCCAACCCCAACATCCTCGCCGTTCCGGTCGCACGGCAGCGGGTGTTCGAGTTCAACTCGGGCGCCGGCCAGACGACCAACGACCCGGTCACCACGTTCTTCGGCCCGTGGGGGATCGAGACGGACGGACAGGGAGGCACGCTCGCCGCCGACTTCGGCCGGATCTCGGCGGCGCCGCGCTTCGGGACTCGCGAGATCTGGACGCTCCAGAACGGCGGCGGCGGATGGGATCACCCCATCCACGTCCATTTCGAGGAGGGCCTCGTGCTGGCCCGCAACGGGAGCGCCGCAAACGTGCCGGCGTGGGAGCGGGGCCGCAAGGACGTCTATCGCCTGCGGCCCGGTGGCAGCGTCACCATCACCATGCAGTTCCGCGACTTCGGCGGGATGTTCATGGAGCACTGCCACAACACGACGCACGAGGACAACGCCATGCTGCTGCGGTGGGAGATCGACGACGGCGGAGCGCCGTTCCTCCGTCCCCTCCCGACGCCCATCCCGACGCCCCAGGGCGTCAAGTTCGAGCGGCCGACGGACATCCTCCCGACCGCGTTCTAGAGAGGCCGCGCCCGGGGGGAGATGCAGCAAGCCCGTGAGCCGCCCGCTGCAGGGCGGCTCGCCGCCGCGGGAACGGCGCGCCGTCGAGGAGGCGAATCCCATGCCACGCCACACCATGCGGGCCGGCGTCTCCGCCCTGCTGCTCGCCGCTTTCACCCTCGCGATCGCCGGCGACCCGTCCGTGCCGACGGGCGGCTCGCGGTGGGGGGCCGACTACTTCCCGGACGTCCCGCTCACCACGCACGAGGGGAAGCTCGTCCGGTTCTATGACGACCTGCTGAAGGACAAGGTCGTCGCAGTCGATCTCATCTACACGCACTGCCAGTACTCGTGTCCGCTGGAGACGGCGCGGATGGCGCAGGTGCAGCGCATGCTCGGAGACCGGGTGGGGACGGACGTCTTCTTCTACTCGATCACCCTCGACCCCGCGCGCGACACGCCCGAGGTGCTGAGCGCTTACGCCCGGAAGTTCGGCGCGGGGAAGGGGTGGCTGTTCCTCACCGGAAGGCCGGAGGACATCAAGCTCGTGAGCAAGAAGCTGGGGCTCGCCTCCGAGCGACCCGTGCCCAACGCCGACGGCCATACCCCGGACCTCATGATCGGCGACGTCAAGGCTGGTCAGTGGATGAGGAACTCCGCCGTCGACAACCCGCGCTTCATCGCGACCCAGATCGAGCGCCTGCTGGACGGCTGGAAGGCGCCCGCCTCCAAGCGGAGCTACTCCGAGGCGCCGCGCCTTTCGTTCACGAAAGGCCAGTACCTGTTCGCCACCCGCTGTGCCGCATGCCACACGATAGGCCGCGGCGATCGCATCGGACCGGATCTGCTCGGCGTGACCACGACGCGCGATCACGGCTGGCTGACCCGCTTCATTGCGAGACCCGACGAGGTGCTCGCGAGCGGCGACCCCATCGCGAGGGCGCTCAACGCGAAGTACGACAGGGTGACCATGCCGAACCTCGCGCTCGGCGAGGCCGACGTCGCCGCGCTCGTCGAGTACCTCGGCGCGGCACGAGCGGCGGACGTCCAAGGGCCTAGCGCCGCGGCGAGCACCGAGGCGCCAGCGCCCTGAGACGCAGGCGCGGTGCGAGCGGGCGGGAAGGCGGACCCGGCCTCGCGTCCGCGTCGAACCCTACCGGCGTTCCGGGGCGTGCCCGATCGTCCGTTCGGCGTCGGAGACAGGCTATTGACCGGCCGGCGCGCCGAGCACTTGGATCTTCGCCGGGTGGCCTTCCCTTTGGGGCCACCCCACGAACAGGCGGGCCAGCTCGTTCGACCACAGGCCCGTGCGCGCGCCGGCGCGCGTCGGAATTCGCGCGACGCGTGCGTACCGCGCCGAAGAGCTCGCGTCGAAGACATCCACATACCCTTCGCCGCCGATGACGTACACACGATCGCGCGCCGCATCGTAGAAGACGTCGTCGCTGTCTCCGACGCACGGAACGGCGGCGAGCTCCTTCATCGCCCTCGTGTCGAAGACGAGGAACCGTGCGGGGTGCCGTACGGCGACGAACAGCCGATGACTTCTCTCGTCGAGGGACATCGGGTAGTTGTCCGCGAAGCTGCCAAGGGAAACGCGCGTGACGATCGATCGCTGCGTTCGATCGACGACGAGGATCTCGCGGGTGGGGGGCACGTTGACGAAGATGCGAGGGCCATCGTGCTCCAGTTGAAAGGACTCCGGATGTCCCGGGAGCGGGATCTCCGCGACCACCTTCATGCTGGCGGGATCGATCACCCCGAGGGCACCGTCTCCGTGACCGACGTAAAGCTGGCCCGCCGCAGCATCGAATCGCAGGTTGTCTGCGTCGGGCATGTTCGAGATCGTCGCCACAGGCCGATAGTCCCTGTCGTCGAAAGCTGTCACCGTTCCGCCCGCGCGCGTGGCGACGACGACGCGATGAACCGACGGCAGGTACGCGACGCCCTGTGGCTCATTCAGATCGGGGATGTTCGTGATGCGCCTGCCGGTGACGAGATCCAGGACTTCAAGCGTGTGATGACCGAGCGCTGCCACGAAGAGGCGCTGTCCGGACGAGTCCACGGCGAAGTGATCGATGCGACGCTGCACGCCGGGCAGCGCGACCACCTGCACCTCGGCCAGGGGTGGGGAGGGACGTGACGCGGCGTTCGCCGTGAAAGAACTCATGCTCACGGCTCCTGACGAGAGGAGCAGGCACATCAGCCGGCGCATCGAGTGCCTGCTGTAAGGCTCAGCGCGTTGTCTTGCAATGGGACCAGCGCCGAGCTTTGACGACACCGTGTTTCGCGCACTCGGGTTCGCGCTCGTCCTGCTCATCTCGGGATCGCCGCCCACCGGAAGCTCGCTCCGCTCGACCACGCCGCGGACGTAGCGCTTCCCGGGCGGGCCTCGCGTTCGATGACCAGGCCGTCGATGACCTCGGTCGGCGCCGAGAGCGCGCGCGACCACCCCTGATGGGACTTATGAAACGTCATTCTTTCCTAATCCGTCCAAGCAGGCAGACGGGCTCACGAGGAGCCCAGAGCCTTCAAGGAGACGGTCATGGCACTCGCAGGAGCAGCACTTCAGCAGAACGTCAGCGCTTCGGCTGCATCGCCGCGCGGTCACATCACGGCCGGCGCGATCGCAGGTCAGATCTCCGGCCTCCTCATGGCAGTGGTCGTGATGGCGGTGTTCACGATCTTCCTGGGGAAGGGACCGCTCTACCCCGTCCAGGTCATCGGCTCGTTCGTGTTCGGCGATGTCGCCATCCAGGGCTTCCATCTCCCGGCGTTCCTCGCAGGGCTCGTGCTGCACCAGGCCGGCCCGTCGCTGTTCTGGGGCGTGGTGTTCGGTGGCGTGCTCTACGCCCTCGACGTCCGCCGCGGCGGAGCAGTCCTTCTCGTCGGCGCGATCGTCGGGCTCGCCAGCCAGGTCATCGACGTGAACGTCGTCGTCCCTGCTGCCATGAAGGCCCTCCACGGGCACGACATCTGGGCCGAGCAGGTGCCGGCGTTCTGGAGCTGGGCTGCGCACCTCGTGTTCGGGCTCGGGCTGGCCGTCTTTCCGTGGGTTCACGGCAAGCTCGCCTCCGCCGCTCGGTAGCGGACCCGAAGAGCCAGGGAGGGACCATGCCAGCCACGACGAGCAGGTCCGTGCACGTCGGCGGTTCAGAGCGCCGGATCCTGGAGACGTTGAAGCGGCATGGTCCCAAGACCGCCGGCGAGCTCTCGACGCTCGTCGGCGGTGGGGCGGTCGGGTTGCGCTCGCACCTGCGGCGGCTGCACGCGGCCGGCCTGGTCACTCACGAGGAAGAGCGCCGACCTCTGGGGCGGCCGGTGCGGCGCTTCCGTGTGACGCAGGCGGCGGACGCGCTTTTCGCGCAAGGTTACGATTCGCTCGCCGTCGCCCTCTCCGAAGCGGTGGTCGCGGAATGGGGAGAGCACGGGCTCGAGCGGATCCTGGGCCGATGGAGCGCCGGGCTGGAGCGCGACCTCGGAGCACGGCTCCCCGCCGGGCCGACACAGCGGCTCGATGCGCTCGCCGCTGCTCAGTCACGCTCCGGGTTCATGGCGTCCGTCGAACGCAGGGCCGGCGGAGCCGTGCTGGTGGAGCGGAATTGCCCCATCGCAGCTGTCGCGTCCCGCTTCCCCGTGCTGTGCGAGCACGAGGCCGCCCTCCACCGCCGCGTGCTCGGCCGGGGCGTCACGCTGCGTTCGTGCTGCGCCCGCGGCGACGAAGTCTGCCGCTTCGAGATCGGTCCGGTGAGCCGAGACATGACGCCACGTGCGGCGATCACCGGCGCGACCGCTGCTGCCGGTACCGACGTGAAAGCGCGCCCGAGGCGCGCCTAGCCGGACGCGCTTTCGCAAGGGCGCCTTCCTGGTGGGACGGGATCCGACCGCCAAGGGGTGCGCGACGGACGTCAGTGTCTCCATGCGAACGCGCCGCGCGACCCGTCCTGCTCCTCTGCGCGCGTCCCGGTAGGTCACGCGACAGGGGTACGATGCACAAACGGAACAACTTGCGCGCCGCTCGCGCCAGAGTTGTTCGCCGCATCCTCCAGCCTACGCAGCAGACCTGGCACCGAATGATGTTCAGAGCCTATCGGAGCGAGGAGTGTCGGGGCCGGGCGCCAGTCCGGACGGGGAAGACGAAACGTTGACGGCGCACGGACCGACCTGTTACTCCGCTTCGCTCTTCCATCGCACCCGGCCACCCTGTCGTGCGAACGACCTACCCCCTCGCCCTGGTGATCCTCGTGGCCGGCGGCGTGGCCTCCGTGGCATCTGCGGACGACTCACCGTCTGCGGGACAGCTCGCCCAGCCGGCACCTCCGGACCTCGCAGCCGCGCCGCCGACGCTCATGCGCCTGCTCGCGGCCAAGGGCCTTCACGACCTCGCCGACGAGCGGTGGAATGCGTACGGGCAGCTGACCTACATCTCGAGCTGGAAGGGCTCCTTCCCGGCGAAGTACACGAACCTCGGCGGCAGCATCAACTCGCTCTCCCCCGCTCACGAGTCGAGCTTCACGTTCACGGCCACCCTCTTTCTCGGCGTGAAGCTCTGGCCCGGGGGCGAGGGCTACTTCGTACCGGAGGTCATCGCCGAGCGGCCGTTCTCGGAGCTCCGCGGTCTGGCGGGCGCCATCCAGAACTTCGAGCTGCAGAAGACCGGAGGCTCCACGCCCGAGCTCTACCGCTCGCGCGCCTACCTGCGGCAAACGCTCGGCCTCGGCGGTGGAAGCACCCCGCGCGAGTCGGATGTGATGCAGCTCGGCGGGAAGGTCGACCGCAGGAGGTTGGTGCTCACGCTCGGCAACTTCAGCGTCCTCGACTTCCTCGACAAGAACACGTTCACGAGCGACACGCGCCAGCAGTTCCTGAGCCTCGCCTTCATGACTCACGCAGCCTGGGACTTCGCGTCCGACGCGCGGGGCTACTCGATGGGCGGCGTCGCCGAGCTGTACTGGGACGACTGGGCGCTGCGGGTGAGCCGGATGAGCCCGCCGCGGGACCCGAACCAGCTGCCGATCGATCTCAGGCTCGACATCCACTATGGCGACGCCGTCGAGCTCGAGCACCAGCACGAGTTGGGCGGCCGCGCCGGCGCGGTGCGCCTGCTCGCCTTCCGGAATCGCGTAGTCACGGGGCGCTTTGACGAGGCGATCGCCGCTTTTCGCGCCGACCCCGCGAAGAACGCCGCTGCCTGCACCGACTTCAACTACGGGTCTGCGAACACGAGCGCTCCGGATCTCTGCTGGGTGCGGCGCCCCAACGTCAAGGTCGGCATCGGCCTCAACGTCGAGCAGCACCTCACCGAGGACGCGGGGGTCTTCTTGCGAGGCATGTACGCGGACGGACAGACGGAGGTGCAGGCCTACACATCCGCCGACCGATCGGTGTCCGTGGGCGCGCTTTCCAGAGGCGGCGCGTGGGGGCGGCCGTTCGATCTGGCCGGCGCCGCAACAGGCATGGAATGGATCTCGGGTGAGCACGCCGAGTACCTCGCCATGGGTGGCGTCGACGGGTTCGTCGGAGACGGTGCGCTCCGCCGCGGACCGGAGGCCAACCTGGAGGCGTTCTACAGCGTGAACGTGATGGCTGTCCTCTGGCTCACCCTCGACTACCAGCACATCTGGAACCCGGGATTCAATGCGGACCGTGGGCCTGTCGACGTGTTCGGGTTGAGGCTCCATGCGCAGTACTAGGTCCCGCCAGCAGCTCGAGGCTCTCGTCACGGCCGCAGCGCTCGCCGTGCTCCCCGCGCGCGCCCCCGCCCAGCAGCAGACCCAGGGCTTCGCGGTGGAGAGACTCTACCTGGCAGCGCCAGGCAATGGCTGGTTCGTGACCAGCGACCTGAACCAGGGCGACGAGCTGGGCGGGATGGTCTCGCTCTCCACCGGGTACGCGGCGCACCCGCTCGACGTCAGCGAGCCGGGTAGCGCGTCACTGTCCGTCGTCCGCGCGCAGGCCTTCGCCACGGTAGGGCTCGGCGTCGCCTACGGCGGCGTGCGCGTGTTCGGCCATTTCGCGAGCCCGGTGTACGGCACGGGGTCGAGCGGCACCGTGGACGGCCGGCAGTTCACTGCACCCTCCGTCAATCTCGAGCAGGAGCCCGACACCCTCTCGGATGTCCACGTCGGGGTCGACGTTCGGCTCCTGGGGAAGGCGGAGTCACCGGCTCGGGCCGGCGTCGCCCTCCGTCTCGTCGTGCCCTCCGGCCAGCGCTCCTCGTATGTGAGCGACGGATCTTACCGAGCCATGGGGCTCGTCGCATTCGCGGGCGACACGGCGCGCTGGAGGTATGCGGCCCAGGCTGGCATCCACGTTCGGCCGCTCGACGATACGCCCGCGCCCGGCAGCCCACGTGGTTCGGAGCTCGTGTTCGGCGTGGCCGCGGCCAGGCGCCTCCGCGTCGCCGGGGCAGCCCTGTCGGTCGGCCCGGAGATCTTCGGGGCGAGCGCCCTTCGTGAGTTCGGATCGGGAGAGGCGACTGGAGTTGAGGCGCTGCTGACGGGACGCGTCGATCTGCACGACAGCCTGCTCCTCAAGATCGGGGCGGGTGGGGCCCTGCATCACCAGTTCGGCGCACCGTCGTGGAGATCGGTGATCAGCGTGGAGTACGCACCGGGCGTCCCGGGTTCTTGAGTGTCGCTCGCACCCTGCCGGGCGGCGGCGTCGCGCTCGCACGCCGGTACGCCATCATCAGATGCGAGGCCCAGCATCGTTGCGCCCACGAACAGGCTGAACCGACGATCCTGCGCGCCTATGCCTCAGTCTGCGCCCGCATCGATGACGAGCTCCCGGTACGCGGCCTAGGGTGAGCCTGCTTTTCCAGGGGGTCGTCGTCTGCTTTGCGAGCTACCTCGCGTGGTTCTGGCTCCTCCGCCGGTATGCAGCGTCCCAGGTCTCGGTGTTCTCGTTCCTGACACCGCTCTTCGGGGTGAGCTTCGGCGTGCTCGTGCTCGGGGAGCGTGTCGATCCCGCTTTCGGGATCGGGGCGGCGCTCGTCTTGGCGGGCATCACGGTGGTGAGCGCGCCAGGACTACGTCGGCCGGGGGCGCGGACCGTTGGCATGCGAGACCACTCTGAGGAGATGGGCGGAGCGTGATCGGACCAGGGCGCACGCCGGTGCAGCGCTCACGCCGGATGTCCCGCGGAGTGGCAGCAGCGCCTGGGGCGTGAGCCCTGTGATCCTCGTGGGATTCGTCCGCGCTGACCCCGAGAACCTCGCGCAGGCTGGCCGTCATCCGAGCCTCAGCCCGCGAGCCGCTCCCGTTCCAGCGCATTCGCCGCGGGACGGCGCCCGGCGAAGAGCGCGTACAGAGTCGGCAGCACGAGCAACGTGAGGAGCGTGGACGTCACCAGGCCGCCCATCACCACCACCGCGAGCGGCTTCTGGATGTCCGCGCCCGACCCCGTCGCGTACAGCATCGGCAGGTGCCCGATGAAGCTCGTCAGCGCGGTCATGAGCAGTGGCCTGAAGCGAAGGTTGCATCCCTGTTCGACCGTGTCCGCGACCGAGAGCCCGCGCTCCCGGAGCTGCCTGAAGAAGGACACCAGGACGACGCCGTTCTGGACGGCAATCCCGAGGAGCACGATGAACGCGACCGCCGCCGAGACCGACAACGGCATCCGGAAGATGACCACCGCGATCACCCCGCCGACGAGCGCGAACGGCAGGTTCAAGAGCACGAGCGCGGCGTAGCCCAGCGACCCCAGCGCGAGATAGAGCAGCAGGAACACGAGAGCGAGCGCGACCGGTACGACGATCGCGAGCCGCTTCATCGCGCGCTCCTGGTTCTCGAACTGTCCGCCGAGACGCAGGTAGTATCCGGGGGGCAGCTCCTTCTCGATGCCGTGAATGCGCGCGCGCACGTCCTGGACGAAGCCGCCGAGGTCGCGGCCGCGGACGTTGGCCTCGACCACCACGCGCCGCATCCCGTTCTCCCGGCTCACCTGCGCCGGCGCCTCGACGAGGTTCACCTTCGCGAGCTGGGCGAGCGGAACGCGGGTGCCGTCCGGACCGGGCACGAGCAGACGGCCGATCTGCTCGATGTCCTTCCGGCTCTCCTCGGGGAAGCGCACCGTGATGGCGAACCGCCGCTGCCCCTCGATGAGCGTCGACGCGACGCGGCCGCCGATCGCCGTCTCGATCGTGTCGTTCACGTCGCCGACGCGGATCCCGTAGCGCGCGGCCGCCTCGCGGTCGATCTCGAGGTCGTACTGAGGCATGCCCGACACCTGCTCCACCTTCACATCCCCGGCGCCGGGAACGCCGCCCACGGCCGCGCCGATCCGGTCCGCGAAGCCCTTCAGGACGTCCAGGTCGGGGCCGAACACCTTGACGGCGAGGTCGCTCTTCACGCCGGAGATGAGCTCGTTGACCCGGAGCGCGATGGGCTGGGAGAACGAGAGCCGCAGGCCGGGGACGTCGGACAGCTCCTTGCGGATCGCCTCGACCAGCTCCGCCTTGTCACGGCCCGTGCCCCAGGCCTTCCGCCGCTTCAGCATGACGAACACGTCCGTCTGCTCCGGGCCCATCGGGTCTTCGGAGATCTCCGCACGGCCCGTCTTCGAGACGACCGTCGCGACCTCCGGGAACTCCCGCAGCCGCTTCTCCATGTAGCTCGCGACGTTCACGGAGCCGGCGAGCGAGGCGCTCGGCAGCCGGACCACGTTGATGGCGATGGACCCCTCGTCGAGGGGTGGCATGAACTCCGTCCCGATGAGCGGGACGAGCGCGGTCGAGAGGACGAGGAGCGCGGTGCTCACCGCGATGGTGCGCTTCGGCCGGGCGACGGCGCGGCCCAGCAGGCGCAGGTAACCCTCGTGAAAGCGCCGGACGAGCTTGAACTCCCGCTCGGGCTCCTGCTTCAGGAGCGACGCGGAGAGCACCGGGACCACGGTCAGCGCGACCGCGAGCGAGACGAGGAGCGCGATGAGCATCGTCGTCGCGAGGGGCGCGAACATCTTCCCCTCGATACCCTGCAGCGCGTACAGCGGGACGAGGATGACCGCGATCGCGAGCACCGAGAACGCCACCGGCCGGGCGACCTCGCGGATCGCCATCGCCACCACGTCCTGCCGGCTGCGCTTCGTGTCCTCCGCGAGGTGGCGCCTCACGTTCTCGACCACCACGATCGACGCGTCCACGACCATGCCGACGGAGAAGGCGAGGCCGCCCAGCGACATGAGGTTGGAGGTCAGGCCGGCCCAGCCCATCACGATGAAGGAGACGAGGAAGGTGAAGGGAAGCGAGAAGAGCACGACCACCGCCGTGCGCAGCTCCGCCACGAACAGGAAGAGGACCAGGATCACGAAGATCCCGCCCTCGAGCAGTGCGTCGACGACCGTCTTGATGCACGCCTCGATGAGCGAGGCCCGGTCGTAGAAGACGCTGATCCGCGCGCCGGCGGGCAGCGTGCCGCGCGCCGCGTCGATCGCCTCCTTCACGCCGGCGACGACGTCCTTCGCGTTCGCGCCCTTGAGCATGATGACCATGCCCGCGACCGCCTCGCCCTTGCCGTCCCGGGTGACGGCGCCCTGGCGCGGCTCGGCACCGATCACCACGTCCGCCACGTCGCGCAGGTACACCGGCGAGCCGTCGAAGGCTCCGAGCACGATGCGCTCGATGTCGGGGACGTCCCGTACCAGCCCGACGCCACGCAGGTACGTCTGCTCCCAGCCGGCGACGACGACTCCGCCGCCGGCGTTCCCGTTCGAGCGCTCGATCGCCTCCGACACGTCCCGGACGCTGAGCCGGTACTTCACGAGCCGGTCCGGGTGCACGAGCACGTGGTACTGCTTCACCTCGCCGCCAAAGCTGTTCACCTCGTTCACGCCCGGGATCGGCCGAAGCTGCGGCGCCAGGATCCAGTCCTGGATCGTCCGCAGGTCCATGGGCGACAGCCCCTCCCCCTCGAGCGTGTACTGGAAGATCTCTCCCAGCCCGGTGGAGATCGGCCCGAGCTCCGGCTCCACCCCACGAGGCAGGTGCTCTCTGGCGCCGGCGAGCCGCTCGAACACGATCTGCCGCGTCCAGTACGTCTCCGCCCCGTCCTCGAAGACCACCACGACCTGGGACAGCTCGGCCTTCGAGATCGACCTCACCTGGAGGACGCGAGGAAGCCCGCGCATCTCCTGCTCGATCGGGAAGCTCACCCGCTGCTCGACGTCCACCGCCGCGAGCCCGGGCGCCTGGGTGAGGATCATCACCTGCGTGTTCGTCACGTCCGGAAACGCGTCGATCGGCAGGCGCGTCCAGGCGATCCAGCCGGCGATGGACAGCGCCGCCGTGACGCCCAGGACGAGGAACCGGTTCTTGAGGAGCCACTCGACGATGCGCATCTCCGGCCCCTAGTCCGCGCAGCCCGCGCCCATCTTCGAGCGCAGGACGTCCGACTTCAGGAGGAACGAGCCGTCGGCGGCGAGCGTCTCACCGCCGTGGAGGCCGCCCTTCACCTCCACCCAGTCGACCCATCGCCGGCCCGGCTCCACCGGCCGCCGGATCCAGTAGTCGCCGTGGTGGTGCGCGAAGACGAAGGAGCGCCCCTCGTCCGAGAGCACCGCCGCGGCCGGTACCGCGAGCGCCTCCTCCTGGCCCGGCAGGTAGATCCGGACGCTCGCGAACATTCCGGCGCGGAGCTTCGCGTCCCGGTTCGCCGCCGCGACGCGCACCTTCACCGTGCGCGTCCGCTCGTCCATGGTCGGCCCGACGAACTCCACGCTCCCCGGGAACGTCGTGCCCGGGAACGCCTTCACTCCGATCTCGGCGCGGAGCTTCGCGCTGCGCTGCGCGTCGAGCACGCGGCCGAGCTGGTCCTCGTGCAGGTCCGCCCAGACCCACACCGACGAGACGTCCCCGACCGTCACGATGCTCTGCTCGGGCTTCACGAGCTCACCGGGGACGGCGTGCATCTCGAGCACGATGCCGTCGGCCGGGGCGCGGATCACGAGGCTGCCGCCCCCGGCGCGCCGCCCCGCGTCGGCGAGCCGATCCAGCTCCTCCTTCGCGACGCCCAGTCGCGCGAGCTTCTCCTCCGCCGCCCGCGCGCGGATCTGGGCCGCCTCGAACTCCTGGCGCGCCGCGAGGTACTCCTTTTCCGAGGAGATCTGCTCCTTCCGGAGCTGCTCCTGCCGCTCGGCGCTGGCGCGCGCCAGCCGGAGCGACGCCCGTGTCGAGAGGTAGTCGCTCTCCGCCTCGCCGATCTGGACGCTCTCGAGCTCCACGAGGGCCTGCCCCCGCCGGACGTGCTCGCCCAGGGAGGCGTGGACCTTGCGGACCGCGCCTTCGATCCGGGGCGATACGTGCGTGACCCGCCGCTCGTCGAAGCGGACCTCGCCGGTGAGCGCCACGGGCGCCTCGACCTTGCGCTTCGTCACGGACGCCTTGCGGACGAGGCCACCGTCCACGAGCTTCGCGGGCACACGCACGACGCCGACCTCGTACCGGCACTCGTCGCACTCGAACGTCTTCTTGCCGTGCTCGCAGGTCAGCGCGAGGAGCTCGTCGACGGGACGGTCGAGGTCCGACTTCTTCGCGTCGCCGTGGCCGTGACCGTCTCCGCCGCCGTGCTCGGCGTGCTCTGGCGGTGCTTTCGCCTCGGCGGCGGGGTCGTGGCCGGCCGCCGCGGGCTTTTCCGCGCTCGGTGCCTCTCCCGCGGTTCCACCACCGCGGCAGGCCATCGCCACGGCCACCGCGGCGAGGACGACGAGCTTCCGAATGTGACGGTTCATGGCAGCTCCCGACCGGTCAGCAGGATGAGCGCACCGCAGTCCACGTCTCGCTCGCGGGCGCTGGAGAGGAATTCGCGGCGGGCGTCGAGCAGCACGCGCCGGGCATCGATGACGTCCAGGATCCCCGCTTCGCCGAGCTGGAACGTCCGCTCGAGCGTGCGCGCCGACTCCTCGGCGCGAGGCAGGATGCTGGTCTTCTGGCGCTCCGCCACCGCCCGCGCGCTGGCACAGGACGCGACGGCCCTCGCGTATGCCGCGGCGAGCGTGCGCCCCTCGGCGTCCGCGCGTCTCGCCTCGGCCGCGGCCGCCGCCTCGGCGCGGCGGACGCGCCCGGACTTCCAGTCCCAGAGCGGCAGCTCGATGCCGACGCGGCCACCCACCGCCTCGCGGTCGAGCTCGCTCGTGTAGAAGCCGCCCACCGAGAGCCCGGGGATGCGGGAACGCCGCTCGACGGACGCCTCCGCCGTGGCGGCCGCCGCGCGCGCGAGCGCGGCTCGGACCCGCGGGTGCCCCGAGGCATCGAGCATGGGGCTGCCCTGCTCGAGCGGCGGCGGTGGCGGCGGAAGCTCCACGCGCTGGACGCGGACGGTGAGCCACGCTCCGAGCTGCGCGAGTGTGCCGTCTCGAGCGGCGCGCGCGGCCGCGACCTGGTTCCTGACGCGCTCGAGCTCGAGCTCCACGCGCGGGATCTCGACGGGGCGCCCCTCGCCCGCCTCGACACGCCGGCGAACGAGGCGCGTCAGCGCATCGACCTGCCGTTCGGTCGCCTCGAGCGCCTCCACCTCGGCCTGCGCATACGCAGCGACGACGTAGAGCCGCCACAGCTCGGCCGCGATCTCGGCGCGGAGCGCTCGCGCCTCCTCCGCCGCCTCGTCCACCGTCGCGCGAGCGGCGTCGATCTCGGGTCCACGCCTCGACAGCCACTGGAGCGGAACGGTGAGGGCGAGCCCCCACTCGGTTTGGTGCGCCGACCCATCCCGCGCCTCGGCACGGCCGACGGTCGCCTCGAGCTCGGGGTTCGGCGGCGTCTTCGCCGCGGTCAGGCCGCCCTCCGCGGCGCTCACGCGCGAGCGCGAGGCCGTGACGCGAGGGTCGCGCTCGATCGCGGCGGTGAGGTCCGACCACCGAAGCGCGGCCGGAGGAGGTGTCGCTTCCTGCGCGAGCGTGGGCGCTCCGTGCGCGAGCACGAGCGCGCACACCCATCGACGATGTGCAGACAAACGGGATCTCCCGGCGTGGACGTTCCATGCACCCGCGTCGCGGGTGCCGTGGGATGCGCGCGCGTCCGGCGTGAGCCAGCGCACTCGCGCGAACGATGCCTCACGACGTCAGGAGATCGGGGGCCGGAACGGGCGAGCGGGCTCGCGCGGTGCGAGCTCGATCTTTGCCGGGGGAACGGCGTTCGTCGTCGGCATCAGCACCGTCGCGACGACGATCTCGCGCGCCGGCTCGACGAGCTGCGTCGCGCAGCATGCGCAGCGGTGCTGCGTCGTGCCGCAGCCGTGCTCGGGCCCCTGATCGCCGAGGTCGCCGCGGTCGGCGGAGGTGTGCGCAACGTGCCCGGTGTGCACGTAGTGCACGAGCGCCTCCCCGGCCTCGGCGAGGCCAGGCACGAGCCCGTGAAGGAGCATGGCGACGAGGAACCAGCGCACGGCGATCCCCGATGCTACTGGGTTTCGAAACCCCGAGCAAACCGCAGCGACGCCGGCCGGCGCATCCGCCGGCCGGCGAGCGACTGTCACGAGCGGGCGTGCTGGCAGCCACAACCGGCGACCTGGCGGGGCGGCGCGTCCCGCGTGCCGGACTCATTCGAGGCCGACGTGGGCCGCACTCCACCCTCCGCCGTCGTGACGTTCCCCGCCCGGATCTGGTGCTGGTCATACGCGACGTCCGACGCGAGCCCAGGGACCGCACCGGCGAGGACGAGAGCTGCGACGATCATCCTGTTGAACATGGGACCTCCGTCCGGTGAAGGCCGACTGGGCGCGCACCGGCGACGCGCGAACGAGGTCGCGCTCGTGCATCGCCTGTACCATCGATTCACCGTCCGGGTTTGCGCTCGAGATGGCAAAGCCTCTCGCGCAACCGTGATTTGGCCGATCACGCCGGAGACCACCTCCCCCCGCGACGGCGCGTGTTCGCGGCATGAACCACGAAGACGCGCGCGTCGCTACCGAAGCCCGAGCGGCGTGCCGTCCCCCGCGACGAAGCACGCCGCTGCCATGACGTCGCGGCGTGACCAAGACAGTCACAGACGAGATGGGATCGATGAGGGAGAATGCGGACCATGACAGCCCGCTTTCTGATGGCGACGTTGGCGTGCACCGCCGCGGCCTGCGGTGGCGCGCACACACCCGCGCCCGATACGGCCGCCTTCTCGGCCACCGCGAGCGACCTCTCCATCGCCGCGGAGGCGCACCTCGCTCGGATGCAGCAGGCGGGCGCCGGCGGCTGCGCCACCGAGACGGCGCGCTACGCCGGCGAGGCCCGGCCACTGGTGGACCGCATGTCGGGCATGAGCCAGGACATGGACGCCTGCATGACGGCGATGGGGCACACCTCGTCTGCGGACATGAAGACCACCTGCGAGCAGATGCGCCAGGAACTCGAAGCCCATCTCGCCGCGGTCTGCGCCTCCGCCGATCCGATGGCAGAGACCGAGCGCCACGTCGCGGCCATGCAGCAGATGGCGGCGCACGAGATGGATCGCGCCACCACGATGCACGGCATGATGGGCGGGAGCGGCGGGATGACGTCCAGCGGCTGCTCGATGTAGCGGTGCGTCGATCTCGCCAGCGCTCAGCGCCGATGCCTGCACCAGTGAAAGTGTGCACGGCGGGACCACCCCCGGCAGCATTCACTCGCGCAGCCACCCGCCACGAATGCTCGCTCTTTGGGGCCCGGGCCAGGCCGGGCCCAAAGAGCGTCCACTCAATCGCCGCAGGCTCAGAGGTTCCCCACGTCCGCGACGAACTCGTACACGTCGGGCGGCGGGCGGTCGACGGACACGCTGACGTGGCACACGTCGAGGAGATCCGTTGGCTCACTCATGGCTCGTCTCCCGGCGCTGGTCGTCACTGAACTCGCGTCATCGTGGCCCTGGTACATACCACCCTGGTGCGTTCCGACGGCTGCGACGACGGCATTTTCGGGACGGACAACCGCGGCAGCACGACGGCCGCTCAGCCGCCGGCCCCGAGCTACGCGCCCGCGTACACCCCGGAGCCGCACCAGGCAGCGCACGCGCGCGCCGAACCGCGCGGACAATTCGGGCTCGTACTCATGCCGGGCGGCACCACCTTCGATCGCGGTCACACGACCGCGATGACGGGCGCCGTCGGGATTGAGCTGCGCGGAGATTCCGGCGGCTTCCGCCTGCGGGTCGCGTTCGAGTACGCGCACGACGTGCGCGTCGCCGACGCGACGCTCAAGTTCGACCTCAACGATGGTGGCCTGTTCTGCCCGTTCCTCGCCCTGGTGCGCCTTCGCCTCCGACTTCACGCACAAGCGCGAGCTCAGGTTCGTTCCCCGTGTCCTCCTGCCCGGCGCATATGCCCGTCAGTCGCGATCCTCGAGGTCCCCCGGCCTCGGCGCCGTGATGGCTGAAGGGAGATCTGCAACCCGGCCGTCGACGGCCGCGCGCGCGACAGCCCTGAGCCGCCAGAGCCGACGGTTGACCACCCGGACGCGCAGCACGAGGTTCGCGATCGTGCGGCGCGCCAAGTCGCTGTCCGCCTCCGCACTCCAAGACTTCCATTTCCGGGAGGTTGAAGCAGACGGTGTCGGCGTCGGGGAGCGGGCGACCCACGGCGATGGCCTCGAGGTAGGCGTCCACCGCCTGCGCCTCCTCTTCGTGGGCCTCAGCGAGCAGTTCCGCTACGTGCTCGAACGAGAGCCGTTGCCGGTCATCGCCCGTGGCGCACCTCACCAAGACTGCAGGACGGCGCCCGTCTCGCGTCACGATCTCCAAGCCGCGGAGCTCGCACGTGGCGAGGGCAGACCAGCGTTTCTTCAGCGGTTCGGGCCCCCAGTCATCACCGTGGCACCGCGCTAGCCTTTCACGGCGCCGAAGGTCAGCCCGCGCACCAGGTACTTCTGGAAGAAGAGGGTCAGCAGCACCCCCGGCGTGATCGCGATCAGCGAAAGCGCGGAGATCTCTCCCCACGGGATCTGGTGACCTCCCGTCATTCCGGCGAGGGTGATGGGCAAGGTCTGCGCCTGCGACCGCGTGAAGATGAGCGCGAAGAGGAACTCGTTCCAGGAGAAGATGAAGACGAAGAGCGCCGTGACGGCGATGCCGGGCACCGCGAGCGGCAGGATGTACTTGCGGAACGCGTGAAGGCGCGAGTAGCCGTCGAGCAGCGCCGCGCTCTCGATGCTGTGCGGGATCTCCTCGAAGAAGCCCTTCATGACCCACACCGCGAACGGCATGTTGACGAGGATGTAGGAGAGGAACAGCACGCGATAGGTGTCCAGCATCCTCAGCGTCTTGAAGATGATGAACAGCGGCATCGTCGCGATCACCGGGGGGGCGAAGAGCAGCGAGAGGACGAAGAAGCTCAGGTCATCGCCGCCCACCCTGAACCGTCCCATGCTGTAGGCGAGGAGAACCCCGAACGCGATCACGAGCACGGTATTGGTGACCGCGACCACGAGGCTCGCGACGAGTGCTTGCGTGCCGCCGAAGACGTTCATCGCCCTGCCGAAGTTATCGAACGTGAATTGGTTGGGCCAGAAGATCGGTGGGTAATGGTAGAACTCGCCCTCCACCTTGAAGGCACCGATCCCGATCCAATAGACCGGGAACAGGAAGATGACGAGGAAGATGGCGATCAAGGCGAAGCGCAGGACGGCCAGCAGCGTCCGGACACGCTTGCGGCGAGCCAGGTCCTCGCGCCGCAGCGTCGTGGGGTGAGCCTGTTGGCGGCGGATGTCCCGGACGGAAGCGGGTGGATGGCCTCCGGGGCTCTCCCGGCGCAGCTCGCTGATCTTCATGGTCGGGCTTCCTGCCTGCGGTTCATGACCAGTCGGATGAAGAGCTTCGCGATCACCGTGATGATCACGAGCTGGACGACGGCGATCGTCGCCGACATGCCCACGTTGAAGTTCTTGAATCCGATGATGTAGGTGAGCAGGCTCAGCGTCTCCGTGGCGACGCCCGGCCCACCGCCGGTGAGGATCTGGACGGGGTCGAAGATCTTGAAGATGAAGATGATCCTCAGCAGGACGACCAGCGTGAACACCGGCCGGAGCAGCGGCAGCGTCACGCGCCACAGCGTCTCACGGTCGGAGGATCCGTCGACGCTCGCCGCCTCGTAGACCTGCTTCGGGATCGACGCCAGTCCGGCGAGCAGCACGACCGTCACGAACGGCGTCCATTGCCAGGTGTCCATGATGAGGATGGAGGCCATGGCCAGAGCCGGCTGGGCCAGCCACGCCAGCGGGCTGACACCGACGAAGCTCAGGAGGAAATTGAGCGGTCCGAATCGATTGTCCAGGATGATCTTCCACTCGAAGCCGGCCACCACGGGCGTGATCATGACCGGTATCAGGAACAGCGCGACCACCACCCTGCTCCCGGGGAACTTCCGGTTGAGCAGCAGGGCGATGGCCAGCGCCAGCGCGGACTGGATCGGGATCCCGATCACCATGATGATCGTGCTGTTGAGGAGCGCATTCCAGAAGCGCGAGTCCGAGAACAGGGCCTGGTAGTTGTGGAACCACGCGAAGCGCGGCGGCAATGGGGTGGCCAGGGTCTTCAGGAAGAAGCTGTTCGAGACCATGTAGACGAGCGGCCCCACCACCAGAAGCACGAGGACGGCCATGCCCGGGAGCGCGATGAGACGCGCGAACCGACGCTGGCTCTGCTCCAGGGTCATCACGCCCGCTTTGCCCGCCATCTGTCGCCCCTTTGGACAGGAGAGACGTGGTGCCCGCCCGCCACGAGCGCGGGCACCACGCGGTCCCTTGGACCTCAGTCCTTCCAGAATCCGTGCTTCTTCCAGGACTGGAGCATGGCGCTGTAGATCTTCTTCTGCTTCGCCGGGTCGAGGTTCTGCGTGATCTTCTCCCAACTGGCGGCGGCGGTGTTCAGCGCGGCCGCCGGCTCCGCGGCGCCGGAGAGGCCGCTCGTCACGGCGACGTCGAGCGCGTCGAGGTACTCGGCCGAGCCCGGGATGTTGACGTCGGGGAAGATGTGATTGAGGTTGTCCTTGACCACGTCGAGGTAGTTCTTCGCCTCGGCGCTCGTGCCGAACTTCTCGAAGGCCTTGACGTCGTTGAAGTGGGAGATGCGGAACGGATCCTCGCCCGTCTCGTTCGACGTCACGTTGCGGATGGAGAGGTCCAGGCTGAGCATGGAGGCGACCCAGAAGGCCTCCTTGGGGTGCTTGGTCGTCGTCGGGATGGCGATGACGCGGCCGACGGGCGCGGAGGCGCGGAAGTAGATCTTGCCGTCGGCCTGCTTCACGCCCGGCACCTGGGAGATGCCGGCGTCGTGGACGATCTTCGAGAGCTTGGGGTCGTTCGCCTTCTTCCAGACGTCCGACCACTGGATCATGGTGGCCACCCGGCCCTGGAGATAGGCATTCATCAGCTCGGTGTAGCCGTAGTTCATGACGTCGGGCGGACAGAACTCCTTCAGCTTCTTCTGGATCTCGAGCGCCCGGAGGCCGGCGGGGGAGTTGATCTGCGGCTTCATGTCCTTGTCGAAGTAGGCGCCGCCCAGGGATCCGAAGATGTTGCCCCACCACGCGTAGGCGAAACCGCGCGCGCCGAGGAACGCGAAGCCGTAGTAATCCTGGTCCAGGGTCTTCCCGGCGAGCTTCTCGCCCTTCTTGCGGGTGAAGAACTGCGCCACCTTGGTGAGGTCGTCCCAGGTCCTCGGGATCGCCAGCTCCTGGCCGAACTTCGCCTTGAAGGCGGCCTTCTCCCCGGCGTCGTCGAAGATGTGCCGGACGTAGTAGAGGTTCAGGATGTCGCCGTCATAGGGGAGCGCGTACGTCTTGCCGTCGTACATGTCGTAGAGGTCGCGGTACGCCGGCACCACGTCGTCCATCTTGGGATCGTGGACGGAGAAGAGGCCGTCGAGCGGCTGGATGTACCCGAACTCGGCGAACTCGCCGAGATAGGCGGGGTAGAAGATCGCGACGTCGTACGCGCCTGTGCCGCCGACGAATTCGGTCTTCAGCTTCTCGTACACGGAGGTGAAGGGCACGCCGACGACCTGGAGCGTGATGCCCTTCTCGGCAGCCATTGGCTTCAGCCACTCCACGGGGTTGAGGTTCTGCCCCTGGTCGCCGTACACGGTGATGGTGACCTTCCCCTGCGCGTGAGCACCCTGCGCGGCGAGCAGCAGCGCGACCGCGAGGACCGACGAGAACTTCGTCCTTCCGTGCATACGTCACCTCCTCCACTGGTGTTGGGTTGCCCTTCGCTCCTCCTCAGCCCGGGCCGGCGCCCGGTCGGATGCGCAGCGACGTCTCGGCGTCGAAGAAGTGCACCTTCTCCGGCTCGAAGGAGACGGCGACCGGCTCGTCCAGCGCGAGCCGGAGGCCCGCCTCGCCGATCTTGAACGCGAGGTGGCCCGAGCCCAGGTCGATCGAAGCCAGGGTGAAGTCCCCCAGCATCTCGAACGTGTGCACGCGCCCCGCCAGCGTCCCCGGCTCGCCGGCAGGCCGCAGCGTGACGTTCTTCGGCCGGATGCCGAGGGTGAGCTCCCGCGCCGCCGGGAGGGCGCGTAGACCGAGGTCCCTCGCCGAGAGGTTCTGACCGCCGATGCGGAGCTGGTCCCTGCCGCCTTCCTGCACCCGCTCGGCGCGCAGCGTGTTCATGGCCGGCTCGCCCACGAAGCCGGCCACGAACAGGTTGGCCGGTGCGTCGTAGATCTCCTCGGGCGTGCCGATCTGCTGCAGCTCACCGTCGTTCATGACCGCGATCCGGTCCGACATGGCCAGCGCCTCGAGCTGGTCGTGCGTGACGAAGAGCGCGGTGAGCCTCATCAGCTTCTGCACCCTGCGGATCTCGCCGCGCAGCATGGCCCGCTCGCCCGCGTCGAGGTGCGACAGCACCTCGTCGAGGAGGAAGATCGAGGCCGATCGCACCAGGGCCCGGGCGAGGCCGGTGCGCTGCTGCGCGCCGCCGCTCAGGCTCGCCGGCCGGAGGCTCCTGTAGGCCGCGATGCCGAGCGCGTCGCAGATCGCGCCGACCTGCCGCTCGATCTCGACCTCCGGGAGGTGCCGGACCCGCAGCGGGTAGGCGATGTTCTCGAACACCGTCAGGTGCGGGTAGAGGGCGTACGACTCGAAGGCCATCGCGACGTTCCGGTCGCCCGGGAGCAGCTCGTTGACGCGGATTCCGTCGATGCGGATCTCCCCGCGCGAGATCTCCTCGAGGCCCGCGATCATCCGCAGGGTCGACGTCTTGCCGCACCCCGACGGACCGAGCACGGAGATGAACTCGCCGTCCTGGAGCGTGGCGGAGAGGCCCTTCACCGCCTCGAACCCGTTGTCGTAGATCTTCCAGACGTTCTCGAGCTCGACGACGCCCATGCTACGCCCCCCCTGCGATCCGCTCGCCGGTCTCACCGTCGAACAGGTAGACGGCCCCCGGATCCAATCGGATGTACAACCGCTGATTGATCTCGTACCGGACGTCGCGCTGCGTGAGCACCTTCACCAGATCGTCGCCGACCATGACCGAGTAGACCTTCGAATCCTCCATCAGCTCCGAGACGTAGACCGAGCCCTCGAGGCAGCACGCGCCGTCGTCGTGCGGCTGGAGCGCAGCTGCGAAGTGCCGGAACCCCAGCCGCACCCTCGCTCGCGTCCGGCCGTCGCCGGGGGCGGGCAGCCGGATGCTGCGGCCCCCCTTCACCAGCACCAGCCCGTCGGCCTCGGACCGCGCCTCTTCGAACCGGACGAGATTCATGGGCGGCTCGCCCAGGAGCGTCGCGACGAACACGTTGCGAGGTCGGTCGAAGACCTCCTCGGGAGATCCGATCTGGACGACCTTGCCCTGGTCGAGGATGACGATCGAGTCCGCGAGCGCGAGCGCCTCGCGGTAGTCGTGCGTCACGTAGAGCATGGTCTTGCCGAGATCCTTGTGGACGCGCTTCAGCTCTCCGCGCACGCGGTGGCGCAGCTTGGCGTCGAGGTGTGCGATGGGCTCGTCGAGGAGGTAGATCTCGGCGTCGCGGATGAGGCAGCGCGCGAGCGCCGTCCGCTGCTTCTGGCCGCCGCTGATCTGGGAGGGGAGCTTCGCGAGGTGGGCGTCGATCCCGATCAGCTTCGCGATCTTCTGGACGCGGGCGTCCACCTCGGCGGCCTCGACCTTTCGTAGCCGGAGCGGGGACGCGATGTTCTCGTAGACGGAATACGTCGGATAGAGCGCGTAGTCCTCGAACACCATGGAGACGCCGCGGCCTTGCGGAGGGAGGGTCCGCAGGCTCTCTCCCCTGCGCAGGACGTCCCCCGACGTCTCCTGCAGGATCCCGGCGATGATGTGCAGGGTGGTGGTCTTCCCCGCGCCCGAGGGCCCGAGCAGCACGGTGAAGCTCCCCTCGGCGCACGAGAAGCTGACGTCGTCGATGCCCCTGACGTTCCCGTAACGCTTGGTGAGGTTTCTCGTCTCGAGATACGCTGGCATCGTCCCGATCCCCTGGTGAGCTTCGGTCGAGAGGCGCCGCGCGAGGCTCAGAGGTCCTGGAGCGCCGCGCAGAACTCGCGGAACTTCGCCGCGTCGGCGTACGACTTCTGGGTGCCCGGGCGGGTGATGGAGTCCGCGGCGTAGCGGACCGCCTGGCGCAGCGCCTCCTGCACGTCGCGCGTCGCGGCGTGGAAGTGGGCGAAGCTGCCGATGAAGGCGTCGCCGGCGCCCGTCGTGTCGACCGGTTTGACCCTCACCGGCGGCACGTGCCGGGTGCCGCCCTCGGTGACGAGCAGCGCACCCTCGCCTCCCAGCGTCACGATGATGGTGCGGATGCCCCTGGCGAGGAGGCTCCGGGCGGCGGCCTCGTTCTGCGGCACCGTCCCGGTCGGCATCCGGGAGAGCAGCGCGAGCTCGGTCTGGTTCGGCACCAGGAACGTGAGGCCCGCCAGGCGCGCGACGTCGAGGTCGGGATGCGCCGGCGCCGGATTGAGCAGGACGTCCTTGCCCAGCCGCCTCGCCAGCGAGACCGTGTGGTACACGGTCTCGAGCGGCACCTCGAGCTGCAGCAGGATGAGGTCGCACCGGGCCAGGTCGTCGGCCGCCCGGTCGACCTGCTCCGGGAGCAGCTGGGTGTTCGCGCCCTTGACGATGAGGATGCGGTTCTCGCCGCTCGGGTCGACGAAGATGGGCGCGACGCCGTTGGAGAGCCCGGGCGCGGGCGACACGTGGCGGACGTCGATGCCCTGGGCGCGGAAGTTCTCGAGGTAGTTCTTGCCGAAGGCGTCGTCGCCGACGCGGGCGACCATGAGGACCTGGCTGCCCAGGCGCGCCGCCGCCACGGCCTGGTTCGCGCCCTTCCCGCCGAACCCCATCTCGAAGCGCGGCGCCTCGACCGTCTCGCCCGCCTCGGGCATGCGCACCACGTAGGTGATGAGGTCGATCATGTTGCTGCCGACCACTGCGATGCGGGCGCTCATGGGGTCCCCTTCGCGTGAGGCGCCGGTGCCCGGCGCGGGCAGGATCAGAGGCCGGCGATCAGCTCGGCCATGCGCGCGGCAGCTCCGACGTCGAGGTATCCGGTACGCACCGTGAAGGAGGCGCTCTCGCCCGGCGCGAGCTTCCGCACGTGGCCCTTCTTCGACTCGGCCAGGTAGCCCTCCGGCTCGCAGGTCGAAGGCAACGCGAGCGCGGCCACCTGCTGGTCGGCGTTGTGGAGCACCCAGCGCACGAGGTGGGGGAAGCTCCGGGGCGCGTACGAGACCGAGAACGCGTCGCCCTCCGGCCGGTGGAGCATGACGTGCGCGTCGCCGGCGCCATCCGTGTGCAGGCCGGAGAGGTAGAAGACCTGCTCGGGGTCATAGGACTCGGGGTCGCTCAGCGTCTCCATCGTCGCCGGACGGCGCGCCAGCTCCTCGAGGAGCGCGTCGAACCGGGGCGTCCGCCGCACGTGCCCGGGGACCGCGGAGCGGACGCGGGTGGCCTCCGGCGTGAAGGGCACCGGCTGGATGAACCGTCCGCCGCGGACGAAGGCGTGGTTCATGTGGCACATGTACATGAGGTCCATGGGCGCACCGCCGACGTTGCGCACGTCCATGGCGATGTCGAAGAGCGTGCTCTCCGCGTGGAGGGTCACCGCCGGATGCGCGATGTAGTGGGCGCCGAACCCCATGACGTACTCGCGGGTGCCGGCGAGCTGGACGTACGCTCCGTCCGCGTCATAGCCGACGCGCAGCTTGGCGCCGTCCATCGGAGCGACCGGCATCTCCCCGTGCAGCGGGTGCGTGTCCTGGGGCGAGGGGCAACCATTGCGGAGCAGGCCGCTGTGGTACGCGAAGCAGCCGTACGTCCCTGCGATGTCCGGCGCCAGCCGTGGCATGTCGAACATGCTCTTCATCGTGAGCCGGACACCATCGAACGTGGCGTCCCAGATCATCTGCCCGTACCAGGGCAGGACCACGAGCTCACCGCGCGCGTTGCAGAGGCGGATGGCCTCGATGCCGCTGGGGTACCGGAACCCGCTGACCCGCAGCGGAGGGCTCTCGAGAATGGGCCTTTCGATCTCGCCGAACTGGCTCTTCGTGAGGTGGATGACCGTCTCGGTCATGGTGGCCTCCGATCTCCCGTACCTGGGAGTCGTCGTCGCTCTCACCGCCGGATGCCGATGATCGCCAGGCTCGCGCTCGCCCCGATGCGCGTCGCTCCCGCCGCGATCATCGCCTTCGCGGCCTCGAACGTCCGGATGCCGCCCGAGGCCTTGACGCCCATCTCCGGTCCGACGGTCCGGCGCATGAGCGCGACGTCCTCGACCGTCGCGCCGCCCGGTCCGAAGCCAGTGGATGTCTTCACGAAGTCGGCGCCCGCCTCCTGGGCCAGCCGGCAGGCGATGACCTTCTCCTCGTCCGAGAGGTAGCAGGTCTCGAGGATGACCTTGAGCAACGCCGGACCGCAGGCCCGCTTCACCTCGGCGATGTCGGCCCGGACGGCGTCGAGCTGGCCGGCCTTGAGCCTGCCCAGCGCGAGGACCATGTCGATCTCCGCGGCCCCATCCTCGAGCGCGGCGGCCGCCTCTGCCGCCTTGGCCCGGCTCGGCGCGGCGCCGAAGGGGAAGCTCACGACGGAGCAGGCCTTGACCACGGAGCCCCGGAGCTGCGCCGCCACGAAGCGGACGTGAATGGGGTTCACGCAGACGGAGCGGAGCGCGTGCGCGATGGCCTCCCGGCAGAGCGGCTCGACCTGGCCCTCGGTAGCATCGGGCGCCAGCAGCGTGTGGTCGATCCAGTGGGCCAGGTCCAGCGGCTCACGCACGACGGGCGTCTCACGCATCGTCCGAGCCCCCTTCGAAGCCGGCGCCGCGGGTCCCACCGTCCACACCCCCGATGCCGATGGGGATGTTACTCGAGCAACACTCGATGTTGCGCCAGTAACACCACCGGACGCATACTGTCAAGCGTCCTCTCTCCGCGCGAAGTGCAGGACGGAGGTCCCTCGATGGTGAAGAGCCGCAGGGACGATGCAGGTGGCGCACGGCGCCGCGAGCGCCGCCTGGCGATGCTGCGCGGCGCCGTGGCCGACGGCTCGATGCTTCGCCTGGGCGACGCTGCGCGGCTCCTGGGCGTCTCGGAGATGACGGTCCGGCGCGATCTCGCCGCCGGCGCCTCACAGCTGGCCTGCCTCGGCGGCTACGTCTTCCGGGCCGAGGCGTCAGGGACCGCGCCCCGCTACGCGCTCGACGCGGAGAACGCTTCGCACATCATCCTCAAGCAGGAAGCCGCCCGGCGGGCCGCCGCGCTCGTCGAGCCGGGGGACACCGTCTTCATCGACTGCGGCACGACCATGCCGCACCTTGCCGCCGCGCTCCCCGCCGGCCCTCTCACGGTGATCTGTTACGCGCTGAACATCGCCGAGCTCGTGTGCCGAAGGCCCGACACGCAGGTGGTGCTCCTGGGAGGGCTCTACCACCCCAGCTCGGCCACCTTCTACGGCGAGGAGACGCTGGCGGCGCTGGGGCGGCTCGTCATCGCCAGGGCGTTCATCTCCGCCGGCGGCGTGGACTTCGAGCGGGGCGTCTCCTGCTCGCACTTCCACGAGGTCCCGGTGAAGCAGGCCACCATGAGCCACGCCCGCCACAGCTACCTCGTCGCGGACTCGAGTAAGTTCGGGCAGCTCCGCCCTGCGGCCTTCGCGCGGCTCGACGCCTTCGAGCGGGTCTTCACGGACGACGGCATCAGCCCCGCGGATCGGGAACGGCTCAAGGCCATTTCCCGTGCACGCCGCCCCCGTGCGGCGCACTCGGATTCGAGTGCGGCGCCGACCAGCAGCGAGGCGGCTCCAGCGGAACGCGCACGGAGGTCAGGCGCCCACGCACGAACGGTTCCGGTGAGGTGAGGTCGCCTCGACCGTCGATGGCCATGAACCTTGATCTGCGTTCGGAACGTGGGACAGCCAACCACGGCGGCCCTTGATTGCCTGCGATCCTGAAGCGCACGCTGTGTCCAGTCTTCAGGGGATAGGCCAGGAGGCAGTCCTATGGAATCCGTCGCCTCGGTCGGCTCGTTCTTCCTCATCTCCGCAGTCATCTTCTCCTTCTGCGTCATCTTCGGCGTGTGCTTCAGCATGTCCGAGAGTGGGTTGTTCGGCGTGGTCGCGTCTCGGCGATCGTGAACGCTGCAACGGCGGCGCGCGTGCCAGCACGCACGCGCCCGTCGTGAGCTCCATCTCGCGGCGCACACGAGCGCAGCGTCGGGCCCAGCGATTCGCTCGACGAGCTGCAGGCGACGTCGACGACGGTCGTCACGCCGCCGGCCGTGACGAGGGGCGCCATCGTTCACGACGCGCGCGCCTCGACGAGGTGCGCGCGCGCCGCGGCGAGGTCCTTGGAGCGCCGTCCGGTGCGTCAGCGCCGAACCTGCGACCCCTTGGTCCCGAACCGACGGCAGTCGATTGTCATACCTTGGCAGGGCGTGTCACCGCGAGCCATCCCGCCGATCTCCCTGGAACTCGCGCCGACGCCGGACCGCATACCGACGCACCGATGGCAACGGTGTACGCGCTCGTGAGGTCCGGCCAGCTCCGCCACCGGCGCGTCGGGCTCCAGATCCGCGTGCCGCTTTCGGCGCTCGCGGATTTCCTCACACGCTCGGGATGAGCTCGGGGGCGTCAGTCCCGGATCCAGTCCTCGACTGCTAGGCCAGGGATGCGCTCGTAGTGACGCCGATTCCCGGTGACGACCGTCGCCTTCTGAACGACGGCGATCGCGCCGATGAAGAGATCGGCATCCGCGAGCCGCTGGCCCTCTCGCTCGAGCAGCGCCTTCGCCTCGCCGAAGAGCTGGACCGAAGCCTCGTCGAGCCCGAACACGGGCAGCGTCGCGAGGAAGCTCGTCACGAGCGCTCGGTTCTTCTCCGGCGCGATGGACTTGGCCGCGCCGTAGTAGAGCTCGGCGGCCGTGATCCAGGTGGTGGCTGCGTCCTCCGCGGTCGCGGCTCGACGTTCGATCACCGCCGCGTTGCCACGGAGGATGGCAATGCAGGTGTCCGTGTCGAGGAGCTTCAGGAGTCGACCTCACGCCCGGTGGTGCGGCGCTTCATGAGCCGGCCGGCCTCGGTCGCGCGGTCCGTGTCCGACTCCCACTTCCCCGCGAGCTTGCGCCACGCCGCGAGCTGGGCGGCCGCGTCAGCCGACCGGGGAGCCGGTCGTCCCGCCCTCCCGAGCGCAGACTCGAGCAGATGGATGATCTCCTGCGTCACGCTTCGACGGTCCTTGACGGCCGCCTTGCGCAGCGCGCGGAGGAGGTCGTCGGGCAGGTTCTTCAGCGTGAGCGAGGCCATGGGGGGTTCGATTCTCCCGCGAGCACCAGTATGCAACCATTATGGTTCCGCAGTGGTTGCCCCATCAACCCCGTGCAGTCCATCGCGCGCCGCGCCCGGCGGCAAGCAGGCGAGGCATGCCAAGGCCGTCAATCGATCGTCAGGTGACCCATCATGGCGACGAAGATGCCGTACGTCGGCCGCGGCTGAGCGCCTCGCGCGTCCGGCGGGTGGCGCGGTACTCGCGGAGCTTCGTGTAGAGCGTCCGGAGCCCGATCCCGAGCGCCTCCGCCGCGTCCGCCTTCGCCCCGAGCTTCTCGAGGGTCGTGAGGATGAGCTCGCGCTCGGCGTCCGCGAGGGTCGTCCCGACGCGCAGGACGACGGCGCCGCGCGGGCCGGCGGTCCGCGACGCCGCCGCGGGCTCCGCGGGAGCCCGCCCGGCGACCGCGAGATCGGCGAACGCCTCGGGCCCGATCACGTCGCCGCTCGCGAGGATGGCCGCGCTGTCGATCGCGTTCTTCAGCTCGCGGACGTTCCCCGGCCACGAGTACTCCATCACCATCCGCAGCGCCTTGGGCGCGATGCCCTCGATCTTCCCCGCGTGCCGGCGGTTGAAGCCGGCGATGAAGGAGTCGATGAGCGCCGGTATGTCCTCCTTGCGCTCGCGCAGCGCCGGCACCCGGATCGTGACGACCTTCAGCCGGTAGTAGAGGTCCTCGCGGAACTTGCCGGCCCGGATCGCCTCCTCGAGGTCGCGGTTCGTGGCCGCGATCACGCTGAGGTCCACCTTCACCTTGCCCGCCCCGCCCACACGCCGGAACTCGTTACGCTCGAGGACGCGCAGGAGCTTCGCCTGCGTCGTCGGATCCATCTCGGCGATCTCGTCCAGGAACAGGGTCCCGCCGTCGGCCAGCTCGAAGAGCCCGCGCTTGCGCTCGTTCGCCCCGGTGAACGCCCCCTTTTCGTGGCCGAACAGCTCGTTCTCGATGATGTCGTGGCCGAGCGTGGCGCAGTTCAGCGGGAGGAACAGGTGATTGCGCCGGGGGCCGTTCGCGTGCAGCGCGCGCGCGACGAGCTCCTTCCCGCTGCCGCTCTCTCCGAGGAGGAGCACGTTCGTCCGGTAGCGCGAGATCTTCTCGATGCGTGCGAGCAGGGTCCGCGCCGCCTCTGAGCTCCCCACGAGGCCCATGAATCCCGGCTCGAGCCGCGCGGGGGGCGCCGGGGCCCGCTCCTCGAGCAGGCGTCGGACGCGCGCCAGGAGGACCCCGGCGTCGAGGGGCGGCGGCAGGTAGTCCATCGCGCCCTGCTGCATCGCGTCCACGGCCTCCTGCACCGACCCCGCGGCGCCGAGCACGACGACGCGCGCCGCCGCGTGCCCCCGCCCCCCACGCGAGGCGATGACGCCGATCGCGTCCGCGCCGAGCACCTGATCCACGATCGCGACGCCCGCCCCGTCGCGCTCCAGCTGCTCGAGCGCGTCCGGCGCGGACCGCGCGACGGTGACCTGGAAGCCGGCTGCGCGCAGCGCGTCGAGCAGCAGGTCCACGGGCTGCGGCGAGACGACGAGACAACGCCGCGGCGGAGCCGGGGCGCGGGTCTTCGGCATGAGCCCACCCTACTGCCGTTTCGGCACACATCACAACCGGGGATGCCGTTTCGGCACGCGGGCGCGCCGTGCCACCGCGGCGGGCCCGGTGCCGCAGCGGTGGCACGGCCGTTGCTGAATCTCCGCGCAGGAGCGGGCGAGACAGGGAGCCGGACGAGACATGCACCTCACGCTGCGGGCCGCGGCTCGAGCCCTGAACGTCGCCGATGGCGAGCTGGAGAAGTGGGCGGAGCGCGGGGAGCTGCCCGCCTCCCGCGTGAACGACCAGTATCAGTTCAACCGCGTCGATCTCCTCGAGTTCGCCGCCGAGCGGCACCTCACCGTCGCCTCCGAGATCCTCGACGACCCGGGGCGGCTGCCACGCCTGTCGGACTGCGTGCGCGCGGGCGGCGTCCACTACGGCGTGCCCGGCTCGACGAAGGAGGAGCTCATACGGAACGTCGTCCGGCTCCTGCCGGTGCCCCGCACGACGAACCGCGACTTCCTGCTCGAACTCCTCCTCGCACGGGAGCGGCTCGGCTCGACCGGCCTGGGGAACGGCATCGCGATCCCACACCCCAAAGAGCCGCTCGTGCTGCAGGTGAGACAGCCCGCGGTGAGCGTCTGCTTCCTCGAGAATCCCATCGAGTTCGAGGCGATCGATCGCAAGCCGGTCCACACGCTGTTCGCGGTCGTCGCGCCGTCGGTGCGGATGCACCTCCACGTCCTCTCGGTGCTCGCGGCCGTCATGCACGATCCCGGGATCCCGCCGAAGCTCGAGGCGCGCGTACCGGCGGACGTGCTCCTCGGCGAGATCGAGCGCGTGGAGCGCGCGCAGGCGCAGGCCCGCGACCTCCGGCTCGCAGGGAGCGACGGCCCGTGACGCTCCTCGCCTGGGCGCTCCTCCTCCTCGGCGCGGGCGCGAGCCTCGCGCTCGCCGCGTCGGCGCGCCCGCGCGTCGCCCTGCTCGCCGGATCCGCCGCCGCGGTCGTGGCCTCCGCGCTGGGCCTCGCCGCCGCGGTGCGGGCCCTCGACGGCGGTGCTCCGGAGGTCCTGCGGCTCGGCCACCTGCCGCCGGCCGAGCTCCACCTGCGCCTCGACCCACTCTCCGCGTTCTTCCTCGCGGCCCTCTTTGCGCTCGCGCTGCCGGCCTCGATCTACGGCGTCGCGTACATGCGTCCGTTCCTCGGCCGCCGCTCGCTCGGGCTCTTCGTCTGCGCCTTCGACCTCCTGCTCGCCTCGATCGCGGTCGTGCTCACCGCGCGCGACGCGGTGCTGTTCCTCGTCGCCTGGGAGCTCATGACGGTGAGCTCGTTCGTGCTCGTGGCGTTCGAGCACGAACGAGCCGACGTCCGGCGCGCGAGCCTTGTCTATCTGGTCGCCTCGCACCTCGGGGCCGCGTTCCTCTTCGCCTTCTTCGTGCTCCTGGGCCGCAACGCGGGCTCGTTCGACCTCGACGCGATCGAGGCGGCGCGCGCCTCCATCGCCGCGCCGGGCGCGCTGTTCGCTTTCGCCGCGGTGGGCTTCGGCACGAAGGCCGGGCTCGTACCGCTCCACGTCTGGCTCCCGGAGGCGCACCCGGCGGCGCCGAGCCACGTGTCCGCGCTGCTCTCCGGCGTGATGATCAAGACCGGGGTCTACGGGCTCCTGCGGGCGGCGTCGTTCCTGCCCCCCGCGCCCGCGAGCTGGGGCGTCGCGATCGCCACGATCGGCGCGTCCGGCGCCGTCGTCGCGATCGTGCTCGCCCTCGGGCAGCGCGACCTGAAGCGCGCCCTCGCCTACTCGAGCGTCGAGAACGTCGGGGTCGTCGCGCTCGGGCTCGGGCTCGGCATGGCCGCGACGGCGCGCGGCGCCGGCGCCGTGGCGCTGCTCGGTTTCGCCGGCGCCCTCCTCCACGTCTGGAACCACGCGCTCATGAAGGGCCTCGCGTTCATGGGGGCCGGCGCCCTCGCGCACGCGAGCCACACGCGCGATCTCGAGCGCATGGGCGGGCTCCTGCGCCGGCTGCCGGCGACCGGCGCGCTCTTCCTGGTCGCCGCGTGCGCGCTCGCCGCGCTCCCGCCCCTGAACGGCTTCGCCTCCGAGTGGCTCGTCTACATGGGCCTGCTCCGCGCCTCCACGGCCGGCACCGGCGCCGGGTCGCTCGTCGCCCTGCTCGCGTTCGCGATCCTCGCGCTCACCGGCGCGATCACGGCGATCGCGATGTCCCGCCTCGCCGGAACCGCCCTGCTCGGCGCGCCGCGCAGCGCCGCCGCGGCGGCCGCGCACGAGCCCGGGCCGGCGATCTGGGCGCCGCTCGCGCTCCTCGCCGCGGCCTGCCTCGCCCTCGGGCTGTTCCCGGATGCCGCGCTGCGCCTCGCCGCCCCGGCGCTGGCGCAGATCGCCGGCCTCGCGCCCTCGACCGGCGCCCTGGAGGTTGCGGCCCTCGGGAGCGCGCTCGCGATCCCGGTCCGCGTCGCCGCCGGCTGCCTCGCGGCGCTCGCGGCCGCCGCGGTCCTCGCCGGCGCGCGGCTGCGGGGGGCGCGGCCCCTCGCCGCGTCGGAGACCTGGGGCTGTGGCTTCGCGCACCCCACCGCCCGGATGCAGTACACCGCGGCCTCCTACGCCCAGCTCTTCACCTCGCTCGCCCCGGACGCGCTGCGGCCGCGCGCCCGGGTCGCGCCGCCGAAGGGGCCCTTCCCCGCCGCGGGGTCGCTCGAGACCGACGCCGACGATCCGGCGCGCGCCCGCCTCTTCGACCCGGTGTTCGCGCGGCTCGCGGATCGGTTCGCGCGGCTCCGGCGGTTCCAGGCGGACCGGCTGAACCTCCAGCTCTTCTACACGATGCTCACGGTGCTCGCGCTCGGGGCGGCACTCTGGCTCCGGGGGCTCCCGTGAGGATCCTCCTCGCCGCCGCGGCCGTGGCGCTCACGGCGACGAGCGGGCTCCCCGGCGCTTTCCTCTGGCGCCGGCCGGCGCTCGGGCAGGCCCTGTCCTGCGCGTTCCTCGGGGTCGGCGCCGCGCTGGGGATGGGTGCGGCGGCGGCGACTCTCGCCAGCGCCCCCGCGAGCGCGCTCGCGCTGCCCTGGCCTGCGCCCGGGGCCGAGCTCGCCCTGCGCCTCGATGCGCTCTCCGCCCTGTTCCTCCTCCCGGTGCTCGCGATCCCGGCCCTCTGCGCCGTCTACGGGCTCGCCTACTGGCCGCAGGCGCGGCTCGGCGCGAAGGCGGTGCGGCTCCAGCTCGCGTTCGGCCTCGCCACCGGCGCGATGGCGCTCGTCGTGCTCGCCTCGAACGCCCTCCTGTTCCTCACCGGGTGGGAGCTCATGGCGGTGGCCGGGTTCCTCCTCGTGCTCACGGAGCACGAGAAGGAGGACGCGCAGCGCGCCGCCTTCCTCTACCTCGCGGCCGCCCACGTCGGTGCGTTCGCGCTCTTCGCGTTCTTCTCGCTCGCCGCGCGCGAGACCGGCTCCTTCTCCTTCGAATGCTGGCAGGGGCTCTCCGCCGCCGGTCCGCTCGGCGGCTGGTGCTTCGCACTCGTCGTCGCGGGCTGCGGGTTGAAGGCGGGCTTCCTCCCGCTCCACTTCTGGCTGCCGCCCGCCCACGCGGCGGCGCCGAGCCACGTCTCCGCCGTCATGTCGGGCGTCCTCCTGAAGACCGGGATCTACGCCCTGCTCCGGCTCACGGGGCTCTTCGACACGCCGCCCGCCGGCTGGGGTGCGGCGCTCCTCCTCCTCGGCGGAGCCTCCGGCGTGATCGGCGTCGCGTTCGCGCTCGGCCAGCACGACCTGAAGCGGCTCCTCGCATGGCACAGCGTGGAGAACATCGGGATCATCGGCATGGGGGCGGGGCTCGCGCTGCTCGGCCGCGCCCGCGGCGACGCCGCGCTCGTCGTGCTCGGCTTCGCCGGCGCCGGGCTGCACGTCGTGAACCACGCCGTGTTCAAGAGCCTGCTGTTCCTGGGCGCGGGCTGCGTGCAGCACGCCTGCGGGACGCGTGAGCTCGACCGGCTCGGAGGCCTCGGCAGGGCGATGCCGCTGTCGGCGGGGCTCTTCCTCGTGGGCGCGGCGGCGATCTCGGGCCTGCCGCCGCTGAACGGCTTCGCCTCCGAGTGGTTCGTCGGCCTCGGTGCGCTCCGCGCGCTCGAGCGGCCGGGGCGCGATCTGCTCACCCTCGCCGCGCTCGCCCTCCCCGCGCTGGCCCTCATCGGCGGCCTCGCCGCCGCCTGCTTCGCGAAGGTCCACGGCACGGTGTTCCTCGGGAGCCCGCGCACCCCGGCGGCGACCCGCGCACACGAGGCCCCGCTCGCGATGCTGCTGCCGATGGTGGCTCTCGCCGCCGCCTGCGTCGCGATCGGCGCGCT
>DASTGH010000159.1:0-4860 GCA_035719345.1 Anaeromyxobacteraceae bacterium
GTGCTGACGCAGTACAACTCGGAGAGCCTCAACAAGCACATCAGCCTCGCCTACAAGTTCGACGTCTTCAGCGACGCGTTCGTGTCCATCCTGGCGGCGGAGCAGACCGAGGAGAGCGCCGACTGGTTCCAGGGCACCGCCGACGCCGTCCGTCAGGTGCGGCGCCACCTCGCCGCGCACCGCAGCCGCGATGTCCTCATCCTCTCCGGCGACCAGCTCTTCCAGATGGACTTCCGCCAGCTCCAGGAGACGCACCGGAGGAGCGGCGCCGACGCCACGCTGGCGGTCATCCCGGTGGCGCGCGACAAGACCGCCGGGTTCGGCGTCCTCAAGGTCGACCCGGACGGTCGGATCGTGCACTTCGAGGAGAAGCCCGGCCCGGATCGGCTCGACGACCTCGAGTCCGAGATCCCGGGGAAGGGGCGCGGCTTCCTGGCGTCGATGGGCATCTACCTCTTCCGGCGCGAGGCGCTGGAGAGCGCGCTCGAGGACCGGCAGCTGGTCGACTTCGGGCGGCACGTCATCCCGAAGGCGATCGGCTCCTCGAAGGTCCAGGCGCACATCTTCGAGGGCTACTGGGAGGACGTGGGGACGATCGGCTCGTACTTCGAGGCGAACCTGGAGCTGACCAAGCCGATCCCCCCGTTCGAGTTCTTCGACGCGGCGCGGCCGGTCTACACGCACCAGCGCTTCCTGCCCGCCACCAAGGTCGAGGGCTGCACGCTGCGCGAGGCGGTGGTGTGCGAGGGCTGCATCCTCATGGGCGCGGAGATCGAGCGCTCGGTCATCGGCATCCGCAGCCGCATCGGGAAGGGCGCGCGCCTGCGCGACACGCTCGTCCTCGGCGCCGACGACTACGAGTCGGTGGCGGACATCGAGCGGGCGGAGGCGCGCGGAATGCCGCCGCTCGGCATCGGGGCGGAGAGCGTGCTCGAGCGCTGCATCATCGACAAGAACGCGCGCATCGGCCGCGGCGTGCGCATCCTCGAGCAGAACCGCCCGCGCGAGGCGGACGGGCCGGGCTGGTACGTCCGCGACGGCATCCTGCTCGTGCCGAAGAGCGGCGTCATCCGCGACGGCACGGTGATCTGATCGAGCGCGAGGCCGCCCCGCGTGCTCCTCGTCCACGAGGCCCGTCCACCGCGGGCGCCCTCGGCCCGGCCGCCGCTGCTCGTCCTGCTGCACGGGATCGGCGCCGACGAGCGCGATCTCCTGCCGCTCGCCCCGCACCTCGACCCGCGCTTCCAGGTCGTCTCGGCGCGGGCGCCGCACGAGGCGGAGCCGATGGGCCACCGCTGGTACGCCATCGACTGGTCGGCGACGCCGCCGCGGGCGGACGCGGCCGAGATGGCGGCGAGCCGCGACCTCCTCGGCCGGTTCCTGGAGGAAGCGACCGCCGCCTACGGCACCGATCCGGCGAGGACCTTCCTGCTCGGGTTCAGCCAGGGCGCGATCATGGCGCTCTCGCTCCTCCTGGCGCGGCCTGCGCTGGTGCGCGGGGTGGTGGCGCACTCCGGCCGCATGTCGCGCCTGCCGGGGCCGGAGCCGTCGGCCGAGGCGCTGGCGCACGCGTCGGCGCTCGTGCTGCACGGCGCGCAGGACGAGGTGGTTCCGGTGGGCGAGGGGCGCAAGGCGCACGCCATCCTGGCGCCGCTCCTCGGGCCGCGTGTCGCGTACCGGGAGTACGACGACCTCGCGCACGGGATCTCGGAGGAGAGCCTGGCCGACGCCGCGCAGTGGCTCTCCGAGCGGCTCGACGCCGGCCGCTAGGGCCCGCGGGGGCCATCCCCGCCACACCCACACCCACACCCACACCCGCGGTCCGGTGCGGGGATCCTGCCCCATGGCCGCACCTTTCCCGCCTCGAAACGGTGTCCACCTTCGTGGGAGGCTCCCGCGAACATGGGACAGACCTACATCCGCGCGGCGCTCGCGCTCGTCCTCGCGCTCGCCTCCGCTTGCCGGTCGAGCGGGTCGCCGCGGACCCCGGGGAGCGCCGGCGGGGGGACGACCCCGCAGCCCGCCAGCCCCGCAGCCACCGCCTGCGCGCCCGGCCACGCCGGGGCGCTGCACGCGCCGGCGTTCGTCCGTAACCTGCCGACCTCGACCGGGTGGTTCGCCTCGCCGCTCGCCGCCGACCTGCACGACGGCGGCGGGAAGCGGCTCGTCGCCGCCACGTACGGCGTGGCCGTGTACGACGCGGCGGGGAAGCTCCTCGACTCGGCCCCCGGCAACGGACAGCGCATCTACGCGCCGCACGTCGTCACCGACCTCGACGGCGACGGCATCGCCGAGATCGTGGTGGGGCAGGGCCACCAGGTCTTCGCCTACGAGTGGGTGGGCGGCCGGCTCCGCCTCAAGGCCGGGTGGCCCTTCGACACCACGGCCGCGGGCCAGGCGCCGGAGGTGCGCGGCCTCGCCGCCGCCGACCTCGCCGGCGACGGCCACGTCGAGGTCGTGGCCACCACCACCCAGACGCAGGCGACGTCCTCCGGCGGCGCGCAGGTCTTCGTGCTGTCGGCCGACGGGCGGCTCTTCCAGCCGGCCGGGACGCCGTTCCAGGCGTGGCCGCGCTACAACGCGCGCACCGGCGCCGGAGGCGACGCGGACCGGAACGGCATGGGCCACGTCGGCTTCGGGTGCTACGGGCTCAACGTCGGGATCGGCAACCTCGACGACGACCCGGCGCTGGAGATCGTCGTCACCTACGACAACCACTTCATCCAGGCGTTCAAGATGGACGGCACCGCCCTGGACGCCTCGCCCTGGTTCACGAACCGCGATCCCGCCTGGCTCGGGCGCCGGCTCACCTGGGGCCAGTTCATCCGCTGGTTCGACCCGGCGATCGAGGACGACCAGTGGCACCTGCACCAGGGCGCGTGGCCGAGCCCGGCGACCGGTCGGGAGTGGCTGCAGTGGACGGCGTCGCCGCCCAACGTCGTGGACCTCGACGGCGACGGCCGGAGCGAGGTGGTGGGGATCCCGAACATCGAGACGGGGGAGCCGTACGTGACGCAGGGGTATGCGGTGATGGTGCTGCAGGGCGCGCAGGGCGACGGCAGCCGGAGCGCGATGCGCCTCCCCGCGTTCCGGACCCTGCCGCGCGGGGGCAGGCCCATGGCGACGCCCTCGGGGTTCCCGCCCATCGGCATCCCGGCCGCGGCGACGGTGAACATCCAGGGCGACGCCCGGCCCGAGATCGTGGTCTCCCTGAACGATGGCTTCATGTACGCGTTCGACGCCGCCGGCCAGCGGCTCTGGCGCTTCGACTACACCGGCGGTCGCGCGCTCGCGTTCGCGTCGGAGCCGGCCGTCGCCGACCTCGACGGCGACGGCGTGCCGGAGATCGTGTTCACGACCTACGGCGCGCCGGGCGACGCGTCCGCCGGCCACCTCTTCGTGCTCTCGGCGGCCGGGGCCCTGCTCTTCGACGTACCGCTGCCGAACCCCGCCAGCGACGGGAACGGCAGCGGCGCCGCAGCCGCGCCGAGCATCGACGACCTCGACGGCGACGGGCAGCTCGAGATCCTGGTGCAGACGATCGACCACGGGATCGACGTGTTCACGGTGCCGGGCTCGCAGGCGAACTGCCTCGCCTGGCCGACCTCGCGCGGCGGGCCGCTCAGGACGGGGGCGCCGAGCGCGGCGCGATAGGTGGGCGTTCGGCGCGGGATCCCGCCCTCACCCCGACCCTCCCCCGCCGGCGGGGGAGGGGGATCAGCCGCCGACCTCCGAGATCCGGTCCGGCTTTTCGTCTCCGACCCCGACTCCGACCCCGTCCCCGTTCCCGTTTCCGTTCCCGAACCCGTTCCCGAACGCGAACGCGAGGGAGGGAGGCGCTCGAGGTGTGGACGGCGGCGGCGGGCCCCCGACCCCCTCCCCCGGCCAAGCCGGGGGAGGGAAGGGGAGAGGGCGGGATCCCGCCCATACCACACGACGCGCAACCTCTCGGTTGCGCTCGGCCGCGGGCCGCTTATCATGCAACCCGGAGGTTGCACATGAGCGAGAGCCTGGATCGGATCGAGAAGCGCGTCGTCCTGCGCGCGGCGCGCGGGAAGGTGTGGAGGGCGCTCACGCGCCCCGAGGAGCTGGGCGCCTGGTTCGGGGTGCGCTTCGAGCCGGGCACCATCTTCGCGCCGGGCGCCGTCGCGCGCGGGCGGATCACGTTCCCCGGGTACGAGACGTGGACGTTCGAGGTGACCGTGGAGCGGCTCGAGCCCGAGCAGCTCTTCTCCTGGCGCTGGCACCCCTACCCGGAGCCGGGCGTCGACGTCGCGGCGGAGCCGGCCACGCTCGTCGAGTTCCGGCTGGCCGAGGCGGCGGGCGGGACCGAGCTCACCGTGGTCGAGTCCGGGTTCGAGCGCCTCTCCCCCGCGCGGCGCGTCCGCGCCTTCCCCATGAACGAGCGCGGCTGGGCCGGGCAGCTCGAGAACGTCGCGCGCCATGTCGCGGGGTAGCACGGCGACGGCGCCGCTCGCGCGCGCCGCGCCGCTCTTCGCGGCGCTCGGCGACCCGACCCGCCTCGCGCTCGTCGGCCGCCTGTGCGAGGCCGGGCCCGCGTCGACCTCGCGGCTGGCGCAGGGCGCCGCCGTCACGCGGCAGGCGGTGACGAAGCACCTCGAGGTGCTCGCCGGCGCGGGACTGGTGCGCGACGCGCGCGTCGGCCGCGAGCGCGTCTGGGAGCTCCGCGCCGCGCGCGTGGCCGACGCGCGCCGCGCGCTCGACGACATCTCCCGCCGCTGGGACGACGCCCTCGATCGCCTCCGCGCCTACGTGGAGGACTGAGCGGCCCTCCCGGCGTCTCTCACTTCTTCGGCGCGCCGCCGCCCGGGCCACCGCCGCCCGGCGCGGGGCGGCCAC
>DASTGH010000160.1:0-2093 GCA_035719345.1 Anaeromyxobacteraceae bacterium
GTCGCCGCGGCGCTGGCGCGGAAGCGGGGACGGTGATCGGGCTCGGGATCGGGGGCGGGGACGGGATCGGGGGCGGGGACGGGGACGGGGTGAGGGGTTCAGCGCCCCGCGCCCCCCGCCGGCCGCGCCCTCCGCAGCAGCACGATCCCCGACATGGTCCTGAACTCCTCGCGGCGCTCGGCGGGTAGGAGGCGCGCGAGCGCGCTCCAGAGCCGGGCGAACGGCATGGTGCGCCCGAGCCGCAGCCCTTCCTCCCACGTGGAGCGGAACTCCACCTCCAGCCAGCCCAGGCGCTCGAAGAAGGCGGTGCCCTCCGCCGGCGCGAACCGGAACGGCGCGCCGCCCGCCGCGACGGCGCGCCCCCAGGTCCGCTCCATGAGCCGCAGCAGGCGCGGCGAGCCGAGGTCGAGCATCCACCACTCGATGGCGGGGCAGTCGAGGAGGTCGGCGGCCAGCGCCGCGACGGCGTCGCGCTCGAGGTAGATGAGGAGCCCCTCGGTCACGGCCAGCGCCGGTGCCGGGCCGCGCGCCACCTCGGCCAGGACCGCGCGGCGGGCGGCGGGGTCGGAGAGGTCGGCGGCGCGCCACTCCAGCGCGCAGCGGGGTCGCTCGCGCTCCAGGGCCGCCCGCTTGCCGTCCTGGATGGCCGGCAGGTCGACGTCGAGCCAGCGCAGCTCCGGCGGCAGCCGGAGGCGAAACGGGCGCGCGTCGAGGCCGGCGGCCAGGTTCAGCACGGTGCGCGCACCGCCCGCGGTCACGAGCCGCCCCAGGATCTCGTCGATGACCGCGGTGCGCACCACCATGGGCCAGGCCCAGCGCCGCGCCTGCGGCATGGCGCGGAAGACGGCCTCGCCGCGCGGGCCGGCGAGCGGGCGTGCGTAGGGGTCCCGGAAGAGCGCGTCGCGGCGCTCCGACTCCATCGCCCGGTAGAGCGCCACCCACCGCGCCGTGTCGGAGACGCCCTCGATGACGGGTGGAGGCGTGGCCCTACTCCGGATAGGCGCCGAGGCCGTACATGACGGTGAGCGCTGCGCTCGGCTTCGCGTTCGGGCCGAAGGCGCGGCGGAAGATCTCGACGATCGCCTCGCTCGAGTAGATGCGCGAGAGCGCCCTGTTCACCGCCAGGCGAAAGGCGACATCGCCGCGCGGCAGGACGATGGCATAGGGCTCGAGCGCGAGGTCGTCGCCGAGGAGGTCGTACTGCGCCGGATCCTTCACCTGGCCGGCGAGCCCGATGAGGAGGACGCGGTCGCCGGCCATGGCATCGGCGGCCGAGGACTCGAGCGCGCCGACCGCCTCCTCGCGCGTCTTCACCGTCAGCACCGTCGCGCTGACGAGCGCGGTCTTCAGGGCCTGGTCGAGCGCCTTCTGGTTGGTGGTGCCGCCGACCACCGCGATCTTCTTCCCGGCGAGGCCGCCCAGCGACGTGGCCCCCATCCCCTTGCGCACCAGGAGCGCGGTGCTGTCCACGAAGATCGGGCTGGAGAAGTCCACCACCTCCATGCGCGAGAGCGTGGCGGTGGTGGCGCCGCACTCCATGTCGGCCTCGCCCTTGCGGACGAGGTCGAGGCGGTTCTGCGTGGTGGCCGGGACCCACTTCACGGCGAGCGGCTTCACCTCGAGCTGCTGCTCCAGGCCCGCCACCACCCGCTTGCACAGCTCGACGCTGTATCCCGCCGGCTGCTTGTCCCGCTCGTGGGAGAAGGGGAAGGCGTCGGTGCGGTAGGCGATGGTGATGGACTTCGCGTCGCGAATCCGCTTCAACGTGCCCTCCGGCGCGGCGGCGTGCGCGGCCGGGGCGGCGAGGACGAGGGCGAGCGCGGCGGCGGCCGACCGGGTTCGGATCACGGGGTGTCCCTCCGCAGGAAGACGGCAGGATACCCGGGGAGGTCCTCCGTCCGCCTTGGACCTTGGTGCCACTGCCCGGCGGCGCGGGGCGCGCTCCCGCGGCGGCGGGCCCGTGCTACTGCTCCTCGCGCATGCTCGCCCCCGCCGCGCTCGCGCTCCTCGCCGCCGTCGCCGCGGCCGAGCAGGCCACCGCGACACCGCCCGCGGCGGAGCCCGCCGCCGCCGACGGGGAGTACGTCGACCCG
>DASTGH010000161.1:0-5718 GCA_035719345.1 Anaeromyxobacteraceae bacterium
GAGCGCCCGGCGGCGGCGAGGCTCGCCTGCAGCGCCTGGACGAGGTCGATGACCTGCGTCGGCGCCGCCTCCGCGGGCGCCACCCGGATCTCCTGGCCCTTCACCTTCTCGTCGATGAGCGCCAGCGTCCGCGCCCGGACCTCGTCCGGATACCGCTCCGGGTGGAATTCCTCGCTCGCCGTCTGCTCCACGAGCTGGAGCGCGAGCTGCACCTCCGGCTCCTTCAGCTCGGCCTCGTCCAGCTCCACCTCCGCCACCGGGCGCACCTCGTCGGCGTGCAGGAGCTCCTGCATGACCAAACGCCCGTCCATGGGGCGGAGCAGCACGAGATAGCCCTTGCCGCGCGCCGCGTACCGGGCCAGCGCCGCCTTCCCCGAGCGGCGCAGCGCCTCCGCCAGCAGCCGGTACGCCTTGGCGCCGCCCCGGTCCGGGCCGAGGTAGTAGGGCCGGTCGAAGTAGACCGGGTCGATGCGGTCGAGCGGGACGAACTCGGCGATCTCGATCGCCTGGGTCGACGCCTCCTCCAGCGCCTTCAGCTCCTCGGGTGTGAACGTGACCCATTGACCGGAGGCGAACTCGTACCCCTTCACCATGTCGTCCCGCTCCACCTTCTCGCCGTCGAGCGAGCAGACGTAGTGCTGGCGGAGCCGGCTGCCGCACTTCTTGTGGAGGAGGTTGAACGACACGCCCGACGAGGACTGCGTCGCGGAGAAGAGCCGCACCGGGATCGAGACGAGCCCGAAGGAGATGGTGGCGGTGGCGATGGAGCGCGGCATGCGCCCGATCTAACCGTCCCGCCCACGGGGGGCATGGGCGCCGTCGGGACCCTCCGGCGGGGAGCCGATATCGCGCGCCGGCGCCGCCCCGCCGATCAGCCGCCGGCCGCCGCGGCCGCCTCGACGGGCTCGAGGAAGGCCTCGACCTCGGTGCGGCTCCGCATCGTGTCGGCGTACCCCAGCTCCATGAGCCGGTCCACGTACTCGGGCTCGAAGGCGAGGTAGCTGAGCAGGTCCGAGCCGGTCTCGCCGGTCGCGCCGATGCCCTTCAGGAGATAGCGGAGCATCCGGGGGAACCGCGAGTACTGGTCGGCGGCGAGCGTGCCGAGGTCCTGCGACGGCCGCAGCACGAGCGTGGGGATGGCGCGCAAGGGCTGCGACGGCGTGCCGCGCTGGTCCGGAGGGATGAACGAGATGGTGCGGTTCACGCGCTCCAGGCGCTCGACGTCGGCCTCGAGCGAGTCGAGGAAGACGGCGTTCAGGAGCACGCCCGCGATCTCGGAGGGCGGCAGCCAGTCGCGGCGCGGAGCGCGGCTGCGCTCCGGCGGCAGCTCCACCGGCGGGAGCGACTGCACGCCGATGGCGAGGATGCGCTCGGCGCCGAGGTGGATGGCGGGCGACAGCGGCGAGTTCATCCGGACGCAGCCGTCGCCGTAGAAGAGGCCGCGGATCTTCACCGGCGGGAAGAAGATGGGGATGGCGGCGGAGGCGAGCACGTGCGGCAGCCGGAGCTTCTCGCGCACCCCGACGCGCGTGCGGCGAAACCAGGGCTGGACGTCGCGCGCGCCGTCGAAGAACGTGACGGCCATGCCCGTGGCGTAGCTCGTCGTCGAGACGGCGACGCCGCGCAGCAGCCCGTTCCTGAGGTGGGGCGTGAGGCGCGAGACGGGCAGGACGTGGGCGAGCAGGTCGCGCAGCGGGGCCGTGTCGAGGAGGTAGTTGATGCGCGACGAGCCGAGCAGGCCGCCGGCCGAGAGGTCCTTGATCCAGCGCGTGCCGATGTTGAGGAGGCCGCGAGCATCCGTGCGGTAGACGCGGTCCGGCGTGAGGCCGTGCCACACGTCGGTGAGCTGCGCCGCCGCCGTCTGGAACTCGTCCGCGCCAGCCGCCATGGAGATGGCGTTGATCGCCCCCGCCGAGACGCCCGCGAAGATGCGGAACGGCGACAGCTTCTCGCGCCGGATGTGGGAGATCGCGCGCAGCGCCCCGACCTGGTACGCCGCGCGGGCGCCGCCACCGGTGAGTACGAGGCCGACGTCCCCCATGGGGACGAACACTATCCCCAACCGGCCGCGGGTGCGAGGGCGCACCGGGGGCACGCGGCGGCATGCGCACGCCCGATCGGGCCAGGCGGCGAACCGGCGCATCCCTATCTTGGTGCGCCATGACCCGCCCCATCCGTTGCTGTGCGCTCCTGGCCGGCCTCGCCGCGGCGTTCCCGGCGGCCGCCCAGAACACCCCCTGGGACCTGGGCAAGCAGGCGGCCGGCAGCGCCGCCACCGGCAGCCTGGAGAAGGAGATCAACAAGCGGCTCCTCGACGAGAGCCGGAAGAACCAGTGCTCGTTCAAGTCCGACTCGGACGTGCTGGAGAAGGGCTGCGATCCCAAGGCCCGCAAGCTCGCCGACGCGGTGGTGAGCGCGAAGAAGAAGCTGGAGTCGGCCGGCGTCCACTCCTTCAAGTTCGAGGTCTCGGGCCACACCGATTCCTCCGGCAGCGCCAGCCACAACGAGGACCTCTCCAAGCGCCGGGCGGAGCGGATGAAGAAGGAGCTCGTCGCCAAGGGCGTGCCCGACGGCGACGTCGTCGCCGTGGGGCTCGGCTCGAAGCGGCCGGTCGTGAAGCCCGACGACACGCCGCAGAAGAAGGCGAAGAACCGGCGCTACGAGGTCCAGGTGCGCCTGTGAGACGCGGCCCCACGGCCCGGCCCCCCGCGTGAGCGGCACCCCGCCCGCGCTCGAGCTGCGCGGCGCGCTGCGCCGGCGCGAGGGGCGCGTCGTCCTCGGGCCGGTCGACCTCGCCGTCGCCCGCGGCGCCACCCTGGCCGTGGTCGGACCGAGCGGGGCGGGGAAGTCGACGCTCCTCCGCCTGCTCCTCGGGCTGGAGCGCCCGGACGCCGGCGAGGTGCGCGTCGTCGGCGCGCCGCTCGACGCCCTCGAGCCGCTCGCGCTGCGCCGGCGCTTCGGGTACGTGGTGCAGGGCGGCGGGCTCTTCCCCCACCTCACGGCCGAGGGCAACGCCACGCTCGTCGCCCGCTGGCTGCGCTGGGACCCCTCGCGCGTGCGTGCGCGCCTCGCGGAGCTGTGCGACCTCGCCCGGCTGCCGCCGGCGCTGCTCGGGCGCTGGCCTTCCCAGCTCTCCGGCGGGGAGCGGCAGCGGGTGGCGCTCGCCCGCGCGCTCTTCCTCGACCCGGAGCTGCTGCTCCTCGACGAGCCGCTCGGCGCGCTCGACCCGGTGACGCGGGCGGACCTGCAGGACGACCTGCGCGAGGCGTTCGCGCGCCTGGGCAAGACCGCCGTGCTCGTCACGCACGACCTCGCCGAGGCGAGCCTCCTGGGCGGCCGGATCGCGCTCCTGCGGGACGGGCGCGTGGCGCAGGAGGGCACGCTCGCGGATCTGGTGCGCCGCCCGGCCGACGCCTTCGTGGCCCGCTTCGTCGGCGCGCAGCGCTCGCCGCTCGACGCGCTGGAGCGTGCGCCGTGACCGCGGCGGCGGCCCTGGCCCTGCCCCTGGCGCTCCTCGCTGGCGCGGCCTCCGGCGCCACCGGCCAGGAGACGCTGCGCGTCGGCTCGAAGAAGTTCACCGAGTCGGTGATCCTGGCGGAGATGGCGGTGGAGATGGCGCGCGGCGCCGGCGCGCGGGTGCGCCACGTGAAGGAGCTCGGCAGCACGCGCGTGCTGTGGGGTGCGCTCGTGGCCGGCGAGATCGATCTCTATCCCGAGTACACGGGGACCCTGGCCGAGGAACTGCTCCGCGACGCCTCGGCGGTGGGAGGCCTCCCGGCCGCGCTCGCCGCGCGCGGGATCCGCATGGGCCGGCCGCTCGGGTTCGAGAACGGGTACGCCATCGGCATGCGCGAGGACGTCGCGGAGCGCCTGGGCGTGACCCGGCTCTCGGACCTCGCCGCGCACCCGGGGCTGCGGCTCGGCCTCTCCCACGAGTTCCTCGACCGCGCCGACGGGTGGCCGCTGCTGAGGGAGCGCTACGGGCTCGGGCGGCTGCGGCCGACCGGCCTCGACCACGACGTGGCCTACCGCGGGCTGCAGGGAGGCGAGATCGACGCCACCGACCTCTACGGCACCGACGCCGAGATCGTCGCGCTCGGGCTGCGCGTGCTGGAGGACGACCGGCACGCCTTTCCCCCGTACCAGGCGGTGTTCCTGTGGCGGGCCGAGGTGGAGACGCGCGCACCGGCGGCGCTCGCGGCCGTGCGCCGCCTCGAGGGGCGGATCGGCGCGCCGGACGCGCGCCGCATGAACGCGCGCGCCCGGCTGGAGCACGCGCCGGAGGCGGAGGTGGCGGCGGCGTTCCTGCGCGAGCGGCTGGGGGTCGACGCCGCGGTGGCGTCGCCGGGCCGCGCCGCCCGCATCGCGCGCCACACCGCCGAGCACCTGGCGCTGGTCGTCGCGGCGCTCCTCGCCGCGATCGCGGCGGGGGTGCCGCTCGGCATCCTGGCGGAGCGCCGGGCACGGCTCGGCGGCGCGCTGCTCGCATCCGCCGGCCTGGTGCAGACCGTCCCGTCGCTGGCGCTGCTCGTGGCGACGCTCCCCTGGCTCGGCATCGGCGCGCGGCCGGCGCTCTTCGCGCTCTTCGTCTACGCGCTCCTCCCCATCATGCGGGCGACGCACGCCGGGCTCCGCTCCGTGCCGGAGGACGTCCAGGCGTCCGCCGGCGCGCTCGGCCTGCCGCCGTGGGCGCGGCTGCGCCTGGTGGAGCTGCCCATGGCCTCGCGCGCCATCCTCGCCGGCGTGAAGACGTCGGCCGTGCTGTGCGTGGGGACCGCGACGCTCGGCGCGCTCGTCGGGGCCGGCGGGCTCGGGCAGCCCATCTTCAGCGGCATCCGCCTCGACGACTTCGGGCTGGTGCTGGAGGGCGCGCTGCCGGCGGCCGGGCTGGCGCTCCTCGTGCAGGGCGCCTTCGGGGCGGCGGAGCGGTGGCTCGTCCCGCGCGGCCTGCGGCTGGGCGATGGATGAGTCCGCGGCGGCGCGCGCCGGCTCGCCGCGAATGCCCACCTTTCCCCGGGGAGGTGCGCGGATGAGGTTCCCGGGCAAGGGCATGGGCTGGAAGGAGTTCGGCAAGGCGCTCTACGCCGAGATGGACCGCGACATGCTCACCGACTGGGCGGGCGCGGTGACGTACTCGGGGGTGATGGCGCTCTTCCCGTTCCTGCTCTTCCTGCTGGCGCTGGCGAGCGTCATCATCACGCCCGACCAGGCGGAGAGCATCGTGCAGCAGCTCGGGCAGGTCGCGCCCGACAACGTGACCCAGATCCTGGGCGACCGCATCCGCGCGCTGAGCCAGGACTCGAAGACCGGGCTCCTCACCGTCGGCGCCGTCGTCGCGCTGTGGAGCGCGTCCTCGGGCGTGGCCGAGGTGCAGCGCGCGCTCAACATCATCTACGGCGTGAAGGAGGGCCGCCCGTTCTGGAAGGCGCGAGGGATCGCCGTGCTCATGACGCTCCTCGCCTGCGTCATCGCGCTCGTCGCCGGCCTGGTGGCGGTGGCGGCCGGCCCCATCGGCGACGCGATCGGCGGGCCCGTCGGTACGGCCATGGCCTGGCTGCGGCTCCCCGTCGCCGGCCTGCTCATGATGCTCCTCTGGGCGACGATGTACTACGCGCTGCCCGACGTGGAGCAGGACTTCCGCTTCATCACCCCGGGCTCGGTCCTGGGCGTCGTCCTCTGGGTGATCGCCTCCTGGGGCTTCTCCAAGTACGTGGCGAA
>DASTGH010000162.1:0-2499 GCA_035719345.1 Anaeromyxobacteraceae bacterium
CGTCGCCGGCCCAGCGATTGCTTCAGCTCCAGGCGGCCCGTTCGCAAGTCATGGTGCAGGTGCAGTGCCATGTTGTGGTAGAGCGCTTGGAATAGCAGTGGCGCGTGCGCAAGCAGCGCCGCCCAGCCGCGGCGCGCGCGGTGGCGAGCGAGCTGTCGGTGCCGGTGATCGAGCTGCACCCCCGGCGCGAGCGGGGGGCGGGCGCGTTCACGCTCCAGGCGCTCGACGCATCGCCGGGCGGCGGCGGCGGCGCGGGCGGCCGGCGCGGCGCGGGCGAGGCCGGCGACGTCGCGCTCGTGCTGCACACCTCCGGCACCACCGCGCGGCCCAAGATCGTGCCGCTCCTGCAGCGGAACCTGCTCGCCAGCGCCCGCCACGTCGCGAGCGCGCTGGCGCTGACCGCGGACGACGTCTGCCTCAACGTCATGCCGCTCTTCCACATCCACGGGCTCGTCGCCGGGACGCTCGGCTCGCTCGCCGCCGGCGCGCAGGTGTGCTGCACGCCGCACTTCAACGCGCTCCGCTTCTTCCACTGGTTCGAGGAGGTGCGGCCGACCTGGTACACGGCCGTCCCCACCATGCACCAGGCGGTGCTGGCGCGCGCCTCGCGCCACGCCGACGCCTGCGCCCGCGGCCGGCTGCGCCTCGTGCGCTCGTCCTCGGCGCGCCTGCCGGTGCCGGTGATGCGCGAGGTCGAGCGCGTCTTCCGCGCGCCGCTCATCGAGTCCTACGGCATGACCGAGACCGCGCACCAGATCGCCTCGAACCCGCTCCCGCCGGGCCGCCGCGAGGCGGGGTCGGTCGGGCGCGCCGCCGGCCCGGAGGTCGGGATCATGGGGGACGAGGGCCGGCTCCTCGCGGCAGGCGAGACCGGCGAGATCGTGGTCCGCGGACCGAACGTCACCCCCGGCTACGAGAACAACGACGGGGCGAACGCCGCCGCGTTCACCGACGGCTGGTTCCGCACCGGGGACCAGGGGACGCTCGACGCCGACGGCTACCTGCGCATCACCGGCCGCCTCAAGGAGCTCATCAACCGCGGCGGCGAGAAGGTCTCGCCCTCGGAGGTGGACGAGGTGCTGCTCCACCACCCCGCCGTCCAGCAAGCGGTGACCTTCGCGGTGCCGCACGACAAGCTGGGCGAGGAGATCGCCGCGGCGGTGGTGCTGCGCGAAGGGGTCTACGCCACCGACCACGACCTCAAGGCGTTCGCCTCCGAGCACCTCGCCCACTTCAAGGTGCCGCGCACCATCCTGCTCCTCCCCGAGATCCCGAAGGGCCCGACCGGCAAGGTGCAGCGCATCGGGCTCGCGGCGAAGCTCGGGCTCGGCACCGGCGCGTGACGGGCCCCGGGCGCGGCCACCGGCGCGCGCCGCGCTCCTACCCGGTGGCGAGCAGGTGGGACTGGAGCGCTTCCAGCTCGACGCGATCCGCGGAGAAGGCGAGCCCGAGCCGGACCTCGTCACCGCCGAGGGCGCGGTAGCGGACGGAGAGGCGGAAGCGCGCGGCGCCGCACACCTTCCCGACCTCGAAGCGGACGTCCTGCCCGTCGCGGCGGACGACCTCGAGCGCGCGGGCGGCCTGTTCGGTGAGCTCCACGTCCCCACTACACCACGGAGCGGGGCGCGCTGGGAACCGGCCTCGCCCCGCTCCGCGCGTTCGGGCGTCCGGGACGGCGGGGCGCGCCGCCCGGCGGCCGTGCGGCTATATTCCCGCCGCCATGAGCGTGACCGTCGAGACCGGGACCACCCTCTCCTTCGACCGCTTCTGGCGGTGGCTGAAGCAGCACGCGAACTGCATCGTGCGCGCCGGCACCGTCGACACCTACCTGCACGACCAGGAGGCGTTCCACTGGCACCTCGAGGAGGACGCCGAGCGGAACCCTATCGTCCAGCTCGTCTGGGGCAAGCTCCTCGTCGGCGAGATGGTCCTCGACGTGCGCGACGTCCTGTACGTCGAGGGGACGCCCGACGAGGAGGGCGGCGCCGACGGGCAATTCGCCTTCGAGCTGGTGGGCGGCTCGCGCGAGGAGCCGTACGCCATCTACCACTTCGTGCTCGCCCACGGCTTCGAGGAGGAGGGCGGGGCGCACCCGCCCGGCCTCAAGCACTAGCCGGCGAGCGCCTGCTCCAGGTCCGCGACGAGGTCGTCGGCGGCCTCCAGGCCGACCGACACCCTGAGCAGCGTCGGCGCCGCCTCCGGGTCCTGGCGACGCCGCCACTCGACGAGCGACTCGACGCCGCCGAGCGACGTGGCGTCGCGGAAGAGCCGCAGCTTCCCGGGCAGCGCGCGCGCCTCGGCCTCGCTCGCCAGCTCGAAGGAGAGGATGCCGCCCGGCCCGCTCATCTGCCGGCGCGCCACCTCGCCTGAAAAACGTTGTGGGATGTACGTAGTTTTAAGCTCTTTGGTGACAATTTCTAAATGACCGGTTTGTCTATCCCAGGAAATTTCCGATCCGATCTCTTTCAAAAGAGATACCGTCATATCCATTTCTGTAAT
>DASTGH010000163.1:0-8190 GCA_035719345.1 Anaeromyxobacteraceae bacterium
GGCGTGGCCCGGGACCACCGGCCGTCCGCAGCGCCCGCAGAAGCGGAAGCCGGCCTCGAGCGGCGCGCCGCAGGCGCCGCAGAACCGCGCCGACGCCGCGGCGGGCCGGAGCGCCTGGCCGCACCTCTGACAGAAGGCGGAGGAACCGTCGTCTTCGCGGCCGCAGCGCGCGCACGTCGCCATCCGGTCTCGTTTACCCTCGCCGCGCGGGGCGGGTCAAACCCCGCGGCGCGCAGCCTGTTGAAGCCGCGGTCGTGCGCGAGTAGCGTCTCCCCTCCGCCATGCTCGCCAAGATCGCCGCCACCCGGAACGACGACGTCCACGCCCTGCCCGACGCCTACCGCCGCTTCTGGGAGGAGGCGCGCCGCATCGTCCCCGCCGACGCGCTCGCCTGCGATCCCGTCCGCACGCTGGCGTGGGGCACCGACGCCAGCTTCTACCGGCTCGTCCCCAAGGTGGTCGTGAAGGTGCGCACGGAGGACGAGGTGGTCGCGCTCCTCGGGGCGGCCGGGCGGCTGGCGCTCCCCGTCACCTTCCGCGCGGCCGGGACCAGCCTCTCCGGCCAGGCCGTCACCGACTCGGTGCTGCTCGTGCTCGCCGGCGGCTGGAAGAAGCGCGAGGTGCGCGACGGCGGGGAGCGCATCGTGCTCGAGCCCGGCGTCATCGGGGCCGAGGCGAACGCGGTGCTGGCGCCGCTGCGTCGGAAGATCGGCCCCGACCCGGCCTCCATCAACGCCTGCATGATCGGCGGCATCGTCGCCAACAACGCCTCGGGGATGTGCTGCGGCACGGCGCAGAACAGCTACCGGACGCTGGAGAGCCTGCGGCTGGTGCTGGCCGACGGCACGCGCCTCGACACGGGCGACCCGGCCTCGCGCGCCGCCTTCGCCGCCTCGCACGGCGGGGTGCTGCGCGGCCTCTCCGCCATCCGCGAGGAGATCCTCTTCGACGCCGCGCTCGCCGATCGCATCCGCGAGAAGTACCGGATCAAGAACACGACCGGCTACGGCCTCAACTCGTTCGTCGACTTCCACGATCCCTTCGACATCCTGGCGCACCTCATGGTCGGCTCGGAGGGCACGCTCGCCTTCGTCTCCGAGGTCACCTTCCGCACCGTCGAGGAGCACGCGCACCGCGCCAGCGCGCTCGTGCTCTTCCCCGACATCGAGCAGGCGGCGCTCGCGACGCAGCGGCTGAAGAGCGGCCCGGTGGCGGCGGCCGAGATGATGGACCGGCCCTCGCTGCGCTCGGTGGAGGCGAAGCCGGGCATGCCGCCGGTGCTGGCGACGCTCGGCCCGACCGCCTGCGCGCTGCTCGTCGAGACGCGCGCCCAGGACCCGGCCGCGCTGGCGCGCCACGGCGAGGAGATCGTCCGCATGCTCGACGGGCTCCCCACGCTCGAGCCCATCGCCTTCACCGCGGTCAAGGCGGAGTTCGAGCGGCTCTGGGACGTGCGGCGCGGCATCTTCCCGTCCGTCGGCGCGGCCCGCAAGGTCGGCACCACGGTGGTGATCGAGGACGTGGCGTTCCCCATCCAGCGCCTGGCGGAGGGGACGGTGGCGCTGCAGCGCCTCATGGCGCGGCACGGGTACCACGAGGGCGTCATCTTCGGGCACGCGCTCGACGGCAATCTCCACTTCGTCTTCACCCAGGGGTTCGACGACCGGCGCGAGGTCGAGCGCTACGGGCGGTTCATGGACGAGGTGGCGGAGATGGTGGTCCGCCGCTTCGACGGCTCGCTCAAGGGCGAGCACGGCACCGGCCGCAACATGGCGCCGTTCGTCCCGCTGGAGTGGGGCGAGAAGGCGCACGGGCTCATGAAGCGGGCGAAGGAGCTCCTCGACCCGCAGGGCCTCCTCAACCCGGGCGTCCTCCTCAACGATGACCCGAAGGTCCACCTCGCCAACCTGAAGCCGCTGCCGCGCGCCCACGACCTCGTCGACCGGTGCACCGAGTGCGGCTTCTGCGAGCCGCGCTGCCCATCGCGGAACCTGACGCTGACGCCGCGGCAGCGCATCGTCACGCGCCGCGAGATCGCGCGGCTGCGCGCCACGGCCGAGGACGCGGAGCGGCTCGAGCGGTTCGAGGAAGGCTGGGGCTACCTGGGCGACGAGACCTGCGCCGCGGACGGGCTGTGCCAGCTGGCGTGCCCGGCGGGGATCGACACCGGCAAGCTGACGAAGCGGCTCCGCGCCGACGGCCGCAGCGCGGCGGCGAAGGAGATGGCCGCGGACCTCGCCGAGCACTACGCCGGCGCCATGGCCGGCCTCCGCGCCGGGCTGGCGGCGGCCGACGCCGCGCACGCCGTGCTCGGGACCTCGCTCATGCGCGGGCTGGCCCGGGCCGCCCACGCCGCCAGCGGCGGGACGGTGCCGCTGTGGAATCCCGCCATGCCCACCCGCGCCCGCGACGGCGCGTTCCGCGACGTCCGGCGCGGGCAGGGGCGGGAGGTGGTCTACTTCCCGGCGTGCGTGGTCCGGTCGATGGGCCCGGCGCGGGGCGATCCCGACGGCCGGATGCTGCACGAGGCCATGCTCTCGCTCCTCGCCAAGGCGAGGTACGACGTGCTCTTCCCGCGCGACCTCGCCTCGCTCTGCTGCGGCCTCACCTTCGAGTCGAAGGGCTTCCTGGAGCTGGCGGACGCCAAGGGGCGCGAGCTGGAAGCGGCGCTGCTGGAGGCCTCCGACGGCGGCCGCATCCCGGTGCTGTGCGACACGAGCCCCTGCCTGTACCGCATGAAGGGGGCGCTCGATCCTCGGCTGCGCCTGCACGAGCCGGTGGAGTTCATCCAGACCCACCTCCTCGACAAGCTCCGGCTCACGCGCCGGCCCGGGCCGGTGGCGCTGCACGTGACCTGCTCCTCCGAGAAGATGGGCCTGTCCGCGGCCTTCCGGGCGCTCGCCGAGGCCTGCGCCGAGAAGGTGGTCGTTCCGCCCGGGGGGTGCTGCGGGTTCGCCGGCGACAAGGGCTTCAACACGCCCGAGCTGAACGCGTCCGCGCTCGCCGGCCTGCGGGCGGCCTTGCCGTCCGGCTGCCAGCGCGGCTACTCGAACAGCCGCACCTGCGAGATCGGGCTCTCGCTGCACGGCGGCATCCCGTACCAGTCGATCGTGTACCTGGTCGACGAGGCGGCGGCGCCGGTCGAGGGGTGACGGCGACCCTCCCCCCGGGTCGGAAACGCGTGCACTGTGGGTGTTCACCCCGTTGGGGTGGGCGGCTTGCCAGCGCTTCCGCCGAAGGCGTTCGTTAGAGAATCTCTCAGTTCGGCTTCTCCCGGCACTCCATCGGTCGTCACCGGAGGCGACATGACCTGGACGCAGGTCTACACCCCGCTCGGCAATCTCTACCTTTCGGCGCTGGTCGCGGCGATCCCCGTCGTCGTGCTGCTCGGCGCGCTGGCGTTCTTCCACATGAAGGCGCACTGGGCCGCGCTCCTCGGCCTCGCGCTCGCCTGGCTCATCGCCGTGTTCGTCTACGGCATGCCGGTCGAGATGGCGGCGTCCACGGCGGTGCTCGGCGCCTGCTTCGGGCTGCTGCCCATCGGCTGGATCATCCTGAACGCGATCTTCGTCTACGACATCAGCGTCAAGACGGGGAAGTTCGAGATCGTGAAGGACACGATCGCGGGCATCGCCGCCGACCGGCGCATCCAGGTGCTGCTCATCGGGTTCGCCTTCGGCGCCTTCATCGAGGGCGCCGCCGGCTTCGGCACCCCGGTGGCGATCTCCGCGGCCATGCTCATCGGCCTCGGCTTCAAGCCGCTCGCCGCGGCGGGCCTGGCGCTCATCGGCAACACCGCCCCGGTCGCCTACGGCGCGCTGGGCACGCCCGTCATCACGCTGGCCAAGGTGACCGGCCTGAACGAGAACCTGCTCTCGGCCATGGTCGGCCGTCAGCTGCCGTTCTTCTCGGTCATCGTCCCGTTCTGGCTGGTGTGGGCGATGGCCGGCTTCAAGGGGATGAAGGAGGTCTGGCCGGCCTGCCTGGTCGCGGGCGTCTCCTTCGCCATCCCGCAGTACTGGATCTCCAACCACTTCGGCCCGTCGCTCGTCGACATCGGCGCGTCGATCATCTCCATCGGCTGCACCTACCTGCTGCTCAAGGTGTGGCAGCCGAAGTCCGTGTGGCGCTTCCCCGACGAGCGCGCCTCCGACGCCGCCGCTGCCGCGGCGGCCGCGGTGCCGCGGTCGGTGGGCGCCGCCGCCGCCGGCGGACACCCCGTGAAGCGGCACTCGTTCGGCGAGGCGCTCCTCGCCTGGTCGCCCTGGATCATCCTCTCCATCTTCGTGTTCCTCTGGGGCTACCCCGACGTGAAGGCCTGGCTCAACAACCTGCACGCCAGCGCCTACAAGGGCGGCTTCGCGCCGAAGCCCTCGTTCGAGTGGCCGAGCCTCCACAACCTCGTGATGAAGGTGCCGCCGGTCGTCACCAAGCCGACGAAGGAGGCGGCGACGTACAGCCTCAACCTCCTCTCCGCCACCGGGACGAGCCTCCTCCTCACCGGCATCGTCGCCGGCCTCCTGCTCAAGCTGTCGCCGGTCGAGCTCCTCAAGACGTACGGCCACACGCTCTGGCGCGTCCGCTTCTCGCTCGTCACCATCGCGGCCATGCTGGCGCTCGGGTTCACGACCCGGTACTCCGGCTCGGACACGACCATGGGCCTCGCCTTCGCCTCCACCGGCGCGCTCTTCCCCTTCTTCTCGCCCATCCTCGGCTGGCTGGGCGTGGCGCTCACCGGCTCGGACACGTCCTCGAACGTGCTCTTCGGGAACCTGCAGGTGGTCTCCGCCCAGCAGATCGGGATGAGCCCGATCCTGGCCGCCGCCTCGAACTCGTCCGGCGGCGTCATGGGGAAGATGATCGACGCGCAGAGCATCGTCGTGGCGGGCGTCGCCACCGGCCAGCACGGGAAGGAGGGCGAGATCCTCCGCTACGTGTTCTGGCACTCGCTCGTGCTCGCCTGCCTGGTGGGCGTCCTCGTGCTGCTGCAGGCCTACGTCTTCCCCGGCGTCATCCCGGCGCTGCCGCCTGGCGGCATCCCGGCGGCGCACTAGCGCCGGCGAGGTCCGGATCCGGGCGTCTCGCGGGTGGCCTCGCTGCCCCCGCGAGGCGCCCGTCGCCTTCCAGGGCTATGGGGAACGCGCCATGCTCACCGTCGGGCTCTTCATCCCCTGCTACGTCGAGCAGCTCTACCCGCAGGTGGGGATGGCGACGCTGCGCGTGCTCGAGCGCCACGGCGTCCGCGCCGAGTACCCGGAGGAGCAGACCTGCTGCGGACAGCCTATGGCGAACTCGGGCTGCGCCGCGGAGGCGCGGCCGCTGGCGGAGCGGTTCCTGCGCCTCTTCCGCGGCTACGAGTACGTGGTCGCCCCCTCCGGCAGCTGCGTGTCGATGGTGCGGAACCACTACGACGAGTTCCTCGCCGGGCAGCCCGGCTTCGAGCACCTGAAGCGCTCCACCTTCGAGCTGTGCGAGTTCCTGGTGGACGTCCTCAAGCTGCCGCGGGTCGAGGGCCGGTTCCCGCACCGGGTCGGGCTGCACCAGAGCTGCCACGGGCTGCGCGAGCTGCGGCTCGGCTCCGGCTCGGAGCGGCGCATCCCGCCCTTCAACAAGGTGAAGCTGCTGCTGGGCGAGCTGCGCGACATCCAGCTCGTCGAGCTGACGCGCCCCGACGAGTGCTGCGGCTTCGGCGGGACCTTCGCGGTCGCGGAGGAGGCGGTCTCCTGCATGATGGGCAAGGACCGCCTCGCCGATCACGAGAAGGCGGGCGCCGAGGTCGTCACCGGCGTGGACATGAGCTGCCTCATGCACCTCGACGGCCTCGCCCGCCGCGGGCGGAAGCCGCTGCGCGTGCTGCACCTGGCCGAGGTGCTCGACCAGGCGGAGGCCATATGAGCGAGCCGAGCGCGACGGGCAAGGCCGAGCGGCCGGTCGACCACGCCACCGCCGCCGCGCGCTGGATCGCCGACGACGCGCGCGCCCACTGGCACGACCAGGCGCTGTGGTGGGTGCGCAAGAAGCGGGACCTCGCCTCGGAGGGCGTGCCGGACTGGGAGGCGCTGCGCGCCGCCGCCGAGGGGATCAAGGCCCACACGCTCTCGCGCCTCGCCGACTACCTGGAGGCGTTCGAGCGAAACGCCACCGCGCTCGGGGCGAAGGTGTGGTTCGCCAGGGACGCGGCCGAGCACAACGCCATCGTCCACCGCATCCTCTCGGAGCGCGGGGTGACGCGCCTGGTGAAGTCGAAGTCGATGCTCACCGAGGAGTGCCACCTCAACCCCTACCTCGAGGCGCGCGGCATCACCGTCACCGATACCGACCTCGGCGAGCGCATCGTGCAGCTCCGGCACGAGCCGCCCTCGCACATCGTGCTGCCCGCCATCCACCTCAAGAAGGAGGACATCGGCGAGCTGTTCCACCGCGAGCTGGGCACGCCGGAGGGCCTGGCGGATCCCAAGGCGCTCACCGAGGCGGCGCGCCATCACCTGCGGCAGCGCTTCCTCGAGGCGGGGGCGGGCCTCACCGGCGTGAACTTCGCCATCGCCGAGACCGGCGGCGTCGTGGTCTGCACGAACGAGGGCAACGCCGACATGGGCACGACCGTGCCGCCCATCCACATCGCCTGCATGGGCGTGGAGAAGCTCGTGCCGCGGCGGCAGGACCTCGCCGTCTTCGTGCGGCTGCTGGCGCGGAGCGCCACCGGCCAGCCGGTGACCACCTACACCACCCACTTCCACGGCCCGCGCCCCGGCGGCGAGCTGCACATCGTCGTCGTCGACAACGGCCGCTCCCGGCAGCTCGCCGATCCCGTCTTCCGGCGCTCGCTCTCCTGCATCCGCTGCGGCGCGTGCATGAACACCTGCCCCGTCTACCGGCGCAGCGGCGGCTACAGCTACGGCTGGATCGTGCCGGGGCCCATCGGCACCATCCTGGCGCCCGGCCGCGACGCGGCCGCCCACCGCTCGCTGCCCTTCGCCTCGTCGCTCTGCGGCTCCTGCAGCGACGTCTGCCCGGTGCGCATCGACCTCCACCACGAGATCCTCGCCTGGCGGCGCGAGATCACGCGCCGCGGCCTCCTGCCGTGGCCGAAGCGCACCGCGATGCGGCTGCTCGGCCTCGTGCTCCGCTTCGTCTGGCTCTACCGGCTCGCGGGCTGGCTGCTGCGGCGCGCCGTGCCGCTCCTCCCGCGCGGCGTCCTCTACGCCCGCGCCAACACCTGGGGTCGCCAGCGCGAGCTGCCCCCCATGCCGCGCGAGAGCTTCCGCGACCTCTACCGGAGGCACCGTGGCCACGCGTGAGGACCTCCTCTCGGCGCTGCGGCGGAACGCGCCGCGCGAGGTGCCGCTCCCCGACCTGTCGGCGCTCGGGGCGCGCTTCGCGGACCCGCCGGCGCGCTACGTCGAGGCGCTGGCGGCGGTGGGCGGCACCTGCCTGCGCGTCCCCGACCTGGCCGCCGCGGACCGAGCCCTGCGGGAGCTCGAGCCCTGGCGCGGCGCGAAGCGGACGGTCTCGCTCGTCGCCGGGGTGGGGGAGGGGAGCGTGGATCTCGCCACCGTCGGCGCGCCGCGCGAGCTGGAGGGGCTCGACGTGGCGGTCCTGCCCGGCGAGCTGGCGGTCGCCGAGAACGGCGCGGTGTGGGTCGCCGCCGCCGAGCTGCCGCAGCGCGCGGTGTTCGTCATCACCGAGCACCTGGTGCTGGTGGTGCCCGCGTCGGCGGTGGTGCAGGACATGCACGAGGCGTACGCCCGGATCGCGGCGCGGCCCGTCGCCTACGGCCTCTTCATCGCCGGCCCGAGCAAGACGGCCGACATCGAGCAGGCGCTCGTCATCGGCGCCCACGGGGCGCGGTCGTGCACTGTCCTGGTGGTTCCGTAAACGGGTTTCGCTCCACGAAACCACGGTTTGGCGTCGGCGTACGTAAGCCCCCGCTCTTTCGTCGGATGGGAGAGCCCGTTACTGCGGTCCCCCTTGAAGCCGGACCGCGTTTGTGCTCGATCCCGTCTTCCTATGATCGAAGTCAACGGATCCGGCCACCCCGAAATCCTTTCCAAACCCGCGCTGGCTTTCGTGGAGGAGCTGCACCGCAACTTCGAGGGGACCAGGCAATCCCTTTTGCAAAAGCGCGCCGACCGTTATCGAAAGCTCGCGGCGGGCGGGTCGTTCGAATTCCTCCCGGAAACCGCAAACGTG
>DASTGH010000164.1:0-11063 GCA_035719345.1 Anaeromyxobacteraceae bacterium
ACGGGTTGCGCGCCTGCGACCACCATCGAGGGTCCCCTGTTCACGGGACGCTCTTCACGGAGAGAACGGGGGTCACGATGAGTGCGGGTGAGCACGACAGGCTCACCCGGGCTTCGCAGGACGGCTCCGGGTCGGCTCCCGACACGTTCTCCTACGTGGTGCAGGACGCGACCGGCAAGTTCACGAACGTCGCCACCGTCACGGTCACCGTCCGCTTCGTCGCCGTCGCGCCCACCGCCAACACCGACAGCTTCGCGATGATCCAGAACTCGACGGCGCCCGGCAGCCGCACCGTGAGCGTGATCGCGAACGACTTCGCCGCCGTCGGGACGACCATCGACCCGGCCTCGGTGACGATCGTGACCGCGCCGCTGCACGGCACGGCCGTGCTCAACGCCGACGGCACCGTGAGCTACACGCCGGCGCTCCGCTACGTCGGCGCGGACAGCTTCCGCTACACGGTGGCGAACACGGCGGGCGCCGTCTCCGCGCCGGCGGCGGTGAACATCGTGGTCGAGGGCGCGAGCGAGACGCTCTCCCTCACGCGCGCGGACTACCGCGTCTCGACGGGCCAGTGGACCATCGTCGGCTCGACGAACTGGTTCGGCCCGACGCTCACCACCACGACCGTCACCTGCTGGGTCGGCCGCGGCGTCGGCGTGGGCCCGAAGATCGGGACGCAGCTCGTGGACACGGCGGGCGCCTTCCAGCTCGTGGTGGCCGGTGTCGCCGGCCCTGACGCCACGAACGTGTTCACCTGCCAGTCGTCGAACAGCCCGGCGCCGGTCGGCACCACGACGGCGGCGAGCGGCGTCCTGTACGGCGTGGTGACGCGCCGCTAGCGATCGGCGGGCACTGCGGCGTCACATGGAGCCCCGGTTCCAGGCGGAACCGGGGCTCACTTTTCGTGAACGACCGCATGGGGTTCCCAGGCTCGTGGGACGCCCGCTCCAGACTTCGAACGGGTCTGACCGGGCATGGGTGGGCGCGCGTCCCACCCCGGCTTCGTAGGAGCGCTCCGGGTCGGCTCCCTGAACGTCTCCTTCGAGAACATCGCAAGGGCTCCTCACATGAAGACTCGTCGCTCGCTGCTGCGCGCTTGCGCAGCGGCCCTGGTCACGCTCGCCTCGCTCCCGGCGCACGCGGTCCTCCTCGACCGCGGTCCCGGGGATCCCACGCTCCTCTTTCCGCAGTGGTACCGGGACCTGAACGGCCTCGCCCTCAAGGAGTGCCTCTCCCAGTCCCCCTCGCCCAACGGCGTGGCGGGGACGATGTGCTTCCCCCTCAACCCCGACCCGGCGGGCTTCGCCGGCAACGTCGGCCCCGAGATCTTCTACAACGACCTGAACGTCAACCTGGCCAAGGCCGGCACCGGCGGTGGCGGGTTCAGCCTCCGCTACATCGCGGCGCTCGAGGCCACCTACCTCCCGGGCCCGACCCCGATCCACGGCCAGGAGATCGTGTTCGGCCGCATCCGCATCACGATCGCGACGCAGATCGCGGGCACCTACAAGGTGACGCATCCGTTCGGCGTCGAGATCTTCAAGGTCGCCCCGGCGGACCTCGGGCCCCGCGCCGTCTTCTTCACCTCGGACATCCCGCTCGGCATCACCGGCAACTTCGACCTCGCCCTCCAGAGCCGCATCGGCCCCTTCGTGCAGTGGGACTTCGTCGATCCCGGCCTCACGCTGAACGTGACGAGCCCCACCGGCGTGACCGAGCAGTTCGTCGGTGACCCCGCGTTCAACCACACCTACACGGGCAGCCCGTTCGGCACGAACTTCGTCCGCGTCGACGGCCCGGTCGGCTCGAACCTGGACGGCGTCGGCAACGACTTCATCCAGTCGCCGCTCGGCAACGTGGTGGGCCAGAAGTGGACGGCGCCCATCCCGACGCCCCTCACCATCTCGAAGTCGTACTACACGCGCAACGCGACCACGATCGGCATCAACGTCGCGGCCAAGTCGGCGCCCGGCAGCCAGATGATCCTCACCGGCGCGGGCATGCCCAGCGTCCAGATGAAGGGCGACGCGCTCGGCAACTTCTTCGCGCACGTGGAGATGCCGGCCACCGCCGTCCCGCCCGCCGCCGTCACGGTCACGAACACCACCTCGGTGCCGGCCAACGGCGTCTCGCAGGCCCTCGTCGACCGGGTCAACATCACCACCTCGACGTTCGACTCGCTCACCAAGCAGCTCACCGTGAACGCCGTCTCCAGCGACACGCTCGCCCCGGGCCCGATCCTGGCCGTCGACGGCCCGCTCGGCGGCCTCATGACCGCGGGCGCCTACAGCACCGTCGTCCCGGCCGGCACGCTGCCCCCGCTCAACATCTCCATCAGCTCCAGCGCCGGCGGCCTCGACACCGATGACGTCCTCGTCCTCCCCGGCCTGACCGACGCGGTCCTGCCGCAGCCGACGGTCGTGTCCAGCGTGTGGACGACCAACGAGAACACGGCCATCCTCCTGCCGCTCGGCGCGGCGCCGCAGCTCTCCATCCTGGCCCCGGCGACCTTCGGCTCGCTCGTCATCATCACGCCGCCCGGGCACGGCAGCGTCGCCGTCGGCGCGGCGGGCGCGGTCACCTACACCCCGGCCCTCAACTTCTTCTCCGGCGGGGCGGTGCCGCCCGACAGCTTCCAGTACGTGGTGATCGACTCCACGGGCGCCGTCTCCAACGCCGGCACGGTCACGGTCAACGTGCCGTTCTTCGCCGCGGCGCCGGTCGCGGTCGGTGACGACTTCGCCATCGTCAGGAACACGGTGACCCCGCTCGCCGGCCGCGCCGTCAACGTGGTCGCGAACGACGTCGCCGCCTCGGGCACCACGATCAACGCGGCGTCGGTCCTCATCAGCACGCCGCCGCTCCACGGCACCGCCGTCGCCAACGCCAACGGCACGGTCACGTACACGCCGGCGCTCAACTACATCGGCGCCGACAGCTACGCCTACACGGTGGCCAACACGGCCGGCACGCGCTCGGCCCCGGCGACGGTGAACATCGTGGTCGAGGGCACCGTTGAGACGCTCACGGCCACCCGCTCCGACTTCACGGTCTCGAAGAACCAGTGGAACATCGTCGCCTCGACGAACTGGTTCGGCCCGACCCTCACGCACACGACGGTGACGTGCTGGGTCGGCAAGGGCACGGGCGGCACGGCCGGGCCGCTCATCGGCACCGCACCGATCGACACGGCGGGCAAGTTCGCCCTGGTCCCGCCGCCGCTCACCACGCCGGCTCCCGACGCGACGAACATCTTCACGTGCCAGACGTCGAACAGCCTGGCCCCGGCCGGCACGACGACGGCGGCCAGCGGCGTCCTCTACGGCGTGGTGACGCGCCGGTAGCGAAGCGGGCGCAGGAAGTCGCAGCAACGCATCGTCCGAGCGCCCCGGCCCCGCGAGGGACCGGGGCGCTCCATTTGGGGATCCCTTGGTCGAGCGTCGGAGCCTCACGGGATGATCGCGGCGGCGACACCCGGTGTCATCGAGGCGTGGTGAGGGGGGACATCCTCACCGGCTCCGCAGAAGGGCACCCGGGACGGCTCCCTGGATCCTTCGGCGAACTCTCAAGGAAGGCTCACAAAATGGCTCGTCGTCTCTCGTCGCTCACCGCGGCGATCGCGCTCGTGGTGTACGCAGCGCCCGCTCACGCCGTCCTGCAGGACTTCGGTCCGATCAGCGCCCGCACCAACTTCCCGACCTGGTACCGCGACCTCAACGGGGTGCCGCTCCAGTCCTGCCTCTCCACCTCCGACTCGCCCAACGCGCCGGGCACGCCGATGTGCTTCCCCATCGTCCCGAACCCGGCGGGCTACGCCGGCAACCTCGGCGACGAGTTCTTCTACTCGGACCTCGTCCTGTCGGCGAGCGGCCCCGGGTTCAGCGTGAAGTACCTGGCCGCGCTCGAGTCCGCCTACGTGAACGGCACGCCGGTGAAGGGCGACGAGATGGTGTTCGCCCGCATCCGCGTCGTCATCAGCGCCACCGTTCCCGGCACCTACAAGGTCACGCATCCCTACGGCGTCGACATCTTCCCGGACGTCCAGCCCGGGCCGCGCGCCGTGTTCTTCACCGAGGACGTCGGCCTCGTCCCCGCCCAGTTCGGCGTGGCGCTGAAGGGCCGCGTCGGCCCGTTCCCGGCGTGGGACTTCGTCGACCCGGGCTTCACGCTGAACGTCACCACCCCGACCGGCGTGGTCGAGCAGTTCCTCGGCGACCCGAACCTCGCGCACACCTTCACCGGATCGCCCTTCGGCACGAACTTCCTCCGCGTGGACGGCCCCACCGGCTCGAACATCTCGGGCGTGGGCGACGACTTCGTCCAGACGCCGCTCGCCAACGTGCTCGGCCAGCTCTACACGGCGCCCATCCCCACGCCGCTGCGCATCACCCGCTCCTCGTACTCGCGTGACGCCGCCACCGGCGTGACCTCGATCGACGTCTTCGCCAACACCGCGCCGGGCAAGCAGCTCATCGTCAGCGGCGCCGACCTGCCCACCACGCAGATGATCACCGACGGCGCGGGCCGCTACATCTCGCACGTCGAGCTCGCCCCCGGCGTCATCCCGCCCGCCTCGATCACCGTGACCAACGTGACCGACGTCCCCGCTTCCGCCACCAGCGCCGGCGTCTCCGACCTCGTCGCCGTCTCCTCCGCCACCTTCGACTCGCTCACCAAGACGCTCAAGGTCACCGCCGCCTCCAGCGACCAGGTCGCCCCGCCGCTCCTCTCGGTCCTCGGCCCGGTCGGCGGCCCCATGGCGGCCGGCTCGTACTCCACGGTCCTCTCCGGCCTCTGGCCGCAGGACGTGACGGTGGCCTCGAGCGCCGGCGGCTCGCACACCGAGGACGTGCTCGTGCTCCCGAACCTCCTCAACATCGGAGCGCCCGCCCCCGTCGCCGTCGCCGACGCCATCACCGTCGACATGAACGGGACGTTCACGTTCAGCCCGGCCGCCAACGACGTGGTGGCGCTGCCCGTCGCCGCGGCCTTCGTCGTCGTCCCGGCGGCGAACGGCACCGCCACGAGCGGCGCGGGCGGCGTCATCACCTACAAGCCGGCGCTCAACTTCTCGGGCACCGACACGTTCTCGTACGTGGCGCAGGACGCGACCGGCAAGTTCACGAACGTCGCCACGGTCACCGCCACCGTCCGCTTCGTCGCCGTCGCCCCGACCGCCAACGCCGACAGCTTCGCCGTGCTCCAGAACTCGACCGTGCTCGCCGGCCGCACCGTGAGCGTGATCGCGAACGACTTCGCCGCGGCTGGCACGACCATCAACCCCGCGTCGGTGACCATCGTCACCGCCCCGCTGCACGGCACGGCCGTCGCGAACGCAGACGGCACGGTCACCTACACGCCGGCGCTCCGCTACGCCGGTGCGGACAGCTTCCGCTACACGGTCGCCAACACGGCCGGCACCGCCTCGGCGGCCGCGACGGTCAGCATCGTGGTCGAGGGCGGCGCCGAGACGCTCTCGCTCTCCAAGGCGGACTACCGCGTCTCGACCGGCCAGTGGACGATCGTCGGCTCGACGAACTGGTTCGGCCCGACGCTCACGACGAGCACCGTCACCTGCTGGGTCGGGAAGGGCGTCGCGGTCGGCCCGAAGATCGGCACGCAGCTCATCGACACGGCCGGCAAGTTCCAGCTGGTCGCGGCCGGCGTCGCCGGGCCCGATGCCACGAACGTCTTCACCTGCCAGTCGTCGAACAGCACGGCTCCGGCCGGCACGACGACCGCCGCCAGCGGCGTGCTCTACGGCGTGGTGACGCGCCGGTAGTCGGAGGACGGTAGCAACACCGGCTCGACCGTCCAGAGAGCCCCGGCCCCGCGAGGAGCCGGGGCTCTCTCTTTTCCGTCACCCCGGATGGCCGCACCGCTGTCCCGATCGTCCGGGACTGTCCGTCCGTCCCCGAGTCCATAGCCTTGAAAGGCGTCAGGGCGCGTGGGGTGCCCTCGACGCCGAGCGATCGCGGGGGCCCGCCAGGGCGACGGCGGTCGCGGGAGCCCCGGCCCGCCGCGGCGCGCGGCGGCCGGGGGCTCCGTTAGGAATGACGGCAGCTTGGAGCCTGGGCTAGGATGCGCCGCTCCGAGAGCCATCATGTCCATGAACGAGCGTTACGAGCCGCAGTCCATCGAGGCGCGCTGGCAGAGGCGGTGGGAGGAGGCGGGCGCCTTCCGCGCCGGCCGGCGCGCCGGGGCCGAGAAGCGGTACGTCCTGGAGATGTTTCCGTACCCGTCGGGCGCCATGCACATGGGCCACGCCCGCGTGTACACGATCGGCGACGCGCTCGCCCGGTTCCTGCGGAACCGCGGGCACGACGTCCTGCACCCCATCGGCTTCGACGCGCTCGGCCTCCCCGCCGAGAACGCCGCCATCAAGGACGGCAAGCACCCCGCCGAGCGGACCGCCGAGAACATCGTCGCGTTCCGCAGCGAGATGAAGTCGCTCGGCTACTCGTTCGACTGGGAGCGCGAGATCGTCACCGCGGACCCGTCGTACTACAAGTGGAACCAGTGGTTCTTCCTCGAGATGCTGAAGAAGGGGCTCGTCTACCGGCGCCAGGGCAAGGCCAACTGGTGCACGGGCTGCCTCACCGTCATCGCCAACGAGCAGGTGCTGGACGAGGACGGGAAGCAGGTCTGCGAGCGCTGCCACTCGCCGGTGCTGGAGAAGGTGATCCCGGAGTGGGCGTTCCGCATCACCGCCTACGCGCAGGCGCTGCTCGACGGTCTCTCGGAGCTCTCCGCCTGGCCCGAGCGCGTCACGACGATGCAGCGCAACTGGATCGGTCGGAGCGAGGGCGCCGAGGTCGACTTCGCCATCGAGGGGTCGGACGAGCGGGTGAAGGTCTTCACCACCCGCGTCGACACGATCTACGGCTGCACCTACGTCGTGCTCGCGCCCGATCACCCCATGGTCGCGAAGCTGACCCGCCCCGAGCGCCTGGCCGAGGTGCGCGCCTTCGCGGAGCGGATGCGCAAGCTCGACCCGGCGGAGCGCACGGGGGAGGGTGCGCCCAAGGAGGGCGTCTTCACCGGTGCACACGCCGTGAACCCGTACGACGGCGAGCGCGTCCCGGTGTGGGTCGCGAACTTCGTGCTGGCGGAGTACGGCACGGGCGCGGTCATGAGCGTGCCCGCGCACGACCAGCGTGACTTCGAGTTCGCCCGCAAGTACGGGCTGCCCGTCCGCACGGTCATCCAGCCGGCGCAGGGCGACCGGCTCCCGGCCGGGGACCGCCTGGAGCGCGCCTACACGGACGACGGCGTGCTCGAGGCGTCGGGGCCCTACGGTGGGCTCCCCAGCGCCGAGGCGCGGCGGCGGATGAGCGCCGACGCGAAGGCGCGCGGCTTCGGCGACGCGACCGTCCGCTGGCACCTGCGCGACTGGGGCTTCTCCCGCCAGCGCTACTGGGGAACGCCCATCCCCATCATCTACTGCGACGAGCACGGGGCGGTCCCGGTGCCGGAGCGCGATCTCCCGGTGAAGCTGCCGCCCGAGGCGCTCATCACCGGGACCGGCGAGCCACCGCTCGCCAAGGTGCCCGCATTCCTGCACACGACCTGCCCGCGCTGCGGGAAGCCGGCGCGCCGCGAGACGGAGACGATGGACACGTTCGTCGACTCCTCCTGGTACTACGCGCGCTACCTGTCCCCGAAGGACGACACGCGGCCGTTCGACCCGGCGCTGGCGCGGCGCTGGATCCCCATCGACGTGTACGTGGGCGGGCCCGAGCACGCGGTCATGCACCTGCTCTACTTCCGCTTCTGGAACCGGGTCATGCACGAGCTCGGGCTGGTGCCCTCGGCCGAGCCCTGCACCCGGCTCGTCACCCAGGGCATCGTCAACGGGCCGGACGGGCGGAAGATGTCGAAGCGCTGGGGCAACGTGGTCGCGCCCGGCCCCATGGTCCGCAAGTACGGCGCCGACACGGTGCGCCTGTTCATGCTCTTCGCCGCGCCGCCGGAGAAGGACATCGACTGGTCCGACGAGCAGGTGGACGGGCTCTTCCGCTTCCTGACGCGCGTCTGGCGCCTCTTCCACGCGCGCCAGGCGTGCTTCGGCGCGCCGGAGCCCGCGCTCGCCACCGCCTCCGGCGACGCGCTCGAGCTGCGGCGGCGCACCCACCGCACCATCCAGAAGGTCACGCAGGGGCTGGAGGGCGACCTCAAGTTCAACACCGGGATCGCCGCGCTCATGGAGCTCCTCAACGACCTCTCCGCCTACGAGCCGGCGGACGGTGCCGGGCGCGCCGCCGTGCGCGAGGCGCTCGTCGCCTTCGCCGCGCTGCTCGCCCCCTTCGCGCCGCACGTGGCCGAGGAGCTGTGGCACGAGGTGCTCGGCGCGCCGGCGCGGGACCGCCTCCTCGCCGAGGAGCCGTGGCCGGCGTTCGATCCGGCGCTCGTGGTCGCCGACACCGTCACCATCGCGGTGCAGGTGAACGGCAAGCTGCGCGGCGAGGTGAAGGCGGCGGCCGGGGCCGGCGAGGCCGAGGTGCGCGCGCTGGCCGAGGCCGAGGAGAAGGTGAGGAGCCACATGTCGGGGAAGACGGTCCGCAAGGTCGTCTTCGTCCCGAAGCGCCTCATCAATTTCGTGGTGGGGTGACCTCGCACCGGCACAGTCCTTCTCCCCGCTGGCGCGGGGCGAGGGAGTCGGTGGCTGGCGCGACGCTCGCCGCGCTCCTCCTCGCCTCCTGCGGCTACGCCCTCCGCGCCGGCGAGCCGCGCCTCCCCGCGCCCGCAACGCAGGTGTTCGTCCGGCCGTTCGAGAACCGCACCTCCGATGCCGAGGCCGGCGCGCTCGTCGCCTCCGCCGTCCGCCGGGAGCTGGCGCGGCGCGGTGCCGACGGGGGCGCCGACGCGCCGGCGCGGCTCGAGGGCGTCATCGAGGACGTGACCTTCTTCGCGGCCAGCCCGAACGGCTCGTCGTACCGGCTCGTGCTCACCGTCTCGGCGCAGCTGCGCGCCGGCGCGGCCGTGCTCGGAGAGGGGCGCGTCGCCCGCGCCGAGGACTGGCTCGCCGGGCTCGACCCGCTGGAGAGCGAGGGGCGCCGGCGCGTGGCGCTCCGGCGCGCGGCGGACGCCGCGGCGCGAGAGCTGCTCGAGCGGTTCGAGCGCTGAGCGCGTCGGCGTGGCCGGGCGCGCGCGGCGCCCGGGGTTCGCGGGACCTACGCCTTCGGGGCGGCGGCCTTGGCGGCCGCCTTGGCGAGCCGCGAGATGCGGCGCGCGGCGGCGTTCTTGTGGATGATGCCCTTGGAGGCGGCGCGGTCGAGCACCCGGATCGCGGCCTGCACCGGCGCCTTGAGGGCCTCGCCGCCCTGGAGCACGGCCTCGCGGGCCTTCTTCACCGACGTCTTGAGAGCGGTGCGGACCCGCACGTTGCGGGCGCGGCGCTTGGCGGCCTGGCGGTTGCGCTTCTCGGCTGAACGGGTGTTGGCCAACTTCGCTCTCCAGAATCGCGGGTTAAGGGTGGCGTCGTGTACCGCTCGCCCGCGGCCGAGTCAAGCGGCGAGGGCATTGCACCGGCGGTGGCGAGCGCGGCCTGGCGCGCCGCGGCAAACGCGGGCGGCGCCGCGCGGCCAGCGCCCAGGGTCGGGACCCGGCGCTGCGCGGCGGGCCTTAGAGCCGCGCGGCTGCGCTGGACGGGCGCCCCGGGAGCCCGCGCGGCTCTAGGGCGCGCGCCGGGCCTGCCGCTCGCCCCCGCGCGTGACGCGGGTTCCGCGAGCACCGCGTCGCGGAGTTATCCACCTTGGGCGGAAGCCGGGCCCCGCGCAAGGCGTGCCAGCGGGCACATCGTGATCAAGAAAGTGAATACCGGCCCGTAACATGCCGCGGCGACGACGGCTTTGTCGTGCTGCATCGTGCAGCAGCTCGCGGCGATCCCGTGAAAATGCGGTGTCGGAAGCCCCTAGCCACAGATTTGTACACGGACTTTCCACAAAGGCTGTGGAGAGCCGCTCCAGGGTGGGTGTCGCTACGGCGATGTAGGCTTGCGCTCGCGCGCGAGGAGGACCTTCGCCTCCTCCCAGAGCCGGTCCATCTGCTCGAGCGTGGCCTTGCCGTGCGCGACGCCCGCGGCCGCCAGCCCGCGCTCCACGTGCTCGAAGCGCGCGATGAAGCGCCCCACCGCGCCCCGCAGCGCCTCCTCCGGCGCGAGCTGCAGCTTGCGGGCGAGGTTCGCGAGCGCGAACAGCGCGTCGCCCAGCTCGTGCTCGATGTCGGCGCGGTCGCCGGAGGCGAGGGCGGCGTCGAGCTCGCCGAGCTCCTCGTCCACCTTGGCGCGGGCGCCGGCGGCGTCCGGCCAGTCGAAGCCGATGCGGCTCGCCTTCTCGGTGAGTCGGTCGGCGCGGGCCAGGGCCGGCAGCTCGCGTGGCACGCCCTCGAGCACGCTCTTGCCGCCGCCCTTGGCGACCTTCTCCTTGCGCTTCAGCTCGGCCCACTGGCGGAGGACGCCCTCCGCATCCTTCACGTCCGCGTCGCCGAACACGTGCGGATGGCGGGAGACGAGCTTGTTCGAGATCGCCTCGGCCACGTCCTCGAACGCGAACTGCCCGGCCTCGCGCGCCAGCTGCGCCTGGAAGACGATCTGCAGGAGGAGGTCGCCCAGCTCCTCGCAGTGCTCGCGCGGATCGCCGAGGTCGATCGCCTCGAGCACCTCGTACGTCTCCTCGAGGACGTAGGGGCGGAGCGACGCCAGCGTCTGCTCCCTGTCCCAGGGACAGCCATCGGGTCCGCGCAGGCGGGCCATGATCGCGAGGAGCCGGTCGATCGCCTCGGCAGGTGTGGGCATGGTCGCACACCTTCTACCGCGGGGACCGCGTGCTAGCATCGCCGCGCCGTGATGGCGTCCCCGCGCCTCGCCTTCCTCCTCGCCGCCCTCGTCGCCGCGCCGGCCGCCGCCGTCGCCCAGGTGGCCGCCCCCGAGGTCATCGACGAGGAGCTGGCGCCTCCCGAGCCGCCGCCTGCGCCCGCCCCGTCGCCGCGCCTGCCCGCGGCGTCGCCCACCCCTCCCCCGCCGCCCGCCCGCGAGCCCGCCGCACCCGCTCAAACTCACC
>DASTGH010000165.1:0-18249 GCA_035719345.1 Anaeromyxobacteraceae bacterium
CCAGGTGCTGCGCGTGCCGGCTCGTGGGCGAGGAGAGGAAGTAGAGGGTGAGCCCGTCGTGGACGTAGAAGACGGCCGCCGCCCAGGGCCCGTCCGGACCGGCCGTGGCGAGCGTCAGCACGTGGTGAGCGCCCAGGTAGGCGAGGACCCGCTCCCGCAGCGCCTCGTCCATCGCGCCGCTCAGGCGAGCACCGGCTTCAGCGCGCGCCCGAGGGCAGGCACCGCCTCCGCCGCGGTCTCCGCTGGGGCCGCGGTCATCGCTGCGGCCGCGGCCACGGCTGCGGCCGCGGGGGCGCCGCCCTGCGCCTCCTCCTGCAGCCGGCGCAGGCGATAGGCGAGCTTGGGCCGGGTCATCCCCAGCAGGCGCGCCGCGGAGGAGAGATTGCCGCGCGCCCGGTCCACGGCCTTCTCGAGCAGCATGGCCTCGACCGCGTCGAGCGAGACCGCGCCGTCGAGCACCGCCTCGCACAGGCTGTGGAGCGGGCCGGTCGCGTCGAGGTCGAGGGCGCCGTTCCGGTCGAGACCGATCTCGTGCGCCTCCGGGCCCTCCTGCGCGGCGAAGAGGTGCTCGATCTCCACGTGCCCGCCGTGCGGGGCGAGGATGACGCCGCGCTCGACCGTGTTCTGCAGCTCGCGGATGTTGCCCGGCCAGCCGTGGGCGAGGAGCGCCCTCTTGGCCTTGTCGGAGAACCCGAGGAGCCGCTTCTGGTGCATGGCGGAGAAGGTGGCGAGGAAGCGCTTGGCAAGGAGCGGCACGTCCTCCCGGCGATCGCGCAGCGGAGGCATCGAGACCTGGAAGGCGTTGAGCCGGTAGTAGAGGTCCGACCGGAACCGCTTCTCCTTCACGAGCCGTGCCAGGTCGGCGTTCGTCGCCGCCACCAGCCGGACGTCGATCTTGCGCGTCCGCCCGTCGCCCAGGCGCTCCAGCTCGCCCTCCTGCAGGACGCGCAGGAGCTTCGCCTGCGCCGGCAGCGGCAGGTCGCCCACCTCGTCCAGGAAGAGCGTGCCGCCGTGGGCGCGCTCGAAGCGACCGGGGCGGGAGGATGCGGCGCCGGTGTACGCGCCCTTCTCGACGCCGAAGAGCTCGGCCTCCACCAGCTCGGGCGGCAGGGCGGCGCAGTTCACGGCCACGAAGGGCGCCCGCGCGCGCGGGCCGTGCTCGTGGAGGTAGCGCGCGAACTTCTCCTTGCCGACGCCGGTCTCGCCGAGGAGGAGGACGGTGATGTCGGTCGGCACCGCCTTGCGCAGGAGCCCGTGGGCGGCGCGGAAGGCGGGCGAGGTCCCCACCATGTCGGAGGCGGGCGACTCGCGCTCGTCCAGGCTGGAACGGAGCTGGGCGAGCTGGGTCTGAAGATCCAGCAGCTGCTCGCCGATGCTGTCGGCGCTGAGGTAGCGCAGGTGGTCCTGCGCGTCGTCCCACTCCTCCACCGGCTTGCCCACGATGCGGCAGTGCTCGGCGCCGGCGCCGACGCACTCCACCTCCTTGTAGAGGATCGGCCGGCCCATGAAGGCGGAGGTGTAGCCGCAGGCGTAGCCGATCTGGGTCCAGCAGACCGGCTCGTGGTGCACGCCGAAGTCGCGGCGGTGCCAGGTGCCCTCCCAGGAGTTCTCCCACAGGAACTCGCCCGAGAACCGCGCGCCGCCGCGCTCGAAGTCGAGGCGGATGGGCGTCACCCGCACGATCCCCTCCAGCGCGTGCAGGCGGGGCCCGGTCATGAAGGCCTCGAGGTCGTCCCCGCTCTCGGCCCGCACCAGCTCGGCGTCGCGCATGCCGGAGGCATAGCCCATGCGCATGAGCAGTCCGCGCGCCCGCTCCAGCCCCAGCGTGTCGATGAGCTCCTTGCGCAGCCCGGCCTGGGCCTCGGCGTGCACGAGCAGCATCCGGTGCTCGTGCAGCCAGATCTGGCCTGTCTCCGCGCAGAAGTGCACGCGGGCACGCAGATCGCTCGGCACCGCGGGAGTCAGCGAGCTCGGCTTCCTCATGGAAGCGGCCTCCGAATCCCCCCTCACTGGTGCGACAGGAATACGCAGGGAGGGCACCGCGGAACCTTGATCGCGATCACGTCGCCCTCGCGACGCCGGAGTCTCGCGGAAAACGGTAGTCGTCTACCACATTTCCATGATGCACCCTCAGGGAGGGTCGGACGCTGCGGCGCTCGACCCGGGTTGTCAGCGTATTGGGTATTATGGTACCTATTTACTATTTAGTCCAGAGCCGGATCGGGCAGGTCACGGAGGAGAGATGGCCGCTTCACTCGTCTTGCTGACGGCCGGGCCCCGGGAGAAGCTCCGGCTCGCCTTCACCGTCAACGGCGAGGCCCGCGACGTCCTCGTCGAGCCCTACAAGACGCTCCTCGAGGTGCTGCGCGAGGATCTCGCCCTCACCGGCACCAAGCACGGCTGCGAGCTGGGCGAGTGTGGGGCGTGCGCGGTGCTCCTGGACGGCGAGCTGGCGCTGTCGTGCCTCGTGGCCGCCGTGGAGTGCCAGGGCCGCGAGGTCACCACCGTGGAGGCGCTGCGCGACGGCCCGAACCTCCACCCCCTCCAGGCCGCGTTCGCCGACCATGGCGCGGCGCAGTGCGGCTACTGCACGCCCGGCATGCTCGTCGCCGCGAAGTGGCTCCTCGACCGCAAGCCGGACGCGACGCGCGAGGAGATCGCCGAGGCGCTCGCCGGTCAGCTCTGCCGCTGCACCGGCTACCTGCAGATTCACGACGCCGTCGAGTCCGCCGGCCGCGTCATGCGCGGCCTCGACCCGCTCCCCCCGAAGCTCCCCGCCGTCGTCCGAGGAGACGCTCATGGCCAGCCGGAGTGAGTTCGGGGCCGTCGGCAAGCCGCTCCGGCGCATCGACGCCCGCGCCAAGGTGACCGCGGAGACGCGCTTCACGGACGACCTCTCCATGCCCGGCATGCTGCACATGAAGCTCGTGCGCTCCACCGTGCCGCACGCGCGCATCGTCGCGATCGACGCCGCGCGCGCCCTGGCGGAGGCCGGCGTCAAGGCGGTCCTCACCGGCGCGCTCTTCCCCGTCCCCTACGGGATCATGCCGGTCTCGCAGGACGAGCACGCGCTCTGCACCGACAAGGTGCGGTTCGTCGGCGATCCCGTGGCGGCGGTGGTGGCGGTGGACGAGCTCACGGCCCAGGAGGCGGCCCGGCTCGTCGAGGTGACGTACGAGCCGCTCGACACCATCGCCTCGCCGGAGGAGGCGCTCGCGAACTCCGCGGCGCGCCTCCACGACTACAACGAGCACGGCAACGTCCACCGGCTGGCCGCCTTCGACTTCGGCGACGTCCCCGGCGCCATGGCGAAGGCCGATCTCGTCGTCGAGGACCTCTTCTTCTACCAGGGGAACACGCACCTGCCTCTCGAGGAGCACGCGACCCTCGCCTACCTCGACCAGGACGGCAGGGTCACCATCGCCTCCAGCACCCAGTGCCCGCACTACGTCCACCGCGCGGCGGCCAAGGTGCTCGGGGTCCCGCCCGGCCAGCTCCGGGTCATCGCGCAGCCGCAGGGCGGCGGGTTCGGCGGCAAGACCGACATCTTCAACCACGAGATCGTGGCGGCGAAGGCGGCCATGATCACCGGGAGGCCGGTCAAGATCGCCCTCACGCGCGAGGAGGTCTTCTTCTGCCACCGCGGCCGACACCCGGTGCTCATGCGGATGAAGACGGGCGTCACCCGGGACGGCCGCATCCTGGGCCACGCCATCGAGACGCTGCTCGACGGCGGCGCCTACGGCAGCTACGGGCCCGCCTCGACGATGTACACGGGCGCGCTCGAGACCACGACCTACCGGATGGACCGCTACCGCTTCCGCGGCTGCCGGACCTTCACCAACAAGCCGCCCTGCGGCCCGAAGCGCGGCCACGGTACGCCGCAGCCGCGCTTCGGGCTCGAGGTGCACATCGACAAGATGTGCGAGAAGCTCGGCATCGACCCGGCCGCCTGGCGCATCCGGAACGCCGTCCCGCCGCAGAGCCTCACCGCCAACTGGATCAAGATCCGGACGACCGGGCTCGTGAAGTGCCTGGAGGCGGTGGTGAAGGCCTCGAGCTGGAACGAGCGGCGCGGGAAGCTCCCCCGCGGGCGCGGCCTCGGGATCGCCTCCTCCGCCTACATGTGCGGCGCCGGGCTCTCCATCTACTTCAGCGATCTCCCGCACAGCGGCGTGCAGCTCCTGCTCCACCGCGGCGGCGGCGTCACCGCCTCCTGCGCCGCGGCCGACGTGGGCCAGGGCTCGGACAACGTGCTCGCCCTCGTCGTGGCCGAGGTGCTCGGGCTCCAGCCGGAGGAGGTGCGCGTGCTCACCGGCGACACCGCGCTCGGGCCGGTGGACCTCGGCAGCTACAGCTCGCGCGTGACGCTCATGATGGGGAACGCCGCCATCGAGGCGGCCGAGAAGGCGCGGGAGCGGCTGGCGGCGGCCGTCGCCGTCGAGCTGGAGGTGCGGCCGGAGCGGATCGGCTTCGCCGGTGGCCGGGTCTTCGACGTGTCCGATCCCGACCGCGGCCTCACCTTCGCTGAGGCGGTGCAGCGCGCCGAGTCGCAGGGCGGCATCGTCGGGACGGTGGGCAGCTACGCCCCGCCGCCGCCGCCCGCCAGGTACAAGGGCGGCGGCGTCGGACCGTCCCCGGCCTACTCCTTCTCGGCCGCCGTGGTGGAGGTGGACGTCGACGAGCCGACGGGGGTCGTCAAGGTGGAGAAGGTCTGGCTCGCCCACGACATCGGCCGCTGCCTCAACCCCGTGTCGGTGCAGGGTCAGGCGATCGGCTCGGTGTACATGGGGCTCGCCGAGGCGCTCATGGAGGAGCACGAGCTCCGCCGGCTCAGCCCGAAGCTCTCCCGCTCGCTCGTCCTCCGGGCGCCTTCGATGCTCGACTACAAGGTACCGACCATCCTCGACATGCCGCCCGTCGAGACGTTCATGATCGAGGATCCGGAGCCGAACGGGCCCTTCGGCGCCAAGGAAGTGGGGCAGGGGCCGCTGCTTCCCATCCCGCCGGCGGTGGCCAACGCGGTCCACGACGCCGTGAAGGTGCGCGTCGACGAGGTGCCCATCACCCCGGACAAGGTGCTCGCCGCCCTGAGGTCTCCCTCGCGCCGGTACGGCCCCGATGCGTTCCCCGAGATCGCCTGGCCCGAGGCGCTCTCGGTGCTGCCGCCGTGGGAGGGCGGCGACGGCAACGCGCTCAACGAGCCGAAGAAGAAGGAGAAGCGGAAGCCTGGGCCGGCCGAGGCGAAGCCATGATGCGGCTCCCGCGGTTTCGCTACCTGGCGCCACGGACGGTCAAGGACGCCGCCGAGGTGCTGGCCGACCTCGGCCCGGAGGCGGCGCCCCTGGCGGGCGGCACCGACCTCCTCCCCAACATGAAGCGCCGCCAGCAGACACCCGGCACGGTGGTCGGTCTGCGAGGCATCGCCGAGCTCCAGGCGCGCTCGGACTCGCCCGCGACGGGCGTGACGCTGGGCGCGATGACGCGGCTCTCCACCCTGGAGCGCGATCGCGCGCTCGCCGAGACGCATCCCGCGCTCACCCGCGCCGCCGCGCTCGTGGCGAGCCCGGCCATCCGGAACACCGCCACGCTCGGCGGGAACCTCTGCCTCGACACGCGCTGCACCTACTACGACCAGAGCGAGGGCTGGCGCGAGTCGATCGGCTACTGCATGAAGAAGAGCGGCGAGACGTGCTGGGTCGCGCCCGGCTCGGATCGCTGCTACGCGGTGTCGTCGTCCGACACGGCTCCGGTGCTGTGCGCGCTCGGCGCCGAGGTGAGCCTCGTCTCGAAGGCCGGCGAGCGCCGCATCCCCGCCTCCGAGCTGTTCGCCGACGACGGCGCTTGCCCGCTCACGCGGCGCCCGGACGAGATCCTGACGGCGGTGCACCTCGCGCCGGTCGAGGAGGGCGAGCGCGCCACCTACCTCAAGGTGCGGCGCCGCGGCTCCGTCGACTTCCCCATCCTCGGCGTGGCCGCGCGCGTCCGGGTCGGCCAGGGAGGCGTCGTCGAGGCGGCGCGCATCTTCCTGGGGGCGGTCGGCTCGCGTCCCCAGCAGGCCGCCGCCGCCGCGGAGTTCCTGGTGGGGCGCTCGCTCGCGGACGAGGAGGTGGTCCGGGAGGTGGGGCGGCTCGCCGCGCAGGTGGCGAAGCCGATGCAGAACGCGGACCTCACCCTCGGCTGGCGAAAGCAAGCCGCGAGGGAGTACGCCACGCGCGCCTTGCGCGAGCTGTCCCGCTCAGCGTGACGAGGCAGAGCTCCCGCAGCTCTCGTCAGTCACCGCTTCCGGGTCGGGGGCGGCAACGGCCCGCACGCTACGAGGGACTCCGGCGGTCCTCCTCGGAGGGCGCCGAGGGTGGCTGCCGGTCCGGATCACCGCCGCGATCCCCTGAAACGGGGCGAGGTTCTCGAGGCGACCCGATCACCGCCCACCTCCCGGCGCTCGCGCCAGCGAGCGCGCGCACCCGCTCCTCGTCCGCGCCGAGCTCGGCGGCCGCGCCGGCGTGTACGACGCGCCCGTCGTCGAGGACGTAGGCTCGGTCGGCGATCTCCACGGCGGCGCGAACGTTCTGCTCGACGAGCAGCACCGAGATACCTTCTCTGCGCATCTCGGCCACCACCTTGAAGACGTCCTGCACGACGAGCGGCGCGAGCCCCTGCGACGGCTCGTCCAGCAGGAGCAGCTTCGGGTTCAGCACGATGGCGCGCCCGATCGCGAGCATCTCCTGCTCGCCGCCCGACAGCTGGCGCCCCTTGCTGGACCGCCGCTCGGCGAGGTGGGGGAAGAGCTGGTACACGCGCGCGACGTTCCAGGGCCCCGGCCGCTCGACCGGCACCTTCAGGTTCTCCTCCACCGTGAGGTTGGCGAAGATGCGCCGCCCCTCCGGCACGTACCCGACGCCCAGCGCGGCGATACGGTAAGGCGGCCACGCCACCGTGGGCTGACCGAGGATGCGCACGGTGCCCTCCCGAGCGCGCGTGAGCCCGGCGATGCTCCGGAGCGTCGTGGTCTTGCCGGCGCCGTTCCGGCCCAGGAGCGCGACGATCTCTCCTTCACGAACTGTGATGGATACGCCGTGCAGGACGTGGCTCTTGCCGTAGCAGGTGTGCACCCCCTCGACCTCGAGCGCGTTCACCGGGCCGTCCCCAGGTAGGCCGCCTGGACGCGCTCGCTGGCGGCGATCTCGTCGGGCGTGCCCTCCGCGAGCGCCGAGCCGGCGGCCAGCACGGTGATGCGATCGGCGAGGTTGAAGATGACGCGCATGTCGTGCTCGATGAGGACGATGGTGAGCCGCTGGTCCCTGTGCAGCCGCCGGATGAGCAGCACGATCTGGTACGTCTCGTGATCGCCCATCCCGGCGGTCGGCTCGTCGAGCAGGAGCAGGCGCGGCCTCAACGCCAGCGTCATCATGATCTCGGTCGCGCGCTGGTCGCCGTGCGACAGCTCCGCCACGACGCGGTCGGCGACGTCCGGGAGCCCGCCGAGCTCGAGCAGCTCCGCGACGCGATCGCGGACCTGCGCCTCGTCCTTGCGCGAGAGCCACAGGCTCAGGCGGTGGCCGCTCGCGACCTCCACGGCGATGCGGAGGTTCTCGCGCACCGTGAGCTCCGGGAAGATCTCCGTGATCTGGAACGTGCGCGCGATGCCGAGTCCCACCCGGCGGTGTGGCGGGATCGCGGTGATGTCCCGGCCGTCGAAGCAGATCTTCCCCGCGCTCGGCAGGCAGAATCCGCTGATCATGTTGAAGAAGGTCGTCTTGCCGGCGCCGTTCGGGCCGATGATGGCGCGGAGCTCCCCCGGCTCCACGCAGCATGAGACGTCCTTCACCGCCACGAGGCTCCCGAAGCGCCGCGAGACGCCCTCCGCCTCGAGCAGGCTCATGACGCCGCCACCTTCGCCCGGGCGGTGCCCACGACGCCCCGGGGGAAGAAGAGGACGACGAGCACGAACACCAGCCCGACGAGCGACATCCAGTTCTCCGTCTGGCTCGACAGGAAATCCTGCAGGAGGACGTAGATGGCGGCGCCGATGAGCGGCCCCCAGAACGAGCGCATCCCGCCGAGCACCGTCATGATGACGAACGTGCCGGATTGATCCCACCGCAGCGCGCGTGGGTCGGTGAAGTTGTTGAGGAGCGCGTACAGCGCGCCGGCGAGGCTCGTGAAGAGGCAGGAGATGACGAACGAGAGCCACACGTGCAGGTCGATGGGGACGCCGAGATAGCGCGCCCGGCGCTCGTTCTCCCGGATGGCGAGCAGGGTGCGCCCGAACGGGGACCGCAGGAGGAGGCTCATCGCCACGACCGCGACCCCGAACAGCGCCAGCGCGAAGTAGTAGAACGCCTTGTCGTTGCCCAGGATGTCGACGGTGGCCGGGCCGATCCTGAGCGGCTGCCGCTGCCAGCCGGTCATGCCGTCGTCGCCGCCGGTGACCCGGTTCCAGCGGAAGGTGATGAAGTAGAAGACCTGGCCGAAGGCGATCGTCACCATCGCGAAGTACACGCCGCGCAGCTTCACGATGATGGCACCGATGACCGCGGCCGCCAGGGTGCCCGTCGCGACGCCGACCAGGATGGCGAGGCTCGTGCTCGGCGCGAGGTACTTGAGCGTCATGGCGACGCCGTATGCGCCGAGCCCGAAGTAGGCGGCGTGGCCGAACGAGAGCACGCCCGTGAAGCCCAGCAGGAAGTTGAGCGACATCGCGGCGAGGCCGAGCACGACGATGCGGCTCGCGAGCTCGGTGTACCCGCCGAATGCTCTGATCCAGTAAGGGATCGTGAGCAGCACCGCCCCGACCGCGAGCCACGGCGCGCCTCGGCGCATCACTGGAAGCGACCCTCCTCGCCGAGGAGCCCTCGCGGCAGCACCAGGAGCACGATCCCCATCATGACGTACATGACCGCCTCGGTCGCCGAGGGGAAGAACACCGCGGTGATCCCCGAGGCGACGCCGATGAGGATGCCCCCGAGCAGCGTCCCCGTGAGGCTGCCGAGCCCGCCGACGACGATCGCGACGAAGCTCGGCATGATGAGCGAGGTGCCGATCGTCGGCTGCAGCCCGAGCATACCGGCCGCGAGCACGCCGGCGAGGCCGGCGAGATAGATGCCGAGGCCGAAGTTCAGGTTGCGCAGGATGCGGACGTTCACGCCGAGCGCGGACACGGTCTCCAGATCCAGCGTGCCGGCGCGGATGCGGATGCCGAGCCGCGTGCGCGTGAGGATGAAGAAGAGGCCCGCGACCGCGCCCGCGACGAGCACGACCATGAACAGCCGGTACCCGGTGAGGAAGAAGAACCGGGGGCTGAGCGGCGTCGTGAGGCTGGCCGGGATGGGGTACGGCAGGCTCTGAGCTCCCCAGATGAACCGCGTCCCGTCCTCGAAGATGAAGGCGAGGCCGAACGTCAGGAGCAGGCTGTACAGCGGGTCGCGCCCGTAGAGCCGGCGGATGAGGATCCGCTCCATGGCGAGGCCGATGGCCGCGGTGAGGAGCGGCGCGAGCGCGAGGCCGCCCCAGAAGCCGACGTAGGGGATGAGCGTGTAGGCGAGGTACGCGCCGAGCGCGAGGAAGCCGCCGTGCGCGAAGTTGATGACGCCGCTCAGGTTCAGGATGAGCGAGAGGCCGAGCGCCATGAGCGCGTAGAACGCGCCCACGACGAGGCCGTTGAAGGCGTTGAAGAGGACGAGCTGGGTCATCGAGCGGCGCCGCCCGGGGTCGGGGGGGGGCTAGGCGGTGGGCGGCCACGTCATCTTGCAGCCCGCCTCCTGGGGCGATGCGGCGGCCTCGGTTCCCTTCACCAGCTGTGTCACGTGGAAGAGGTCCTCGGGCGCGCTCCCCGTGGCCTGCGCGTTCCCCACGAAGAGCGTCGTCATGAGCTGATGCGTCTCGGGGTGGTAGAAGACCGGGTTCGGCATGAGTCCGATCTCGGGCGGCAGCCTCATCCCGCCGAGCGCCTTCGCCATCTTCACCGCGCTCAGCGACTTGGACTCGTTCGCTGCGAGCGCGCACGCCCAGGTCGACACGAACCCGAACCAGGTGCGCGCCGTCGGGACCTTGCCCGTCTTCTTCTTCACGGCGGCCACGAAGTCGGAGACGTGCGGGACGTCCGGCTGCTTCCAGTACCACTCGAACACCCACGTGCCGACGCGCGCCTCCGGCGGGAGGCCCTCGAGCGACTCGAGCTCCTGCTGCGCGCCGGCGAGGTGCAGGCCGGAGCGCCTGTCGAGCCCGAATTGAACCGCCTGCTTCAGTGCATTGATCATGTCGTCGCCCTGGACGAGGAACATGATCACGTCGGGATTGGCCGCCTGCGCCTTGATGAGGTAGGACGAGAAGTCGGTCGTGCCGAGCGGCGTGAGGTCGCCTCCGGCCTTGGTGCCGCCGAGCTTCGCCGAGGCCTTCTCCAGGCCGTCCTGGAGCGTGTGGCCGTAGGCGTAGTCGGGCGTGATGTAGTACCACTTCTTGCCGCCGTCGCGGATGAGGGAGGGCGCGACCGCGTTGGCTTCCATCTGCGTGGTGTTGCAGATGCGAAAGACGTTGTAGTGGCAGCTCGATCCCGTGACGGCGTCCGTGTGGCCGCCGGTCACCACGTGCAGGATCTTCTTCTCGTAGGCGACGTCGGCCATGGCGAGCGAGAGCGCCGAGTTGACGTTCCCGAGGAGGAAGTTCACCTGGTCGCGCTCGATGAGCTTTCGCGCCTTCTGCACCGCCGTCCCCGCGTCGCCGCTCGTCGAGTCCTCGACCAGGAGCACCGCCTTCCGGCCCAGGATGCCGCCCTTGGCGTTGATCTGCTCGAGCGCGAGCTGGCAACCGACGAGCTCGTTCTTGCCTGGCGCCGCGTAGGTGCCGGTGAGCGGGTTGTCGAGCCCGAGCCTGACCGGCTCCTCGCCTCTCGCCCTGATGAACGGTGGCGCGACCAGCGACGCGCCCGCCGCCGCTGCAAGCTTCAATGCGGCGCGGCGGGTCACCGCGCCGGGACTCTTCGGCTCGTTCATGGCAAACGCTCCCTTGTCGACGGGGGAAATCTCCTCCTGCCCTCTCGTCGTCGGTCTTCCGTCGAGCGTCTCGTTCGCGTAGGGGCGCGGCCACATCGGGTGGCGCTCCCGAAGAGGGACGAACCCACGCGATACTCACGACGCGCACACCAAATTCACCCGGAAGCCGGTGCTGGGGAGCCGCCCCGCGTGCCGGCTCCGTGCGCCGGCGGGCTGGCCCGATGTGGCGAACCCCGGGCTGTCCATCCGAAGATCCGACGCCACGGAAAGCGCGGCTGTCCTTGCCGGATTCTCGGCAGGCACACCGCCGGCTCCGGCGGCTTCCCCACGTGAGCGGAGCGTGGGCCACCCCTGCGCGCCCAAAAAAGCGAAGCGGCGAGGGACGTCGTCCCTCGCCGCCGCTCCTGCCGACGTTCGCGTCTAGTGGTTGCTCGCCGCCGCCGCGCCGAACCCGGTCTGGCCCCGGACGTACTGGTCGTCGAACGCCTCCCGCTCCTTGCGCGCGCGCACGGAGGCGTCGACCTTCGAGACGACGATCGTGAGGAGGAATGCGATCGGCATCGCGAACAGCGCCGGCTGCTCGTACGGGAAGATCGGCTTCGCGTGCCCGAGCACGTTCACCCACACCGACTTCGAGAGGAACACGAGGACGACGGCCGAGGCGAGGCCGCCGTAACCGCCTGTGAGGGCGCCGCGCGTGGTGAGGCCCTTCCAGTACATGGAGAGGATCAGCACCGGGAAGTTGGCCGCGGCGGCGACGCCGAAGGCCAGGCCCACCATGAACGCGACGTTCTGCTTCTCGAACAGGAGCCCGAGGCAGATCGCGACGACGCCGATGCAGATGGTCGCAATCTTGGAGACGCGGAGCTCGCTCTCCTCGTTGGCCTTCCCCTTCTTGATGACCCGCGCGTACAGGTCGTGCGAGATGGACGACGCGCCCGCGAGCGCGAGGCCCGAGACGACCGCGAGGATGGTCGCGAACGCGACCGCCGCGAGGAAGCCGAGGAGGAGGTTCCCGCCCACGGCCTTGGCGAGGTGCATGACGACCATGTTCCCGCCGCCGACGATCTTGCCGCCGATCTTACCGCCCTCGAAGAAAGCGGGATCCTGGCCGACGATGAGGACCGCGGCGAGGCCCATGAGGAAGATCACGTTGAAGAAGTAGGCGATGAAGCCCGAGGCGTAGAGCACCGACTTGCGCGCCTCCTTCGCGTCGCTCACGGTGAAGAAGCGCATCAGGATGTGCGGCAGGCCGGCCGTGCCGAACATGAGGCCGAGGCAGAGCGAGATCGCGTTCACCGGGTCGGCGAGCAGGCCGCCGGGCTGGAGGAGCTTCCACCCCAGCTTGTGCACGCTCGTGGCGCGCTCGACGAGCGTCGAGTACGAGAACCCGAAGCGGCTCATGGCGAGCAGCATCACGATGGTGCCGCCGACGAGCAGCATGCAGGCCTTGATGATCTGCACCCAGGTCGTCGCGTGCATGCCGCCGAAGATGACGTAGACCATCATGAGCGCGCCGACGGCGACGATCGCCACCTCGTAGCGGAGGCCGAAGAGCAGCTTCACGAGCTGGCCGGCGCCGACCATCTGCGCGATGAGGTAGAAGCAGACGACCGTCAGCGACGAGATCGCCGCCATCGTTCGCACCTTGCCCTGGTCGAGCCGGTACGAGGTGATGTCGGAGAAGGTGAACCGCCCGAGGTTGCGCAGCCGCTCCGCCATGAGGAAGAGGATGACGGGCCAGCCGACGAAGAACGCCAGCGCGTAGATGTACCCGTCGAACCCTTGCCCGTAGACGAGCGCGGTGACGCCGAGCAGGGTCGCCGCCGACATGTAGTCGCCGGCGATGGCGAGCCCGTTCTGGAAGCCGCTGATCCCGCCGCCGGCCGTGTAGAAGTCGGCCGCCGACTTGCTCTTCCCCGAGGCCCACTTGGTGATCCCCATCGTGAGCGCCACGAAGGCGACGAACATGAGGATGGCGTGCAGATTGAGCGGCTGCTTCTCCGTGACGCCCTCGATGGCGCCGCCGGCGAGAGCGAGCGCGGGAGCGGCGGCGAGCGACACGGACGCGAGGAGGCGCCGGATCATGCAGCCTCCTTGGCCACCGGCGCGCGGTGCTCCGCGGCCTGGGCGTCCTTCACGATCTCGGCCGTCAGCGCGTCGAACTCGCCGTTCGCGCGGCGCACGTAGAGCGCGGTGAGCGACCAGAACGACACGAAGATCGCGAGCCCGAACGCGACGCCGACCGTGAGCTTCGAGCCCTCGGCCACGGCGCGGCCGAGGAGCGCGGGCTGGAACGCGATCAGCATCACGAACCCGTAGAACACCACGAGGACTGTGATCGCCAGGGTCCACGCGAACTTCCCGCGTGTGGTGACGAGCTGCTGGAACTTCGGGTTCGCGCGCATCCGCGCGTACACGGCACTGCTCATGCGGTGTCGTTCCTTCCATTCCGGCCCGTCCGCGGCGCGGCGCGGGCTTCCGCTGCGCCGGAGCGCAGCGCGGAATCCTGTGGGCGTTTGGCTGAAGTCGTCCGGTGTACGAGCGACGACGACATCACTCTGCGACTGGGTGCGGCAATATGCCCTGACGCCCGCGGAGAATCAATCCCCCCACGCGCGACGACAACGGACCGACGAAGCATCGAGTCTGGCGGTCACGGCCGCCGCCACCACCTGGCGAAAGATTTGCGCGCAGACAGTGCCCGGGAGGCGCGCCCGCTCGCGGGACGGTCACCGCATTCGGCCGTGAGGACCTGCGCGCCCTGGTGCCCATGGTCGTTTCAGGGGGCCTCGTCGGTCCGGTGCTGCTGATCGACGGTGGGGCGGCGGGCTGTGATTCCGCAGCAGCACACCCCCGAAGTGCGATGACCCATCGGCCGCCTTAGACGGCCACCGCGTCGAGCTCCCCGTACGCGTGCCGCAGCCACATCCTGACGCGCTGCCGCTCCATGAGACCCAGGCCGTGAACCTCCTTGTCCGCATTGTTCGACGCCGACCAGAAGCTGGCATCGTGCGCATCGATCTTCCGCATCGAGGAATCGTGCAGCCGCTTGATGGAGACGATCTTGGCCCGATGCTCGAGCGCGCGCTCCTTCTGGCCGGATCTCTCCAAGATGGTGAAGTCGTCTCCGCGGACCTCGTTCAAGACGAGGACGTAGTTCAGGCGGTCCGCGAAGCGATCGAGGAGCTTCTCGAGCTGCGCGACAGCGTCCTTGCCGGAGTCCATCACGTGCCAGTAGCTGACCTTCACCCCAATCTCGCTCGCCATCTCGAGCAGGCCCGAGTCTCCCATCCACCGCGCCAGGGGCTCATGCGCCTGCGCCGCGAGGTCGACGAGGATTCTGCGATCCGGATCTTGAGCGGCGGCATCGACGATGGCGTCGAGGCTCTCGTAGGTCTCGAGCGCGACCGGCGCTGCGTAACCGGCGTAGAAGCGTGTGAGCGCGCCGTTCGAACGGTCCGAGTCGAAGCCCATGAACGGCAGCTGCTTGTCGATCAGGTACTGCGCGACGACGCGAGCGACCACCGACTTGCCCACGCCTCCCTTCTCTCCACCGATCAAATGAATGTTTGCCATTCCTGATTGACCTCACACGACGATTGCGCTGGCCTGCGTCCGGGCTCCATCTGCGGGCGCGTCCTAGTAGCAGAGGTCGGCGTCTCGTCCTAGCAGGTTCTCGACGCCCATCGGGGTATGCGTCACGCAGAACCTCTCACCCGAGCGTTGATGTCTCACATCTGCGCGATGTTTGGGCAGTGATTGTCGAAGAACCGACAATTGCACGAAATGGAGGCGCAGAAGCTGCGCGCCCTCCGCCGCCTGCTTCACTCCACGCCGGTGACGACGGGGCGCACCGCGGCGCCCCCGCGGAGCTCGTGCCTCGGCACCATCGGTTCACCAGGCATCCACGCCTTCGGCCCGCGCATACCAGTCGAGCGCCTGGAGTGCCGCGCTGATCCGGTCGTCGACGTGACCGTGATGGCTGACGTCGTACTCGAGTGGGATTGGCATCTAGGTTTCTCGTCCGCTCGCGGGGCGTGTGCCCAACGCACTGCGGCATCACCGAAAGACGAACGATGGATTTGAAAGGGAACCAAATCGTCGCTTCGTCGTTTGGACGCGTGAACCTCCCACTGGAGCACGCATGAAAACGATGAAGAAGGCGATCCATTTCCTCTTGCACCCGCCCCTGGACGCGCCGCGCGCGACGCTGCTGTTGCGGTTGATGGCGGGCGGCGTCTTCTTCTGGGAAGGCATCCTCAAGCTCGTGTACACGAACCAGGGCGTGGGCCGATTCACCAAACTCGGCCTTCCGTTCCCTGTGTGGAGCGCGCACTTCGTCGCCGGACTCGAGATCGTCGGCGGGTTGCTCTTGCTGGCGGGCCTGATGACGCGCGCCATCGCGGTGCCCTTCATCGTCGAGATGGTCGTCGCCATCTTGAGCACCAAGATCTCGCTCTATCTGGGCACGTCGCCGCTGCCGCTTCCCCCGGCGCCACCCCTCGTGGGCGTATGGGCGGTACTGCACGAGGTCCGCTCGGAATGGGCTCAGATCCTCACCTCGATGTTCCTGTTCGCTGCAGGGCCCGGATCATTCTCACTCGACGCGTGGCTCGCCCGTCGACGCGCCGCGGCGGGGCCGAGCGCCGGCGTCCAGCTGCCCGCACGGAGCGTGGGACACGTGCGGGTCGCGTAACGTGACTTCAAGACGCCCGGCGCAGCCCTGACGAACACGGGCACAGCGACTGGCTCCTTCAAGTGCCGCCCTCACTCGCGCGCCACCTGCTGTCCAGCTCCGGAGCCGCACCGGATGATCACGTCCAGGTGGCGCGCGCGGGGTCATGCGGCCTCCAGGAACTCGGCCACCGCCGTAGCCGTCTCCTCGGGACGTTCATCGTAGAACGCCAGTGACCCCGGCAGCGTCACCGACCGGACGTTCGGCAGCGCCGAGAGCGCCTCCATCTCGGCCCGGGATCTCGGGGGCGTGCGGGCGCCGACGGCGACGAAGAGCGGAACCGCGCAGGCAGCAGCCGCCTCGAGGAACTGCTCCCTCGCGTGAAAGGTATCGAGGCCGCCGGTGACGAACGCGCCAGCGGCAAAGCGCGCATTTCGTCGGTGCGCGATCCGGACGCGATGCTGGAGGACCTCCTCGGTGATGCGGGCTGGGTCTGCGTAGACGTGCCGACGCATCATCCAGTGGACGACTGGCCGCGAGGCGTTGAGCGCGTAGAGCAGAGGGCCGGCGATCGGCGCGCACACCATCGATTCCAGCGCGCGCCAGAGCTTCCGGTGCGAACCCATGGCCGTGGGCAACGGGCCGCGCCACGTCGGTGCGAGGAGAGCGACGCGAGCGAACTTTCCCGGCGCCTCGCGCACGACCTCGAGAACGAAGCTGGCGGCGTGCCCGGCGGCGACGACTTCCACAGGCCCGCGGAACAGTTCCAGGAATTCCGCCAGGAAGCGAACGAACAGCGCAGGCCGGTATCGCACGGGTTTGCGGTCGGCCTCCCCCAACCCAGGCCAGTCGACGCGCGCGACGCGGCGGCGGAGCGCGAGTCGCTCGGCGAACCCCCGCATCTCCTCGCGCGTCGAGATGGTGCTCGGCGCGGGCAGGCACAGCAACGGCGGGCCCTCGCCGATCTCGTCGTAGGGGATCCGCCAGCGGCGGTCCCCGTCGACCCATTCGAAGACCTCGGTCATCGCGTCCAGCGCCTCTCGCTTGCTGTCCGGCTGTGGCCGCAGCCGTTCCGTGGAGCAAGTAAGCGCGCCATGAGCGTAGGGCTGCGGCCGAAGCCGGCACAACAACGTTTTCTGTTCGGAAAGGGCTTCCCCGCTCTTCCCCGTACATCGCCGTCGCCGCCCCAAATCCCGGGAGACATACGGGAGACGAGGCGCCGTGGCTGGGGGAGTATCGCCGCAGCAACCTAGCGCATGCCCCCATTCATCTCTCCCCGGTTCGCAACCGATGCGCGTTGGGTGGAACCGCTGTGATCCCCGTTGCTCTGAGATTCTCGGGACGGATAGCTGGCGATCGTTCGGTCTCGATCCGGCGCGTCAGCAGCGCCAGCACGGCGCACGTCCTCACCTCGATGAGCGCCGCCAGCGGTCAGCAGCATGGCGAGCACTCCCGGCAGGACGACGCCCACCGCCAGCTCCAGTACGAGCTTCATGGCTGACCCCCCCCCCGAAGGAGCAGGCGAACGCGCTGAGTTCCACCCTGCCCTGGCTCTCCGTACGCAAGAGGGGACGCGCGCGGCCCCGGTCCGTGACGATCGGGCTGTCCATCCTGGACCATCGGCAGCGTGGGCAAGCGCACGGCGGCCCGTTCAGGCGCGAGCTCACATTCGATCCCGGTGTCCTCCTGCCTGGCGCATGTCTTCCCGTCAGTCGCGATCCTCGAGGTCCCCCGGCCTTAGCGCCGCGATGGCTGAAGGGAGATCTGCAACCCGGCCGTCGACGGCCGCGCGCGCGACGGCCCTGAGCCGCCAGAGCCGACGGTTGACCACACGGACGCGCAGCACGAGGTTCGCGATCGTGCGGCGCGCCACGTCGCTGTCAGCCTCCGCACTCCAGGACTGCATTGTCGGGAGGTTGAAGCCGACGGTGTCGGCGTCGGGGAGCGGGCGACCCACAGCGATCGCCTCGAGGTAGGCGTCCACCGCCTGCGCCTCCTCTTCGTGGGCCTCAGCGAGCAGTTCCGCTACGTGCTCGGACAGGAGCCGGTCATCGCCCATGGCGCACCTCACCCGGACTGTAGGACGGCGCCCGTCCTGCGTCACGATCGCCCGGCCGCGGAGCTCGCACGTGCCGAGACGCGGTCACACGCCGAACTGGCCTTCCGTCCCAGCTACGCTCGGGGTGCGTCGTTGGGCTCCTCCCCGGGTCCTACGCGGACGCGGCCAACCCCCACGTCGACGTGGCCGTGCGAGCGCGTGCGCAACACCGGCGAACTCGCCGGCGCGCTCGCCTCCGGCACCGCGCTCGCTCACCGGCACCGACGTGACGGCCAAGGCGTGAGCGCCGGTCGCCACCAACTCCTCGCAGCACCGTCGCGCACGTGACGCCGTCGGACACGTCGGCGCCCGTCCGAGGGCAGGCCGCGGAGGAGAGGTCGAGCGGCCCCGCTCGACCTGCCTCCCGGGGTCCGACGCGCACGCGCTCGCACGGCCACGTCGACGTGGGGGTTGGCCGCGTCCGCGTCGGACCCGGGGAGGAGCCCAACGACGCACCCCGAGCGTAGCTGGGACGGAAGGCC
>DASTGH010000166.1:0-41744 GCA_035719345.1 Anaeromyxobacteraceae bacterium
CCCCGCAGTTCATCACCACCAACCGGCTGGCGGACTCGCCGTTCTACGACGAGGTGCGCGAGCTCGGCCGCCGGGTGATCGAGGCCCTGGGCATCACCACGTCCGCCACGCACATGGAGTGGTTCTACGGGCCGAAGGGGCTCAAGTTCAGCGAGATCGGGTGCCGGCCGCCGGGCGTGCGGGCCTGGGACCTGTACGCCGCCGCCAACGAGATGGACATCTACCGGGAGTGGGCCATGGCGGTGGTCCACGGCCGGCCGAGCCAGGCGCCCAGCCGGCGCTACGCCGCGGGGATGATCGCGCTCCGCCCCGACCGCGACGGCCACATCGCCGGCTACGAGGGGCTGGAGGAGATCCACCGCCGCTTCGGGGCGCACGTCCTCGACCAGCACCTGCCGTCGCCGGGCACGCCCACCCAGCCGGTCGAGGCGGGCTACATGGCCAACGCCTGGCTGCGCATGCGCCACCCCGACTACGACGCGCTCCGCACCATGCTCGACGAGGTGGGTCGCACCGTGCGCGTCCGCGCCCGCTGAGCCCCCGGAGCCCGCCTGCCTGCCACCATCGTCCTCCTCGGCGCGCAGCGCTTCGACCCGACGCTGGGCGAGGCGGCGGCGGAGCTCGGCATCACCGGGAGCATCGCCACCATCACCGCCGGCTGGCAGGAGCGGGAGCTGGAGGACGACGACCTGGCGAGCCACCTGGGCGGGCGAACCGTGAATCTGAAGCTGCACGAGCGCGGCGACGCCGTGTTCAAGGCCGACCCGGAGCTCCGCGCCGCCCACCGCGACCGCCAGACGCTGCTCCGCCACCGCCGCGACTGCTACCGCATCCGGCTGGAGCAGGCGCTGGAGGCCGACCGGATCATCCGGCAGCGCGACCTGCCTCCCGAGGTGGCGCTGGAGCAGACCGAGACCAGCCTGGCGGCGGTGCGGGCGCTGGACGCGACGCACATGGAGAGCTGTGCCCGCCTGCGCGGCGAGTTCGAGCGGGTGTGGCAGGTCTCGCAGCGCGCGGCGGTGCGCCGCCAGCGCGAGCAGCTGGCCGAGGTGATGGCCGGCTGCAGCGCGGTGGCGGTGGCCGGCGGCCACGTGGCCACCTTGCTCAACCGCTTCGCCCTGTTCGACGTCGGCTCGCTCTTGCGCGGCAAGACGGTCTTCGCCTGGTCCGGCGGCGCGATGGTGCTCTCCGAGCGCGTCGTCCTCTTCCACGACCATCCTCCCCAGGGGCCGGGCGCCGCCGAGGTGCTGGAGGCGGGCCTGGGCCTGGTGCCGGGCGCGGTGCTGCTCCCCCAGCCCGAGGAGCGGCTCGACCTCACCCAGCGCTACCGCGTCGAGACGCTGGTGCGCCGCTTCGCCCCGGCCCGCTGCCTGGCGCTGCCCGCCCGCTCCCGGGTCACCTGGCGCGGGCGCTTCGTGGCGGCCGACGGCGTGCTGGAGCTGCGGGAGGACGGCGGCCACGGCCCCTTCCAGCCCGGAGCCCGGAGGCCGCGGTGAGCGGGCGCCTCGCCATCGAGGAGCTGGTCGCCTCCCGGCCCGACGCCGCCCGGGTGCAGGCCTTCCTGGCGGGGCGGCGCACTCCGATCGTCGAGGGATCGTCGGTCACGTTCCTCTTCCGGGGCGAGGCCGACGGCGTGAACCTGCGCCACTGGGTGTACGCCCTGGAGTCGGCCACGGCCCTGGCGCGGATCGAGGGGACCGACCTGTGGTGGCTGACGCTCGAGATCCCCCCCGGCTCTCGCATCGAGTACAAGTTCGAGGTCCATCGAGGCGGGAACGGCACCTGGGTCGAGGACCCGCTCAACCCCAACCGCGCGCGCGACCCCTTCGGCTCGAACTCGGTGCTCCAGGCCGAGGGGTACGAGGCGCCCGTGTGGGCCCGCCCGGACCCGCTGGCACGCCCCGGCACGCTGGAGGGCTTCGGCTTCGAGAGCCGCGCCCTGGGCCGGCGCGGCGGCCGGCTCTACCTGCCGGCGCGCTTCCGGAGGAGCCGCCAGTACCCGCTGCTCGTGGTGCACGACGGCAGCGACTACCTCGAGTACTCGGGGGTGAAGACCATCCTCGACAACCTCATTCACCGGCTGGAGATCCCCGACCTGCTGGTGGCCTTCATCGACTCGCCCGACCGGCTGCGCGAGTACGCCGACGATCCGGCCCACGCGCGCTTCCTCACCGAGGACCTGTGGCCGCACCTCGCCTCGCGGCTGCCGCTCCAGGACCGGCCGCAGTCGCGGGCGCTCATGGGGGCGAGCTTCGGAGCGGTGGCGGCGCTCTCCACCGCCTGGCGCTACCCGGGGTTCTGGGGGCGGCTCTTGCTGCAATCGGGCTCCTTCGCCTTCACCGACATCGGGCGGCGCAACCGGCGCGGCCCCCTCTTCGACCGCGTCGTCGAGTTCGTGAACGAGTACCGGTCGGAGCCGCGGGCCGTGAGCGAGCGGGTGTTCGTGTCCTGCGGCGTCTACGAGTCGCTCATCTACGAGAACCGGACCATGGTGCCGCTGCTCGACGCCACCGGGATGGACGTGAAGTTCGTGGAATCGCGCGACGGCCACAACTGGGAGAACTGGCGGGATCGCTTGCGGGAGGGGCTGTCCTGGCTCTTCCCCGGCCCGCTGATGCTGGTCTACGAGTGAGGGCGCGATGGCCGAGGTGACGCGACGGATCGGGCTGTCCCTGGGGGCGGACGTGTGCTGGCCGCTGTGCTTCGAGCACATGCTGCGGCGGCTCGACCTCCGCATCCCGCACCAGGGCGACACCCTCCGCTTCGAGGTGGAGCGCGTCAGCATCGAGCCCTTCGACCTGCGCCAGCCCGTCAAGTACGACGTGGTGGTCGACCGGCTGACCCACTGGTTCCACACCAGCCGCGAGTGGATCAAGAAGGCGATCCTGGTCGACGATCTGTACGTGTTCAACAACCCGTGGAGCGTGCAGGCCAACGAGAAGCACACCTCCTACGCGGCCATGATCCGGCTGGGGATGCCCATCCCCGAGACCTGGATGATCCCGCCCAAGAGCTACGAGGTCACCCCCGACCTGCGCCCGACGCTGCACCGCTACGCCAAGCTCTTCGACGTGGCGCGGATCGGCGACCGCATCGGCTGGCCCTTCTACCTCAAGCCCTACGACGGGGGCGGCTGGCGGGCGGTGACGCGGGTGGCGGACGCGAACGCCGCCTGGAAGGCGTACGAGGAGAGCGGCAAGGCGGTGATGCACGCCCAGGCCTCGGTGGAGGGCTTCGACCTCTTCGTGCGCTGCATCGGCTTCGGCCCGCAGACCCGCTGCGTGCTGTACGACCCCTCGGCGCCGCTCCACGACCGCTACACGATGAAGACCGGCTTCATGCCGGCCGCCGACGCCGAGCACCTGCGCAAGGTGACGCTGACCATCAACTCCTTCTTCGGCTGGGAGTTCAACTCCTGCGAGGCGCTGCGGCGGCAGGGCACCTGGTACCCCATCGACTTCGCCAACCCGTGCCCCGACTCGCAGGTGACCTCGCTCCACTTCCACTTCCCCTGGCTGGTGAAGGCCTACCTGCGCTGGACGCTGTTCTGCGCCGCCACGCGGCGGCCCATGCGCAAGACCCTCGACTGGCAGCCGTTCCTGGAGGTGGCCGCGCTCGACCTGCCCTACGCCGAGAAGCTCGATCGCTACGCCGCCATCGCCGAGGACCGCCTCGACGCGGCCCGGTTCGAGGAGTGGTGCGCGCGGCACCTCGGACACCTCGACGAGGTGGCCCACGCCTTCTTCGGCACGGCCGAGGCCAGGGACGCGGTCCGCCAGAAGGTGGCCGCCCTCTTCCCGCCGGACGAGGTGGAGCGGTTCACCGAGCTGTTCTGGTCCCGCATCCAGCGCTGGCGCGAGGAGGGCTGCCCGTGAGCTTCTTCCTCAAGTCGCGCTGGCACTCCTCCCGGCTCGGCTGCGAGGCCACGCTCGCCCGCTGGGGCGAGATGGGCCAGCCGGTCCTGGTCTTTCCGACCGCCGGGGGCGACGCCGAGGAGATCGAGCGCTTCCAGATGATCGACGCGCTCCGCCCGCTCCTCGACGCGTCCAAGGTCAAGATCTACTCCTGCGACAGCGTGGCCGGCTCGGTCTGGTTCAACAAGGTGGGGAGCCCGGATCATCGCATGCGGATGCAGCACCAGTTCCACCAGTACGTGAAGCACGAGGTCGTCCCGGCCATCCGCCAGGACTGCCGGACGCCCGACATCCCGGTGTGGAGCGCCGGCGCCTCCATCGGCGCCTTCCACGCCGCCGCGGTGCTGTGCCGGTTCCCCGACCTCTTCCACCGGGCGCTGGCCATGAGCGGCACCTTCGACCTCATGCGCTTCATCGAGGTCTCGGAGCCGAACGAGGAGTACCGGGTCTCCTCGCCACTGCTCTTCGTGCCGCAGCTGGAGGGGCAGCACCTGGAGGTGCTGCGCACCCGCTTCGTGCAGATCGTCACCGGGGAGGGGCGCTGGGAGAACATCGGCGAGAGCTGGGGCCTCGCCAACGTCCTCGGGGCGAAGGGCATCCCCAACCACCTCGACTCGTGGGGCCCGGAGTGGCACCACGACTGGATCACCTGGCGCAAGATGCTGCCGCAGTACCTGGAGCGGTGGACCCGCTAGCCGCGGGGACGGCCATGGAAGACACGCGCGAGCACAAGAAGACCGACGGCGAGCTGGCCGGCGAGGAGCGGCGCCGCTACGTGCGGGCGCTGCTCACCGACCTCAGGGCCCTGGAGCGCATGGAGGCCGAGGGCGCCTTCGAGCGGGGCGTCTCCCGCATCGGGGCCGAGCAGGAGCTGTTCCTGGTGGACAGCGCCTACCACCCCGCCCCGGGCGCGCTCGAGATGCTGAAGCGGCTGGGCGGCGGGCACTTCACCACCGAGCTCGGGCTCTTCAACCTGGAGATGAACGCCGACCCCCAGCCGCTGGCCGGGCACGGCCTGCGGCAGATGGAGGCGCAGCTCGAGGCGCTCTACGAGCGGACGCGCGCCGCCGCGGCCGAGCTGGGCCTCCAGCCGGTGCTGGCCGGGATCCTGCCCAGCATCGGCAAGAGCGACCTGCACCTGCGCAACATGGTGCCGAACCCGCGCTACCTGACCCTGAACCGGGTGATGACCGAGGCGCGGGGGGCGGCCTACGACGTCTCGATCAGAGGCGTCGACGAGCTGGTGGTTCAGCACGACTCGCTCATGGTGGAAGCGTGCAACGCCAGCTTCCAGGTACACCTGCAGCTGGCCGAGCCGGAGCGCTTCGCGCACCACTACAACCTGGCCCAGCTCCTGCTGGCGCCGGTGCTGGCCTCGGGCACCAACTCGGCCGTGCTCTTCGGCCGCCGGCTCTGGGCCGAGACCCGCATCGCCCTGTTCGAGCAGGCGGTGGACATCCGGACGCCCGGCCTGCACCTGCGCGACGCGCAGGGGCGCGTCTCCTTCGGCACGCGCTGGCTCCGGGGCGGCGTGGCCGACCTGTTCAAGGACAACGTGAGCCGCTTCCGCACGCTGGTCGGCACCGACCCGGGCGAGGACGCGCTGGCCGCCCTCGACGGCGGGCGGGTGCCCGAGCTCCGTGCGCTCCGCCTGCACAACGGCACCATCTACCGCTGGAACCGGCCCTGCTACGGCATCTCGGAGTCGGGGAAGCCCCACCTGCGCATCGAGCTGCGCGTGCTCCCCTCGGGCCCCACCATCGCCGACGAGGTCGCGAGCGCGGCGCTCTGGCTCGGGCTCATGAGCGAGCTGGGCGCCACGGTCGACGACCTGCCGGCGCGCCTCGACGTCGACCACGCCCGCGCCAACCTCTACGCGGCGGCGCGCGAGGGCCTGGGCGCGCGCTTCCACTGGCTGGACGGCGAGGAGGTGCTGGCGCAGCCGCTCCTGCTGGAGCGCCTCCTGCCGCTGGCGGCCGCAGGCCTGGCCCGCGCCGGCGCCGACGCGGGCGACGCCGCCCGCTACCTGGGGATCGTCGAGCAGCGCGTGCGCACGCTGCGCAGCGGCTCGCGCTGGATGATCCAGTCCATGGCGGCCATGAAGGACCGCGGCTCCGCCGGCGCCAGGGCCACGGCGCTGGTGGCGGCGATGATCGCGCGCCAGAAGAGCGGCAAGGTGGTGAGCGAGTGGGAGAAGGCGCAGCTGGTGGAGAACGACAGCGCCCGCACCGGTCATCACAAGGTGGCCCAGTACATGACCACCGACCTCGTGACGGTGCGGCCCGACGACCCGGTGGAGCTGGTGGCCGACCTCATGGGCTGGCAGCGCATCCGGCACGTGCCGGTGGAGGACGAGGCCGGGCGGCTGGTCGGGCTGGTGTCCTACGGCGCGGTCCTGCGCCACATGACCGCGCTGGCCAAGCAGCCGCCGACGCCCGGGGCGCAGGGCGCGTCCATCTCGGCCATCATGACGAAGAACCTCATCACGGTCACGCCCGACGCCCTCATGCTCCTCGCCATCCACCTCATGCGGAAGAACCGGATCGGTTGCCTGCCGGTGAAGCAGGGCGACCACCTCGTCGCCATCCTCACCGAGGAGGACCTGGTCGGCATCGCCGCGGACGTGCTGGAGCGGGAGGAGACCCAGCCCGCCGCGGGCGACGGCTCGCCGGGCGTGTGACGCCGGGGCCGCCTGCCGCATTCGACCGGCTGCGCAGGCCCCGTGCGGTACACGCCCCGCATCCGGCTCGCATCGTTATCGTAATCCCCTCATCTCGGGTCGAACCGATGGCGAATCCTGCGAAGCACGACAGCCGCCGCATGGCTTCCGGACGCACGACGTCCATCGGACGGCGCCCGGCCGAAGCGCTCGCCAAGGCGCCGTCGGGAATTCAGGGGCTGGACGAGATCACCGGCGGCGGGCTGCCTCGGGGGCGCCCGACGCTGGTGTGCGGCGGCGCAGGATGCGGGAAGACGCTGTTCGCGCTGGAGTTCCTGGTGCGCGGCGCGACCGAGCACGGCGAGCCCGGCGCCTTCCTGTCGTTCGAGGAGACGGAGCCGGAGATCGTCGCGAACGTCGCTCCGCTGGGGTTCGACATCAGGCGCCTTCAGGCGAAGAAGAAGCTGTTCATCGACTGGATCCGCGTCGAGCGGAGCGAGATCGAGGAGACCGGCGACTACGACCTGGAGGGCCTCTTCGTCCGTCTGCAGCACGCGATAGACCAGGTGAAGGCGAAGCGCGTCGCCCTCGACACCGTCGAGTCGCTCTTCAGCGCGTTGCCCAATCCGGTCGCGCTCCGCTCCGAGCTGCGCCGCCTCTTCCGCTGGCTCAAGGACCGCGGCGTCACGGCCGTGATCACCGCCGAGAGGGGCGAGGGGACCCTCACCCGCCACGGCCTGGAGGAATACGTCTCGGATTGCGTCATCTTCCTCGATCACCGGGTCGGCGAGCAGGTCTCGACGCGGCGGCTCCGGGTGGTCAAGTACCGCGGGTCGACGCACGGTACGAACGAGTACCCGTTCCTCATCGACGAGAACGGGATCTCGGTGCTTCCCATCACCTCGATGGGCATGGACCATCCGGCGTCGCGCGAGCGGGTCACGAGCGGCATCGCGCGCCTCGACGCGATGCTCGGCGGGAAGGGCTACTTCCGCGGGAGCACCGTGCTCGTCTCCGGGACCGCTGGAACGGGCAAGACCAGCATCGCGGCCGCGCTCGTCCGCGCCACCTGCGAGAGCCGGCGGCGCTGCCTGTACCTGGCCTTCGAGGAGTCGGCGGCGCAGCTCACGCGCAACATGCGATCCATCGGCATCCACCTCGACCGGTACGTGAAGGACGGCGCGCTCCGGCTCCTTCCCGTCCGGCCCAACTCGCAGGGCCTCGAGACGCACCTCCTGATGATCCACAAGGCGGTCGCCGCGTTCGACCCGGCGGTCGTGATCATGGATCCGATCACCAATCTCGTGGGCGGCGGGGACATGCTCGAGTCGCGCCAGATGCTGACGCGGCTCATCGACTTCCTGAAGACGAGGGGGATCACCGGGCTCTTCACGAGCCTGACCGCGGGGACGGCGAACCTCGAGGAGACCGACGTCGGAGTCTCGTCGCTGATCGACACCTGGCTCTTGCTCGAGGTGATCCGGAGCGGCGGGGAGCGCAACCGGGCGCTCACCATCATCAAGTCGCGCGGCATGGCGCACTCGAACCAGAGCGCCGAGTACCGCCTCTCGCCGCGCGGGGTGGAGATCCGCGACACGTACGTCGGCCCGGGCGGCGTCCTGACGGGGTCCGCGCGGCTCGCGCGCGAGGCGGAGGAGCGCGCGGCGGCGCTGGTGCGCGACGAGAGCCTCGCGCGGCAGCAGGCGCTGCGCGCGAGCCGCCGGAAGGCCTTCGAGCGGCGGCTGGAGACGCTGCGCGCGGAGTTCGCGGTCGAGGACGCGGAGCTCGAGCGCGCGATCCTGGAGGACGCCCAGCGCGGGGAGGCGATCGCGAGCGACCAGATGTCCATGGCGAAGAGCAGGCAGGCCTTCTCCACCACTCGCACGGGAAGGGACGGCGCCCGATGAAGGCCACGAGGAAGCGGCGCTCGAGGAAGCCGAGCCGCCCGGCCGCCGTCGCGGAGTGGGAGCTGCGCCTGTACATCGCCGGCGAGACGGCGAAGTCCATGGCCGCGTTCGCCAACCTGCAGAGGCTCTGCGAGGAGAACCTGAAGGGCCGCTACCGGATCGAGGTCATCGATCTCCTGAAGAACCCGCAGCTCGCCCGGGGCGATCAGATCGTCGCCATCCCGACCCTCGTCCGGAAGCTTCCGACCCCCGTCAAGAAGATCATCGGCGACCTCTCGAGCGCGGCGCGGGTCCTCGTCGGTCTCGACCTTCGCCCCGTGGCCAAGAAGGCGTCATGACCGGCGAGAAGCCGAAACGCGCGCAGAGCGGCCGCCGCACGCCGAAGGTGCCGAGGCTCTCGGGCGGCGCTGCGACCCGCAGCATGCAGCGCCGGGTGCGTCAGGCGCGCGACGGGAGCGCCGGCCGCTACCTGCTCCGGCTCTACGTCACCGGGACGAGCCCTGCCTCCGTGAGGGCGATCGAGCGGGTCCAGACCATCTGCGAGGAGCACCTCCGCGGCCGCTACGATCTGGAGGTCATCGACATCTACCAGCTCCCGGCGCTGGCCAAGGATCAGCAGATCGTCGCCACGCCGACGCTCGTCAAGGTGCTGCCCGAGCCGCTGCGGCGCTTCATCGGCGATCTCTCGCGGGCCGAGAAGGTCCTCTTCGGACTGGATCTCCAGGCGAGGCGCTGATGGCGAGGCCTTCCGAGAGCGAGCTGCGCGTCGAGAACGACGAGCTCCGCGCGGAGAACGAGGAGCTGCGGCTCCGGCTCGAGGAGGCCGAGCAGGCCCTGGAGGCCATCCGGACCGGCCAGGTCGAATCGCTCGTGATCGACGGCCCGGGTGGCCCGCGCATCTTCAGCCTCGAGGGTGCGACGCACTCCTATCGCGTCCTCGTCGAGTCGATGAACGAGGGGGCGGTCACGTTGACCGAGGACGGGGTCGTCCTCTACTGCAACGGGCGATTCGCGGGGATGCTCGGCCAGCCGCTCCAGAAGCTCATGGGCAGCTCCGTTCGCGAGCACGTCCCGGAACGGTTCCGTGCCGCCCTCGACGACCTGCTCGACAGGGCGCGCGCGTCGGGCGTCCGCCAGGAGATCCCGCTCTGCGCGTGCGACGGGGGAGAGATACCCGTCTACCTGTCCGCCAGCGCCATCGTGGACGCCGGCAAGCGTGTGCTCTGCCTCGTCGCGACGGACCTTCGCGAGCAGAAGCGCACGGAGGCGATCGCGGCGGCGGAGCAGGCTGCTCGCGAGAGCGAGGAGCGCCTGCGTCTGACGCTGGAGGAGCTGCGCGAGAGCGATCGTCGCAAGGACGAGTTCCTGCGGATGCTCTCCCACGAGCTGCGGAACCCGCTCGCCCCGATCCGGAACTCGACCCACCTCCTGCGATACGCCGATCCCGGCAGCGAACAGGCCCGGCGCGCCCAGGGCGTGATCGAGCGGCAGACGCAGCACCTGACGCGCCTGGTGGACGACCTCCTCGACGTGACGCGCATCGCGAGCGGGAAGATCGACCTGCGGCGCGAGCGCGTGGATCTGCGGGAGGTCGTCCGGCGAACCGCGGAGGATTTCCGCTCCGTGATCGAAGGCCGTGGTGCCACGTTCGCCGTGGACGTCCCCGATGGAAAGGTGTGGGCGGACGTCGACGAGACCAGGGTCGGACAGGCCATCGGGAACCTCCTCCACAACGCCGCGAAGTTCACGCGTGGGGGCGAGTCCGTGACGCTGTCCCTCGAAGCGGCCGGGACGGATGCGAGGGTCCGCGTCCGCGACACGGGGGCCGGCATCGATGCGGCGCTCCTGCCCCACGTCTTCGACCCGTTCGTCCAGGGTGAACGCACGCTGGCGCGCACCGCCGGTGGCCTCGGGCTCGGCCTCGCGCTGGTGAAGGGCATCGTGCAGCTCCACGGCGGCCAGGTGAGCGCGAGGAGCGAAGGCATCGGACGCGGAGCGGAGTTCCTGGTGTCGCTCCCGCTGACGGTCCCTTCATCGAGGAAGGACCGCCCTGCGGAGACCACGACGCGCCACCCGTCGGGCCGGCGCGTGCTCGTCGTGGACGACAACGTCGACGCCGCGGAGTCGCTCGCCGAGACCCTGAAGCTCTCCGGCCACGAGGTGGAGGTCGCGTTCGACGGTCCGGCCGCCATCGACAAGGTGCGGCTCCATCGACCCGACGTGGTCCTCTGCGACATCGGCCTCCCCGGCATGAGCGGGTACGAGGTGGCCAGGACGCTCCGCGCATCGGGCGCGAACACCATGCAGCTCATCGCGGTGAGCGGGTACGCACAACCCGGGGACGTGAAGAAGTCCATCGACGCAGGCTTCGATGCGCACGTCGCCAAGCCCTGCGACCCGCAGCAGATCGAGCGGCTCTTCACGTAGGGGGTGGAGCTCCTGCCTCAGGGGATCAGCACCCGCGCGAGGATCGGGACGATGACCGAGGTCGCAACGGCGTTGAGCCCCATTCCCAGCCCTGCGAACGCGCCGGCGGTCTCCGCGATCTCGAAGGCCCGCGCGGTGCCGAGCCCGTGGGAGGCGACGCCGAGCGCGAACCCGACCGCTGCCTCGTCGCGGACGCGCAGGCGGCGCAGCAGCCACGGCCCGAGGACCGTCCCGAGCAGGCCGGTCAGGACGACCAGCGCCGCCGAGAGCGAGGGGATCCCGTTCAGCTTCTCCGCGATGCCCATGGCCACCGGCGCCGTCGCCGACTTGGGCGCGAGCGAGACGACCGACGCGCGCGAGGCGCCGGCGAGCGTCGCGACGCCCACCGCGGTGACGGCCGCGGTGACGGAGCCCGCCAGCAGCGCCGCGGTGAGCGGCACCGCCTTCGCCCGGGCTCGTCGCAGCTCCCGGTGGAGCGGCACCGCCAGGGCGACGATCGCGGGCCCGAGCAGGAAGTGGACGAACTGCGCCCCCTCGAAGTAGCGCGGGTAGGGCGTGCGGGTCGCCGCCAGGATGACGACCAGCACCGCGATCGAGACCAGGACGGGGTGGGCGAAGGGCGCCTGACGCAGACGGCGATACAGCGCCTCCGCGAGCGCGTAGGTCGTGACCGTCGCCGTGAGCCAGAGGAGCGGTGACTGCGCCAGGTACACCCAGGTCTCGCTCAGGCGCTCGTTCATGCCTTCCCCCGCCGCGCCCGCGTCAGCCGCTCCGCCAGCAACCCGGTGACGGCCACCGTCGCCGCCGTGCTGACGACGAGCGAGGCGCCGAGAGCCGGCCATTCCTGGCCGAGCCGCTGCAGGTGCTGGATGATGCCGACGCCGGCCGGCACGAACAGGAGCGACAGGAAGGCCAGCGCGGCCCCCGACGCGGCTCTCAGGTCTTCCTGACCAGGTATCCCGGCCTCGAGCGCGATCAGCAGCAGCACCATCCCGATCACCGGGCCGGGGACGGGGAGGCCAGCGACCCGCGCCAGCACCTCGCCGACGAGCTGGAACAGGAGCAGCACGGCGAACCCTCGCAGCACAGGACCTCCCGGGCCGGACGGAGATGTCAGGTTCGAGCCCGCGGTGCAGCCGCCCGGTTCATGCCGGTCCGGCCTCGCCGCGCGCCGCCGCCTCGATCCTGGCGACGTCGATCTTCCGCATCCCCATCATCGCCTCGAACGCGCGCCTGGCCGCGTCCCCGCCCCGGGCCAGCGCCTCGCTCAGGACGCGTGGCGTGATCTGCCAGGAGAGGCCCCACCTGTCCTTGCACCAGCCGCACGCGCTCTCCGCCCCGCCGTTGCCGACGATCGCGTTCCAGTAGCGGTCGGTCTCCGCCTGATCGTCGGTGGCGATCTGAAAGGAGAACGCCTCGCTGTGCTTGAACGTGTCCCCTCCGTTGAGGCCGATGCACGGCACGCCGCACACCGTGAACTCGACCGTCAGGACGTCGCCCGCCTTGCCGCCTGGAAAGTCGGACGGCGCCCGGTGCACCCCGCCGACCGTGCTGTCGGGAAAGGTGCGGGCGTAGAACCGCGCGGCCTCCTCCGCGTCACGGTCGAACCACAGGCAGATGGTGTTCTTCTTCATCGCTCGTCTCCTCCGGATCGTGATCCAGCTCACCCACGGGTCGGCCGGCGCAGGATGGCCCGGGCCACCAGCGAGCCCCAGGCGACCGTGGCCAGCAGGAAGGATGCCGCCGCGGGGCCGAGCCACGAGGCGACGTGCGCCGCATCGATCCCCGCCATGAAGCGGAAGACGAGCGACGCGATCAAGAGCAGTCCCATGCTCCACGTCTGCCAGGGCCAGCGGGCGAGTCGACCGGGATCGCCACCGTGCGAGAGGGCGACGTGGAGCGATACCGAGAGCGCCATCAGCGCAAACGTTCCGATGAACACCACGTGCAGCGCGGCGACGCGGACCGTCGGCGCCGCGGCGGCGAGGGCGTAGCCGGCGGGCAGGAGCCAGGCGGAAAGCCAGATGAGCCGCCGGTGCAGGCCAGGGGCGGAGGGCCTTCGCCACAGCTGCGCGGCGAGGGCGAGGACCCCGCCCGCCGCCGCGGCGCGAAGCGCGAGCCCGAACCGCGGCGCGAGGAAGATCTCCAGGGGGAAGCTCGCCAGGAACAGGAGCACGGCGATGGCGTGCGCGGCGAGCTCGCCTGGAGGAGGGCTCGCCGGCGCGGGCACGGGCTCGCCGCGGAGCAGGGTGGGGAGCAGCGTCCCTCCCACTCCCACGACCAGCGCCGAGACGAATCCCTGGAAGAGGAGGCCGCGGCCGAGCTGCCACAGCTCCGGCTCGTCCTGCGGGCCCAGGATGGCCGCGGTCGCGACGAGCACGGCGCCGACGATCCCCGCGAGAAGCGCGGCCACGACCCAGAGGAAGACGGCCGGCACGCGCCGCGCTGCGCCGGGCGAGCGGAGGCGACGGACGACGAAGCGCGCCAGGGCGGCGATGGCGCAGATCCAGAGCGCTTGAGCGACCACCCGGCGTTCGAGCCAGGCCGCCAGCGCGACCGCGAGGGGCGCGATGGCGCCGACGAGCCACTCGGCGCGAGAGGGCGGCGACGTCCCCGTCCGCCGGGGAACGAACGTGTAGAGGAAGCCCATCGCGATCGCGGTCATGAAACCCTGGATCTGCACGGTCGCGTGGAAGACGGCGCGGTAGTCGCCGGTGAGGCCCACCGAGAACAGGAGCCAGTGGAGGACCGCCGCCCAGGCGAGGGCCACCCCCATCGGGAAGAACACCCGCCACGGATCGGTGACGTCGAGCCACGTCGCTCGTTCCTGTGAACGCGGTCCGGGTCGCTCGAGTCGCACGGCGGTCACTGTATCCGCGACCATCACGTGTCGCTCTCGTCCAGCGCCGGCTGCCCTTCAGCTCCGCCCTCCAGGGGCGACCGCGCGAGAGATGGTCCCGATATCGTGGGAAGTCGGATCCGGAAGACGGTACCGCCACCCGCGCGATCCTCGGCGGAGATGCTCCCGCCGTGGGCGTGCACGACGCGCTGCGCGATCGTGAGCCCCAGCCCGGTTCCGTCGCGCTTGGTCGTCGTGAACGGCTCGAACAGCTGCTGCCGGATGTCGTCGCTCAGGCCGCAGCCGGTGTCGGCGATCTCGAGGATCGCCGTGGTGTCCTCCAGGCGGGAGGTGAGGGTGAGCCGACGCTCCCTGCGCTTCGGCGTGGAGCCGAGCGCCTGACCATATGCCCCCGGGCCCATCGCCTCGAGACCGTTGCGCGCGATGGCCTGGATGGCGGCGAGGAGCTTGGCCGGGTCGACGCGCACCGGCAGCGGCTCCGGAGCGAGCATCAGGTCCATCCTGGCGTCGCACTCCGCGGCGAGGTCGGCGAGCTGTGTGACCACACGCCGGCAGAGCGAGCTGAGATCGACGTCGGAGCGCCGGAGATGTGGCGCCGCCGAGAGGAGGGTCAGATCCTCGGCGACGCCCTGCAGCCGGGCCACCTCGTGCCGCGCCTGTCGATGAACCATGTCGGACGCGACGGCGTCGGCCCGTCTCGACGCGAGCAGGTCGATCGCGAGCGACAGACCGTTGAGCGAGTTCTTGACCTCGTGAGAGATCGCCATCGAGCTCTTGGCCATGGCGGCGAGCTCGCGCGCCTTCAGGGTCTCGAACCGTGCATCCTCGAGCCGGCCGATGGCGACGGCGAGGAGGACGCCGGCCACGATGGCGAGTCCCAGGGTCGTCACGACGACGGCCACGAGGCTCCTGAACTCCGCGGCGAAATCTCGCTCGAGCTCCGACGCCGACTGCACCATCAGGAACGCGATGTGTTCCGGGCCGGCGATGTCGTCCTCGGTCACGAGCCATCGCCGGCCCGCGTCGTCCTGCATCCACTGCTGCCCTTCGCGCTCCAGGACCAGCGCCGGGCCGGGCCGCGGTCCGGAGGCGGCGATCTCCTCGCGAACGTTGCCAGCGCGTCTGAAGAGCGAGACGTGGCCGCTCTCGCGCAGGACGGCCGGTTGTCGGGCGCCCAGCAACCTCGCTCCGCTGACGCGGATGATCGTGGCGAGCGCGCCACGATCGCGCACGGGCACCGTGACGTCGATCTCCTCGAGGTGGGTCGAGACGGTGGCGCGCTTCGCCGTGATCGCCTGCCGCACGAGGGCCGCGCCCCGCCCGTCCAGCGTCAGGCCTTCGGGCTCGGACCAGACCACGGCTCCGGAGAGATCGAGGATGGCGGCAGAGCTGGGGTAGGCCGCCAGCCCGGTCGCGGCGCGCGCGACGGCACGCTTCTCGGCATCGATGTCGTCATCCGCGAGATCCACCCCGGCCTCGCTCGCCAGGGCCGTCAGCTCGACCTCGGCGCTCGCGATCTCCTCGCCCAGGAGGTGAGACCGCTCCTGCAGGGCGAACGCCTGTCGGTCGGCGATGGCGGTGAGGAACGAGGACCGGAAGCGCTCGAGGAGCAAGGCGCCGGTGGCGCTCACGGCGAGCGCAGCGAAGACGGTGAGTCCGAGGACCAGGTGGCGGAGGCGTCGCATCTTCTTCGCCGGGGAGCATAACAGGGCGGCGCGCGAGGCTCCGCTCCCGCGCGCGACACGGCCCCCGGTCACGACCCGCGCTCGCCTGCGCGACATGACAGAATGGCGCTCGAGAGGAGCTGACATGCTGGACTGGCAGACCCTTCGCGGCGAGATGACGGCCTGGCGGCACGAGCTCCACGCGCATCCGGAGTTCGGCTTCGAGGTGCGTCGTACCGCCGCCTTCGTCGCCGCGAAGCTGCGGGAGTTCGGCCTGGACGAGGTGGTCGAGGGCGTCGGCGGCGCCGGTGTCGTCGGGACGCTGAAGCGAGGTTCCGGCCGCCGCTCGATCGCCCTGCGCGCCGACATGGATGCGCTGCGCCTCGCCGAGCAAGGTACGCCGCGCCACCGCTCGACGCACCCGGGGCTCATGCACGCCTGCGGTCACGACGGCCACACGGCCATGCTGCTGGGCGGCGCGAAGATCCTGGCCGGGGAGGGCGGGTTCGAGGGGACGGTGCGCTTCATCTTCCAGCCGGCCGAGGAATGGGGCAAGGGAGCGCTCGCCATGCTGCGCGATGGCCTGCTGGAGCGGTTCCCGTTCGACGAGATCTACGGTCTCCACAACATGCCCGGCCACCCGGTCGGTCGGATCAGCACGCGCGCCGGCGCGATCATGTCCGCCGAGGACAACTTCGAGATCACCTTGGGAGGCGTGGGCGGCCACGCCTCCCGGCCTCATGCCGGTAGCGAGACACTGGTCGCCGGCTGCGCGCTCGTCCTGAACCTCCAGACGATCGTGTCGCGGCGGCTCGATCCCGCCGACACGGCGGTGGTGTCGGTCACCGAGTTCCTCACCGATGGCACCCGGAACGTGCTCCCCGGCGAGACGGTGCTCCGCGGCGACGTGCGCAGCTTCGGGGCGGAGGTCAGCGCAGAGGTGGAACGGCAGATGCGGGTCATCGCCGAGGGGATCGCCACCGCGTACCGTGTCGCGGTCGAGGTCGGCTACACGCGCGAGTTCGTGCCGCTGATCAACGATGCGGCATGCGCGGACGAGGTGCTCGCCGTGGCTCGCGAGGTGTGCGGCGGAGAAGGCACCGCCGTCGCGGAGAAGCCGATCACGGCGTCGGAGGACTTCGCCCACTTCCTGAGCCACGTGCCGGGCTGTTTCGCGTTCATCGGCAACGGCGTCGGCGCGCCGCCGCTCCACAACCCCAGCTACGACTTCGACGACGCGAACCTCCTCGCCGGAGCGCGCTTCCACGCGGCGATCGCCCGCCGTCGACTGGGGTGACCGGCGCCAGGAAGTCGCCGTGTGCGGTGACCGGGGGACCGGGTCGGGAGCCGGCGTGATCGCGATCAATGGATCGTCGCCGTCTGGCCAATGCGGTGAATTGACGCGGTCGCCGATTGCTCTATCTGGGCCGTTTACGCGGCGGCGTCGCCAAAACACAATTCACCGCACAGTCACGAGATGGCCGGTGCCGTCGTTTCGAGCAGCAGTCCGGCGCGGCGGGGCGTTGCAGCCCGCAGCGCGAGGGGGATCTGCATGCCGGGATGGACACGTGCTCTCGCCGGATGCGTCCTCGCGTCCGCGCCGCTCCTCGCCGCCGCCGCGGCGCCCGAGGACGCCCTCGCCCTGCGGGGCGAGGCGCTCTACGTCGGCAGCGCCCGCCTCGCGAGCGGGGGCGCGCCCTGCCTCGCCTGCCATGCGATCGCGGGCCACGGGCTGGCGCGGGCCGCGAGCTTCGGCCCCGACCTCTCCAGGGTGTACGAGGGCTTCGGCCCCGACGCGCTCGACGTGGCGCTCGAGGAGATCCCGTTCGCCTCGATGCAGCCCGTGTACAAGGGCCATGCCATCGCCGCCGACGAGCGCGCCGCGCTCGTCGCGTTCCTGCGCCAGGCCGGGACGAAGGCGCCGCCGGCCGCCGGCCGCGGGCTCGCGGCGTGCGTCGCCGGCGCGATGGCCGCCTTCCTCGGCGCCTTCGTCGCGCTCGGCCGGCGGGGTGCGGCGCGGAAGGGCCGGGCCGCTGCGAAGCGAGGGACGCCATGAGCTGGATCCGCGACATCGTGAGCCCGCAGGCGCGCCGCTGGGAGGAGACCTACCGGCACCGCCACCAGCACGACAAGGTCGTCCGCAGCACGCACGGCGTGAACTGCACCGGCGGCTGCTCGTGGAACGTCCACGTGAAGGAGGGGATCGTCGCGTTCGAGACGCAGGCGCGCGACTATCCCGCCCTCTCCGGCGCGCCGCCGTACGAGCCCCGCGGATGCCAGCGCGGCGCCTCCTTCTCCTGGTACCTCTACAGCCCGCTCCGGGTGAAGTATCCCTACCTCCGCGGTGCCCTGGCCGACGCGTGGCGCGCCGCGCGCGCCGCCCACGCCGACCCGGTGGATGCCTGGGCCGCGCTCGTCTCCGACCCCGAGGCGCGCCGGGCGTGGCAGCGCGCTCGCGGCAAGGGCGGCTTCCGCCGCACGAGCTGGGACGAGGCGCTCGAGATCGTCGCCGCCTCGATCATCCACACCGTGAAGACGCGCGGCCCGGATCGCGTCATCGGCTTCTCGCCCATCCCCGCCATGTCGATGATGTCGTTCGCGGCGGGGTCCCGCTTCCTCCAGCTCCTCGGGGGCGTGAACCTCAGCTTCTACGACTGGTACTGCGACCTCCCCAACGCCTCGCCGCAGACCTGGGGCGAGCAGACCGACGTCGCCGAGAGCGCGGACTGGTTCCACTCCAAGTACATCGTGGCCATGGGGTCCAACCCCGACGTCACGCGTACGCCGAGCGCACACTTCCTCGCCGAGGCGCGCCACGACGGCGCGAAGCTCGTCGTCCTCTCGCCCGATCTCTCCACGACCTCGAAGCACGCCGACTGGTGGATCCCCGCCCACGCCGGGCAGGACGGCGCGTTCTGGATGGCGGCGGTCCACGTCATCCTGCGCGACTTCCACGCCGCCGGGAAGGGTGGGGCGTTCCTCGACTACCTCGCGCGCTACACCGATGCGCCGTTCCTCGTCCGGCTCGAGAAGAACGACGGGAAGGTCGTCCCGGGGCGCCTCCTGCGCGCCTCCGAGCTGGAGCGCACGCGCGCCGTCGAGAACGCGGGCTTCAAGTACCTCGTGTGGGACGGGCGCGCCGGCGCGCCGCGCATGCCGCTCGGCTCGCTCGGTCACCGCTGGCAGGCGAGGAAGGGCGAGTGGAACCTGCAGATGAAGGACGGCCTCGACGGCGAGGCCATCGAGCCCGCCCTCACCTCGCTCGAGGCGGGTGGGCCGGTGCTGGAGGTCCTCTTCCACGACTTCGCCGGCGCGCGCGAGGCGCTGCGCGGCGTGCCGGTGCGCGTCGTCGACGCCGTCGACGGTCCGGCCGTCGTGGCGACCATCTACGACCTGCTGCTCGCGCAGTTCGGCGTGGGCCGCGGCCTCCCCGGCGCGTGGCCGGCCGGCGACGACGACGCGGACGCGCCCTACACGCCCGCCTGGCAGGAGCGCTTCACCGGGATCGACCGCCGCGACGTGGTGCGCTTCGCGCACGAGTGGGCGGGCACGGCCGCGCGCACCGGCGGGCGCTGCTCCATCCTCATCGGAGCGGGCGTGAACCACTGGTACCACGCCGACCTCACCTACCGCGCCGCCATCACCGCGCTCCTCGTCACCGGCTGCGTCGGGAAGAACGGCGGTGGGCTCAACCACTACGTGGGCCAGGAGAAGCTCGCCCCCGTCGCGCCCTGGGCGACGCTGGCCGGCGCGCTCGACTGGGGGCGCCCGCCGCGCTTCCAGAACACGCCCTCGTTCCACTACGTCCACTCGGACCAGTGGCGCTACGAGCGCACCTCCGACGAGCAGCGCCTGAACCCGACCGCCGAGGACGGGCCGCTCGTCTCCGGCCACACGGTCGACCACCAGGTCCGCGCCGTGCGCCACGGCTGGCTGCCCTTCTTCCCGCAGTTCGATCGCAACCCGCTCGACGTGGTCGCGGAGGCGCGGGCCGAGGGCGCGGCGAGCGACGCCGACGTCGTCGGCGCCGCGGTGAGGAACCTCCGGGACGGGAAGCTCAGGCTCGCGGTCGAGGACCCCGACGCCCCGGAGAACTGGCCGCGCGTCTTCCTCATCTGGCGCGGCAACGCGCTCTCCTCGAGCGCGAAAGGCCAGGAGTACTTCCTGCGCCACTACCTCGGCACGGACGACGCCAGCGTCGCGCAGGAGGCGGCGAAGGACGCGGTGACGGAGGTCGTCTGGCGCGACGAGGCGCCGAAGGGGAAGCTCGACCTCGTCGTCGACCTCAACTTCCGCATGGACACGAGCGCCCTCTACTCGGACCTCGTGCTGCCGGCGGCGACCTTCTACGAGAAGGACGACCTCAACACCACCGACCTCCACACCTTCATCCACCCGCTTCAGGCGGCGGTGCCGCCGTGCTGGGAGGCGCGGAGCGACTGGGATGCGTTCGAGTCGCTCGCGCGCAAGGTGACCGAGCTGGCGCGGACGCACCTGCCGGAGCCGCTGAAGGACCTCGTCGCCGTCCCCATCCAGCACGACACGCCCGGCGAGATGGCGGAGCCGGAGCTGCGCGACTGGCGCAAGGGCGAGTGCGAGCCGGTGCCGGGGAAGACGATGCCCGGCCTGGCGGTGGTGGAGCGCGACTACGCGCACCTCCACGAGCGCTTCACCTCGTTCGGGCCGGCGGCGCGCGCAGCCGGCGTCGGTGCGCACGGCCTCTCGTGGCCCATCGACGACGTCTACGACGCGATGATCGCCGAGGGCCCGGCGCGCGCGTGGGGCGGCAGGAGCTACCCCTCGGTCGCGACGGCCCGCGAGGCGGCGAACGTCGTGCTCCGCCTCGCGCCCGAGACGAACGGCGAGATGGCGGTGCGGGCGTTCCACGCCGAGGAGAAGAAGGTCGGGCTCCCGCTCGCCGACCTCGCCGAGCCGAACCGCGGCGTGCGCATCTCGTTCGACGACCTGGCGCGCCAGCCGCGGCGGCTGCTCACCTCGCCCTGCTGGACGGGGCTCACCCACGACGGCCGGACGTACACCTCGTATGCGCTGAACGTGGAGCGCCTCGTGCCGTGGCGGACGCTCACCGGCCGGCAGCACCTCTACCTCGACCACCCCGGCTACCTCGCCCACGGCGAGGCGCTGCCCACGTACAAGCCGCGCCCCGACCCGGCGTGGATGCAGGACCTCGTCCGGACGGCGAAGGACCGCGGCGCGATCCGCCTCAACTACCTCACGCCGCACGGCAAGTGGAACATCCACTCCACCTACGGCGACAACCTGCGCATGCTGACGCTCTCGCGCGGCGTCCACCCGCTGTGGATGAGCGAGCGCGACGCGCAGGTCGCCGGCATCGCCGACGACGACTGGGTCGAGGTGGTGAACGACCACGGCGTCGTCGTCACGCGCGCGGCGGTGAGCGCGCGCGTACCCGCCGGCATGGCCATCCAGTACCACGCGCCCGAGCGCACCATCTCGGTGCCGCGCGCGCCGTCGCGCGGCGGGAAGCGCGGCGGCAGCCACAACAGCCTCTCGCGCGTGCGCCTCAAGCCGACGCTCATGCTCGGCGGCTACGGGCAGCTCTCCTACGGCTTCAACTACTGGGGTCCGACCGGCAACAACCGCGACACCTACGTCCTCGTGCGCAAGCTCGACGGACCGCCTCGGTGGTGACGGAGGACGACATGGACGTCCGCGCACAGCTCGCCTCGGTCTTCCACCTCGACAAGTGCCTCGGCTGCCACACGTGCAGCGTCGTCTGCAAGAACGTGTGGACCGACCGTCCGGGCGCCGAGTACATGTGGTGGAACAACGTCGAGACGCGGCCCGGCACCGGCTACCCGCGCGGCTGGGAGGACCAGGACCGCTGGCGCGGCGGGTGGCAGGCCGGCGACGGGGGCGGCCCGGCGCTGCGCTCCGGCGGGCGCCTCTCGGCGCTGGCGGGGATCTTCCACAATCCCGCGCTCCCCACCCTCGACGACTACTACGAGCCGTGGACCTACCGCTACGGCGACCTCTTCGACGCGCGCGCCTCCGACGTGCAGCCGACGGCGCGCCCGGTTTCGCTCGTCACCGGCGCGCCGCTCGAGGTGAAGAAGGGGCCGAACTGGGACGACGACCTCGCCGGCTCGAAGGAGTACGCGGCGCGCGACCCGAACCTCGACGCGCTCTCGCCCGCGGAGCGCGGGCAGCTCTTCGGCGTCGAGCGCCTCGCCTTCTTCCACCTGCCGCGCACCTGCAACCACTGCACGAACGCGGCCTGCGTGGCGGCCTGCCCCTCGGGCGCGATCTACAAGCGCGGCGAGGACGGCCTGGTCGTGGCGAGCTCGGACCGGTGCCGCGGCTGGCGCCAGTGCATCTCGAGCTGCCCGTACAAGAAGGTCTTCTACAACTGGAAGGAGGGGCGCTCCGAGAAGTGCATCGGCTGCTACCCGCGCGTCGAGTCGGGCGAGGCGCCGGCCTGCTTCGCGGCGTGCCCCGGCCGCATCCGCTTCCAGGGCGTGCTCCTCTACGACGCGGAGCGCATCCGCGAGGCGGCGGGCGCTCCCGAGCGGGAGCTCGTGGCGGCGCAGCGCCGCATCGTGCTCGATCCGTACGACCCGGAGGTGGCGGCCGCCGCCGGGCGGTGCGGCCTCCCGGAGGGCGTCCTCGCCGCCGCGCGCCGCTCGCCCGCGTACGCGTTCGTGAAGCGCTGGGAGATCGCGCTGCCGCTCCACCCGGAGTGGCGCACGCTCCCGAACGTCTTCTACGTGCCGCCGCTCCTGCCGCTCTTCGCCGAGAAGCCCGGCGACGTCGCGCGCACGGCGGACGGGCTCTTCACCGACGGCGAGCGCTCGCGCATCCCGCTGGCCTACCTGGCGCGGCTCTTCTCGGGCGGCGACGGCGCCGTCGTCGCGCTCGCGCTGCGCAAGCTCGTCGCGCTGCGGCTGTGGCGGCGCGCCGAGACGGTGGGCGACGTCGGCCCGGCCGAGGTCGAGGCGGCGTTCGCGGCGGCGCGCCTGTGCAGGGAGGACGCCGCCGAGCTGCACCGGCTCACGACGCACGCCGTCCTCGAGGAGCGCGTCGTCCTGCCGCCGGCCCTCCGCGCCGAGGCGATGGCGCCGGGTGGCCAGGCCACCGCCTGAAGGAGAGCGCGATGCCACGCCACGCCCATCCGTGCTCGCTGCTCGCCGACGTGCTCTCCTACCCGGGCGCGGCCCTCGCCGAGGACGCCGCCGCGTGCGCCGCCGCCCTGGCGCCGGCCCACCCCGCCGCCGCCGAGCGGCTCGCGCGCTTCGCCGCGTTCGCGCGCGAGGTGGAGCCCTCGGTCGCCGAGGAGGCCTACACCTGCGCCTTCGACGTCTCGCCGCTCACGAGCCCGTACGTGGGCGACCAGCTCTTCGGCCCGACGCGCGAGCGCGCGCTCCTGCTCTCGGGCCTGCGGCAGCTCCAGCGCCAGGCGGGGGTCGAGGGCGGCGCGGAGCTCCCCGACCACGTCTGCGAGGTGCTGCGGCTCCTCGCGGCGCCGCTGCCGCAGGAGATCCGTGACGACCTGGCGCGCGAGGGCCTCGCGCCCGCCGCCCGCAGGATGCTCGCGGTGCTCGACGAGGCGCACCACCCATGGGCCGACGTCCTCGCCGCGGTGGTCGCGGTCGGCGAGGCGCGCGAGGAGGCGACGCCATGAGCGAAGGGTTCCTGTTCGGCATCTTCCCGTACGTCGCCCTCGCGGCCGCGGTGGTGGGCGTCGCGTGGCGGCGCCGCGCCGCCGCGCCGTCGTTCACCTCGCGCTCGTCCGAGGTGCTGGAGAAGCGGCTCCTCTTCTGGGGCTCCGTGCCCTGGCACTACGCCGTGCTCGCGGTCCTCGCCGCGCACCTCGTCGCGACGGCCGCGCCCGGCGCGTGGGGAGCCGTGCTCGGCGATCCCGTGCGCCTCGTCGCGCTGGAGGTGGCGGGCATGGCGCTCGGGCTGTGGGCGACGCTCGCGGCGACGCTGCTCCTCGTTCGGCGCGCCACCAGCCGCCGCCTCCGCGTCGTGACGACCCGGGTCGACTGGATCGTGCTGGCGCTGCTCCTCCTCCAGGTCTCGAGCGGGACGTGGGTGGCGCTCACCCTGCGCTGGGGGTCGCTCTGGTACCTCCACACGGCCGCTCCGTGGCTGGCGTCGCTCGCCCGGCTCGCGCCCCGGCCCGAGCTGGCGGCGGTGCTGCCCGGCATCGCGAAGCTGCACGCCGCCGGCGCGTTCGTGCTCCTCGCGCTGCTGCCCTTCTCGCGCCTCGTGCACGCGCTGGCGGTGCCGCTCGGCTACCTGTGGCGCCCTCACCAGCTCGTCATCTGGAACCGGCGCCGCGCGGGCGGCGCGGCCTAGCGCTTTTCGGAGGGGACATGGCCTCGGCATACCTGCTCACCACGTGGAATCCGGAGGACCGCGCCTTCTGGCAGGAGACCGGGCGATCCGTCGCGGCGCGGAACCTGTGGATCTCCATCCCGGCGCTCTTCCTGTCGTTCGCCGTGTGGATGGTCTGGAGCGTCGTCGTCGTGCGGCTCCCCGAGATCGGCTTCCGCTACACGACCGACCAGCTCTTCTGGCTGGCGGCGCTCCCCGGCCTCTCCGGCGCGACGCTGCGCATCTTCTACGCCTTCATGGTCCCGCTCTTCGGAGGGCGCCTCTGGACCACGCTCAGCACGGGATCGCTCCTCGTGCCGGCGCTCGGCATCGGGTTGGCCGTGCAGGACCCGACCACGTCGTACCGCACCATGCTCGTCCTGGCGCTCCTGTGCGGCCTCGGCGGCGGCAACTTCGCGTCGAGCATGGCCAACATCAGCTTCTTCTTCCCCAAGGAGCAGAAGGGCACGGCGCTCGGGCTGAACGCGGGCCTCGGCAACCTCGGCGTCTCCGCCATGCAGTTCGTGGTGCCGCTCGTCGTCACCGTGGCCGTGTTCGGCGGCGCCGAGGGCGCGCCTCAACCCGTCGTGAAGCCGGGCGGCGAGCACGTGTGGCTGCAGAACGCCGGCTTCGTCTGGGTGCCGTTCATCGCCGTCGCGACGCTGGCCGCGTGGTTCGGCATGAACGACCTCGCCACCGCCAGGGCGTCGTTTCGCGAGCAGGCCGTCATCTTCCGGCGCGGCCACAACTGGCTCATGTGCTGGCTCTACGCCGGCACCTTCGGCTCGTTCATCGGCTACTCGGCGGGGCTGCCGCTCCTCATCAAGAGCCAGTTCCCGGGCGTGGACCCGGTCCGCTACGCGTTCCTCGGCCCGCTCGTCGGCGCGCTGGCGCGCCCGGTGGGCGGCTGGCTCTCCGATCGCCTCGGCGGCGCGCGCGTCACCTTCTGGAACTTCGTCGCGATGACCGCGGCCGCCGCCGGCGTGCTCGCCTTCCTCCCGGGCGGCGGGGACGGCGGGAGCTTCGTGGGGTTCCTCGCCATGTTCCTGGCGCTCTTCACCACCTCCGGCATCGGGAACGGCTCCACGTTCCGCATGATCCCGGTGATCTTCGCGACCTTCCACGAGCGCCGGACGGCGGGCGACGGCGCCGCCGCGCGCGAGGGGGGAAAGCGCGACGCGGCGAAGGAGTCCGCGGCCGTCATCGGGTTCAGCTCGGCGGTCGCCGCCTACGGCGCGTTCTTCATCCCGCGCGCGTTCGGCGTCTCGATGAAGGCGACGGGTAGCCCGGCCGCGGCCATCCTCGGCTTCATCGCCGTCTACCTGAGCTGCCTGGTGGTGACGTGGTGGTGCTACGCGCGCCGCCGCGCCGCGATGCCTTGCTGAGGGAGCGCGAGCATGCCCGGTGCGACGCCGCGCCTGGCGGAGTGCTCCAGGCGAAGCTGCCCTCTCTCGCCGCACCGGGCATGCGCATCGTAGCCCCGCGCGACGCGGCCGGCGTCGGGCCGTCGACGCCACCCCATGAAACCCGACGCATCGTCCGGGGGCCGAGAATCCGCCGGTGCTCGATCTGAACGTGATCTTTGAGTAGAGTCGCACGACCCGTGCGGCCCGCCGCGTGCGGGCTGCCCCCATGAACCGACCCTCGCGTTGCCGTGCGCTCCTCGTCTTTCCCCAGTTCTCCGGATCCTCGTTCTGGAACTACCGCGCCACGTGTGAGCTGCTCGGGGCCAGGTACTCGGCGGCGCCGCTCGGGCTCATCACGGTGGCGGCGCTGCTGCCTCCGGACTGGGAGGTCCGGCTCGTCGACCGCAACGTGGAGGAGCTCGGCGACGCCGACCTGGCCTGGGCCGACGTCGTGATGACCGGGGGCATGCTCCCGCAGCGGAACGACGCGCTGCACCTCGTGGAGCTGGCGCACGCGAGGGGGAAACCCGTGGTCGTGGGCGGCCCGGATGCCACCTGCGCCCCCGAGGTCTACGCGGCAGCCGACTTCCGCGTGCTCGGCGAGGCCGAGGAGATCGTCGCCGAGTTCGTGGCGGCCTGGACCGGCGGCGCCGCCGGCGGCCTGTTCACCGCACCCCGCTTCCCCGACGTGACACGCTCGCCGGTTCCGCGCTTCGACCTGCTCCAGCTCGACCGGTACCTGCACGTGGGCGTGCAGTTCTCGCGAGGCTGTCCGTTCCAGTGCGAGTTCTGCAACGTCATCGACCTGAACGGCCAGGTGCCGCGCACCAAGACGCCGGAGCAGATGCTGCGCGAGCTCGACGCGCTGCGCGCGCTCGGGTACCGGGGACACGTCGACTTCGTCGACGACAACCTCATCGGCAACCGCAAGGCGGTGAAGCCGTTCCTGCGCGAGCTGGCGACCTGGCTCGCCGAGCGCCGGCGGCCCTTCGAGTTCACGACGGAGGCGAGCCTCGATCTCGGCAGCGACCCCGAGCTGCTGGCCTTGCTGAAGGCGGCGAACTTCTTCGCCGTGTTCGTCGGGATCGAGACGCCGGACACCGCCACGCTGCTCGCCGTTCACAAGCGCCAGAACGCGCGCCGGGACATCGCCGCCAGCGTGGCGGCCATCCACCGTGCCGGGCTCTTCGTGAACGCGGGGTTCATCGTCGGTTTCGACACGGAGCGCAGCAGCGTCGCCGACGCGATGGTCGCGTGCATCGAGGAGGCCGGCATCCCGGTCTGCATGGTGGGCCTGCTGTTCGCCCTGCCCGGCACGCGGCTCACGCGCCGCCTCGCCGCCGAGGGCCGCCTCGGCGACGGGGAAGCGACCTATTCCGCCGACGACGCCGACCAGTGCACGTCCGGGCTGAACTTCGCCTCCCTGCGGCCGCGGCTCGAGGTGCTCGCGGACTACCGCGAGATCCTCGAGCGCATCTACGCGCCGGAGGCCTTCTTCGCCAGGGCGCGCCGCGTCGGCCGGGAGCTCGACTGCTCGGCCCACGCGGTCCAGCCGTCCGCCCGGAACGTCCTGCGCGACGTGCGAGGGTTCCTGGGGATGCTGTGGTCGATGGGGATACGGGATGCGCGCGTGCGGCGCGAATGGTGGCGCTCGCTCGTCGACTGCCTCGCCCACAACCCGGCAGCGCTCAAGATCGTGCTCTCGTTCGCCGCCCTCTACCTGCACCTCGGGCCCTACTCGCGCGACCTCGTCGAGCGCCTCGACCGCGAGATCCGGGCGAGCTCGGCCGCGTCCAGGGCGAGCCCGACCACGGCGCCCACCGCCCCGCTGACTCCGCGGACCGCCTCGTAGCTCGCGGCGAGGGCGGCGTCCTGCACGGCGCCCACCGCGCGCGCCGGGCCTGCCAGCCCCGGGACGCGCGCGACGATCTCGACGGTGGTCCGCGCCGTGCGGCGGTGCACCGTCTCGACCCCCGTGGCGCCGTGGTGGACGGCATCCACGATGAGGTCCTTGAGGCCGCGCCAGCGCTTCAGGGATTCGTCTCGGCCGGTGGTTCGCTCGACAGGGACCGCTTGATCCATGTGTACACCTCGGGGTCTCGGGCGAGCGCGAGGTGGCCCACGCCCGGAAAGAAGCGCACGTCGACCGGGGCGAGCGCGTCCCCGGGGTGCCGGGCCGACGCGCTCGACACCCGCACCATGGCGTCGCCGAGCAGCACCGTGGCCACGTGCGCCTGCGTCGGGCCGAGGCCTCCGACGAGAAAGTGGTGCGCCACGCCGGGCGCGAGCGGCAGCGGGGTGCCGTCACCCGCAGGCGCGAGGCCGCGGCCCAGGTCCTTGATGCCCCGGCTCCTGAGGTCGATCACGTCCGCCACGAGGTCGGTGTGCGCGATGCCGACGCCCTTCAAGACGGAGGTGACCACGCCTCCGAGCTTCTCCAGGGGCGCCCCCAGGTGCGGCGAGCCGAGGTAGAAGGCGTGGCGCACGAGCCTCAGCCAGGTGCGCCCGGCCAGGCCCGCGGCATGACAGGCGCGACGCAGGACGAGCCCGCCCATGCTGTGGCCCATGAGGACGAGCTCGCGCGGCTGCACCGGAAGCGCCCGCACGAGCTCCTCGAGCAGCTCGTCGAGGAGCCGGCCGTTCTCGACGAGCGCGAGTCCGGTGTTGTAGCGGACGTGGACCGGCGTGTAGCCGAGATCCTCCGCGAGGAGCGCACCGTAGGAGCGCGCCGGGTCGCCCCGGTACGTCCAGCAGGCCTCGTCCATGCCGAGGCCGTGGACGAGCACCACCAGCCGGTCCGTCGCCGCCGGCCAGGCCGTCGCCAGCGCCTCGCGCTCGCATCGGAGCGGAACGCCGGCGTGGGCGAGCGTCATCCGGATCGCCAGCGCATTGCCGCGGCGTTCGAGGTAGTCGCCGACGAGCGCGTTGAGGACGCTCAGGCTCCTGTCGAGTGTCGTTGCCACACCGTCCTTCGGGAAGCTGTTTACCGCGTTCGTACTTGCGGTGCCAGGGGATGCGCCTTGGGGCGCTCCCCCGACGCGCCGTTGAGCGCGGCGTCGACTCCCGTCAGGAGTCGGCCCATGAGCCTGGCAGACGACTGCATCGTGCTCGTGCCGGGGCTCTTCGGCTTCGGCGCCTTCGGTGCCGGCCGGGGCGGCGCGCCGCGCATCGACTACTTCGCCGAGGTGAAGAAGGTCCTCTCGGCGCGCACCGGCGTCACGCAGGCGCGCATCCGCTCCACCGAGCCGCCGCCGACGGGCGCGCTCGCGCACCGCGTGGCCGAGCTCGTCACCGAGATCGAGCAGGTCCTCGCCGCGGCCCCCGACGGCGCGCGGGTGCACGTGGTGGGGCACTCGACGGGCGGCGTCGACGCCCGGCTCCTCGCCAACCCCGCCTACCACGCGTTCACCGGGCACGGCGTCGAGGACGAGCGCCGGCGGCGGGTGGCGGCGCGGCTCGGCCACGTCGTCACGCTCTCGGCGCCGTTCCACGGAACGCCGTGCGCGGTGAAGCTCCGCCCCGAGTTCAAGGGGCTCGTGGCGGCGCTGTCGCTGTGGAACGTGCTCGACCACGGAGGCGCCCTCGCCGGCGCGCTCGGGCCGCTCGTCGCGACGCTCCTCGGGGCGCTCCAGGTGGTGGCGCGCGACGGGCGCGCGAACGCCGGGGTGGTCGAGCTCCTCGATCGCCTGGGCGTGGATCACGCGACCGTCGGCGAGATCGTGAAGTTCCGCGACGCGATCCTGCGCGACGACGCGCTCCTCGACGACCTCGCGCCGGGCAGGATGGAGGCGATGAACGCCCGCCTGGCGCCGGACCCGATCGCCATCGAGAGCTACGTGACGGCCTCGCCACGGCCCGCGCTCGGCGACCTGGGCGGACTCGAGCGCCGCGCGTTCTACCTGCTCCTGCACCACGCGACCTCCGACGCGAGCTTCACGCCGGCAGCGTTCCCGCACGGACGGTGGCTCGTCGGCGCGCACGATCACGACCTCGTGGGGAACGCGCCCGAGGCGTCCGACGGCGTGGTGCCCGCGTCGTCGCAGACGGTGTCGGGCGAGGCCGCCGGGATCGTGCTCGCCGACCACGAGGACGTGATCGGGCACTTCGACGGCCAGGAGAACACGACCCTCTTCAAGTCCGGCTCGGGGTTCACGCGTGCGCGCTTCGCGCGGCTCTGGGCGGACGTGGCGGCGCGGCTCGGGCGCTGAGGAGAGCTGCACTCCACGGACGGCCGGACGGTACGCCCGGACGCCCGACGCCTTCCTCCGCTCGACGGGCGGTCGCCCGTCGGATTGCCAATCGAGGTCGCGGGCCGGGCTCGGCATCTCATGAGCGCGGGTCTCCGCGACGGAGACGTCCCGCGGCCCGGGGACGTGTCGCCACGGGAGACGGCCGCGCCCCGGGGACGTGGCGGCTCGCGAGACGGCCGCAGCCCGGGGACGTGTCGGCTCGCGAGACGGCCCATCAAATCGATTGGCGCACCTCGATTGCAGCGCTCGGATGATTCACTATCCGGATCGCGGATCGCATTGAAACGCATTCCTCGAGCAGGCGAGCAAACAGCAATTGGTGCCCATCGAACACGGAAGGACGGAGGGAGTGCAGATGAGGTTCACGACGAACAAGGTCAGGAGCACGTGGCGCAACACGCTCCTGGTCCGCCAGCTCGTGCTGCTGGCGCTCTACCCGGTGACGTCCGCGCATGCGCAGGCCGCACCGGTCGGAAACGGATTCTCCATCGACGCCGAGGACGTCCGGTTCATCTTCCACCAGATCGAGGTCGCCCAGGCCCATGCCGCCGGCGGCGCGCTCCTCGGGTCGGGACCGAACCAGGTCAACCTCAACGGGCCCACGTCCTTGGCCTGTGTCACGGGGGCGGCCTGCGGCCCCGACCCGCAGCTTCCGGTGGGCCTGCGGACGGTCGATGGGACGTTCAACAACCTCGTCCCAATCCCCGATCAGCACCTCTTCGGTGCCGCGGATCGGCTCTTCCCGCGCCTGACCACGCCGTCGTTCCGGCCGGCGGAAGCGGGTACGTCGTACGCGACCAAGACGGACACCGTCGTCATCGACTCCCAGCCGCGCATCATCAGCAACCTCATCGTCGACCAGTCGGCGACGAACCCGGCCGCCGTCGCGGTTGCGGCGAATCCGTGCGGCTCGGGCGGCTTCGTGTGCTCGGGCTCGTCGGACCCCGATCCCGATTCCGGCGCGCTCTTCATCCCCAACATCACGCCCGACTTCGGTCTCTCGGCGCCGTTCAACCTGATGTTCGCGTTCTTCGGCCAGTTCTTCGACCACGGCCTCGACCTGGTGACGAAGGGCGGCAGCGGCACCGTCATCATGCCGCTGCAGCCGGATGACCCGCTCTTCGTCCCGGGCAGCCCGACCAACTTCATGGCCATGGCGCGCGGGCAGAACCAGCCCGGTCCGGACGGCATCCTGGGGACGGCGGACGACATCCAGGAGACGATGAACACGACCACGCCGTGGGTCGATCAGAACCAGACCTACACCTCGCATCCCTCGCATCAGGTGTTCCTGCGCCAGTACGCCCTCGACGCGCAGGGGCGACCGGTCCCCGACGGCAAGGTGCTCGACGGCGGACACTGCGCTCCGCGCGGCACGGGCATTCCCGGCGACGAGATCTGCAACATCGGCAACTGGGCGGAGGTCAAGGCGCAGGCTGCGGCCCGGCTCGGCATCCAGCTCACCGACCAGGACGTCTTCGACGTGCCCCTGATCCTGACCGACCCCTACGGCCACTTCAAACCGGGCCCGCGTGGATTCCCGCAGCTCGTGCGTCCGGGAAACGTGCGGGTCGAGGGCGATCCGACGGCGAACGGCGGGGCCGGCGTCGCCATCCCGGCCGACGCGCTCCGGACCGGTCATGCCTTCCTCAACGACATCGCGCACAACGCGTCTCCCAACCCGGGCCTGATCGGGGTCCGGGACGGCATCTACTGCGACTTCCGCGACACGACCTGCTCCACCGCTCCCGGCACCTACGACGGCGACGTGCTCGACGCGCACTTCGTCACGGGCGATGGTCGCGGCAACGAGAACATCGCCTTGACGATGGTCCACAACGTCTTCCACGCGGAGCACAACCGGCTCGTCCACCACTTCGACCAGCTCATCAACCAGCTCATGACGCCGGCGGAGATCGCGAAGTGGAAGGCCGTCGATCCCGCCTCGGGCTGGGGCTACGGCGAGCGGCTCTTCCAGGCGGCGCGCTTCGGGACGGAGATGCAGTACCAGCACCTGGTCTTCGAGGAGTTCGCGCGCAAGGTCCAGCCGCTCATCAACCCGTTCCTGGGAGGCATCACCTCGATCGATGCGGCCATCTCGGCCGAGTTCGCGCACACCGTCTATCGGCTCGGTCACTCGATGCTGCCCGAGCGGGTGGAGCGCACCAACACCGACGGGTCGAACAACGGCAACCGGCTGCTCGACGTGTTCCTCAACCCGGGCGCGTACAACGACGGAGGGCCGGCGGGAACGCTGACCGCCGCGGAGGCGGCTGGCTCCATCATCCGCGGCACGGTTCGCCAGGTCGGGAACGAGCTCGACGAATTCGTCACGTCCTCCGTCCGGAACACGCTCGTCGGCCTGCCGCTCGACCTCCCGGCGATCAACATCGCGCGCGGCCGCAGCGAAGGGATCCCGCGGCTGAACGTGGCGCGGCGGCAGTTCTTCACCGCGACCGCGGACGGTGCGCTCCGGCCGTACGGCAGCTGGGCCGAGTTCAAGCTGGGCCTGAGGCACCCGGAATCGTTCGTGAACTTCGTCGCGGCCTACGCCACGCATCCGACCGTCACGGGCGCGAGCACGGTCGCGGACAAGCGCGCCGCGGCGGTCGCCCTGATCGCGGCGAACGATGCCATCCTGACCGCTCCCGCCGCCACCAGCGGCCTCGACGACGTCGACTTCTGGGTCGGCGGCCTCGCCGAGAAGCCGGCCGTGTTCGGCGGCCTGCTCGGGTCGACCTTCAACTTCGTCTTCGAGCACCAGCTGGAGCACCTGCAGGACGGCGATCGCTTCTACTACCTGCAGCGCACCGACGGCCTGAACATGCGGTTCTCGCTGGAAGGGAACTCGTTCGCCGAGCTGGCCCGGCGCAACACGACGCTCGGCGGGACCATGGACGTCGTCTTCAACACCGCCGACTTCATCTTCGATCCGGCGAGCGCCCTCGGCGAGGTCGAGCCGGGGACCGGCATCTCGCTCCTGGCGCTCGGCGACGGGACCACGCAGTTCTTCGATCCGCTGCACACCGGGAAGAACATCCTCTACAACGGCGGCCCCGGCGACGACCGGTTCACGGGCGACGTCGGTGACGACACGCTCTTCGGCAACGAGGGCAACGATCGCCTGGACGGCGCCGAGGGCAACGACACGCTGATCGGCGGCGACGGCGACGACATCCTCTTCGGCGGCAACGGCGACGACGTCCTCAAGGGCGGGCCCGGCAACGATGCCCTGAGCAGCGGACCCGGCTTCGGCGGAGACATCCTCATCGGCGGCGAGGGGAACGACTTCCTGCTCGGCGGCGACGACGGCGTCGAGTACTTCGGCGGCCCCGGCGACGACGTCATCGTCGACGGAGCCATGCGCAGCGAGGGCATGTTCGGCGGCCCGGGCGACGACTGGCTCTTCGACGGCGACGGTCACGACGGCGGCATCTTCGGCGACAACGGGAACGTCTTCGACCTCCTCGCCGGGCTCGATCCGGTCGGCGGCGACGACGTCCTCGGCGGCGGCCCTGGCCAGGACAACCACTTCGGCGAGGGCGGCAACGACATCTTCCTGATGTCCGAGGGCAGCAACAAGTTCTTCGGCGACTACGGGTTCGACTGGGTCACGCAGCGCGGCTGGCCGGTCCCGGGCGACATCGAGCTCGACCTGCTGGCCGCGCCCGGGGTCCTGCTGAACTTCAACGACCTCCGGAACCGTTACCGGCTGGTGGACGGCGCGTCCGGCTGGGACCTCGACGACCACATCCAGGGGGACAATCGCGTGGACGACCCTGCCGCTCCGGTCGAGCGTCAGAACCTGCCGGGCATGGAGCTGACCGTCGAGGGTGCGGCGAAGATCGTCGGTCTGACCGAGCTGGTCGGACCTGCCGGGTTCGACATCACGCTGCCGTGGAAGGCCGGCAACATCCTGCTCGGCGGCGGCGGCCGCGACCTCATCCAGGGCAACGCCGGCAACGACCTCATCGATGGGGACCGGTGGCTCGACGTCCAGCTGGTCGCGACGCTCAACGACGGGACGGTCAAGAGGGTCTGGGATCCGCGCGACCTCGTCGCCGACGTGTTCTCGGATCCGCAGCGGCTCAATCCGGGGAGCATCCGGATCGTCCGCACCATCCGGCTCGGGCCCCCGGCCGTCGACACGGCCGTGTTCCGGGGCGCCCGCAGCGAGTACGACGTCACGCTCAACACCAACGGATCGGTGACCGTGGCGCACGCCCGGCCCGCCGGCAACAACGTCCTCCTCAACGACGGCACCGACACGCTGCTCAACATCGAGGTGCTGCAGTTCGCGGACGGCTCCGAGGCTGCGCCGGGGGCCAACGTCGCCGCGGTGCCCCGCATCGCCGGCCTGACGCAGGCGCTGGCCATCGCCCGGATCACGGCAGCCGGTCTGACGGTCGGGACGATCACCACGGGTACCGTCTCGGGGAGCGGCGTCATCAGCTCCGATCCCGCCCCCGGCGCCTTCGCGTTCGCAGGCGCCGCGGTGAACCTGGTCGTCGCGAGCGGCGGTGTGACCAACAGCCCGGCCACGGGCACCGTGACCATCTCCAGCGCCTCGCCCGTCCGAGGTCAGCCGCTGACCCTCTCCCAGGCGATCGTCGATCCCGACGGCATCAACGGCGGAACCCTCCAGTTCACCTGGCAGGTCGAGGCCACGCCCGGCGTGTGGAGCTCCGTCGGCACGGGCGCGACCTTCACGCCGTCCAGCAGCGTCGTGAGCAAGCGCCTGCGCGTGGTCGCCACCTTCCGCGATCTCGCCAACAACGCCGAGTCGATCACCTCCGCGCCGACCAGCCCGTGCACCTCCGTCAATTCACCGGCCACGGGCGCGCCGGTCCTCTCCAGCACGGCGCCGCAGGTCGGCACGCAGGTGTCGGTCGACGCCGTGGGAGGCGTGCCGAGCGGCATCGTCGACGACGACGGCCTGCCGGCGTCGTTCCACTATCAGTGGAAGGTGGACGGCGGTGACATCGGAGGCGCGACGGCCCCGTCCTTCACGCCCGGCGCCAGCCAGCAGGGTCACGCCCTGTCGGTGACGGTCTCCTTCACCGACATGCAGGGCTTCGCCGAGAGCCTGACGTCGGCGCCGAGCACAGCGGTCGCCGCGGCGCCGGTGGCGAGCGCGCCGCCTCCGGACACGACGCCGGACCCCGGGACCACGCCGCCTCCCGCTCCGCCTCCGGGGACGGGCGCGAATGGCGGTGCTCCGCCGCCCACGATCGCGACCACCACCAGGACCGGTTGCGCCTCGGCTGGCGGCGGAAGCGTCCTGGCGCTCCTCGTCGCGGCGGCAGCGCTCGCCGTCCGCAGGCGCGGGAGGAGGACGTCCGAGAAGTAGCCTTCGATCGAAGGCGACGTGCGTCGAACGAGCGGGGGCCGGGCTCGATCCCGGGCCCGGCCCCGCTCGCAACCCGAGAGATGAGCTCGAGCGCTCCAGGAACGGAAGAGGTGAGGACGTCATGAAGAGGATCGGACTCGAAGTCATTCCCAGGGTCCTCGTGGGCGCAGTGGCTGGCCTGGCGCTGATGAGCCATGCCGGCGCAGCCGCGCGGCGGACCGACTTTCCCGCGCGGTACGTCGCCAGAGCCACGAGCGTGTCCGGAACCGAGGACGCCGGCCGCATCGACATCTACGTCGAGCGGTGGTCGACCGAGAAGGAGTACGACGAGCTGCTGCGGGCCCTGGAGAAGGGCCGGCCCGCCGAGCTGCTCTCGGTCCTCGAGCGGCAGCCGCTCCGCGCGGGCGTCCTCCTCATGCCGGGCGTCCAGGCCCACGGCGACAGGGCGCGCACGCGGACGCCGAAGAACCTCAAGTTCGCCCGCGAGATCATCACCCCGGCCGGACGCCAGGTGATCCTGGCCTCCGACGAGCGCCTGGGCCTCGGCGAGAGCGCGCTCGATGCCCGCAAGGAAGCTTGCGAGTTCAGCCTCATGGACATCCGTTTCGGGCCCGACGGGACGGGCGTCGGCAAGGTCGCAGCCGCCCGCGACGTGATCTACGACGCGAAGAAGAAGACCCTCGAGCTGAGGGACTACGACGGGAAGCCGGCACGGCTCGTCCACGTGACGTCGGCGACGCGCTGAGAGGATCACATGTCATCCGTGAGAACGATGGAGATCGAGAAGGTGGGAGCGCCCATCGTGGTCGCGACGATGGTCCTCACGTTCGGCACGATGGCCTTCCTGCTGGTCCGTGAGGCGTCCGGCCCGCTCGACATCACGGCGCCCGCGGCGGTGCCGTCGTACCAGGCCGCGGAGGACCAGGTCCCGTCGCTCGCGGCAGCGCCGCAGCAGGGCCCGGGCGATGCGAGCGCGGTCGCGATGGCCGCGGCCGTCGATACGGCGGTGCCGGAGACGTCGGTGGCTCCAGCGCCGCGTGCGCCTCGCGAGCGGGAAGGCTCGTCGCCGGGCACGAGCGAGCAACGCGCCTACCGTTCCCGGCGAGCGCTCGAGACGGTCGACGCCCGCGAGCTGCTGCGCCAGGCCAACATGCCGAGGTGAGGCGGAAAGGCGTCGACACATGCGGTCTTTCAGCACTTCTCCAGAAAGCAGGGACTCCGCCGTCATGACCAGGACCTTCGCCCCGTGGGTCGTCCTCGGGATCTTCGTGCTGTACCTCGCCGCACCGGCAGTTCTCCCGGCTCGCTCCGCCAGCGGATTCGACGTGACCGCGTTCGGGCGCCTCCCGGTGTCGGCCAACGGCCGCGTGCAGCCTTTCGACTCGGTGGCCCGGACGGCCCTGCTGCAGATCCGCGGGCCGGTGACGGCGCCGATCGACGGCCTGAAGGCGTCGCAGGCGCGCCCGGCCATGATCGATCCCACCCCGTGGCTGCTCGAGGTCCTGGCGAAGCCCGACACGGCGGACACACGACGGGTCTTCGCCATCGCCGATCACGAGCTCCTCGGCAAGCTGCAGCTGCCCGCGGCGAGTCGCGGGACGAACTACTTCGCCTTCGCCGATCTCGGGCCCAGGGCCTCCCAGATCCAGGAACAGGTCCAGCACATCGCGAACGTCGAGCCGTCCGATCGCGCCCGGTGGCAGAGGGAGCTCGTCGCACTCCGGGACAACCTCGTGCTCTACGAGCGGCTGAAGAACAGCCTGGTGCCGAGCACGCGGCTGCAGAGCGACGCGAGAGGCCAGCCGGTCACCTTCGACTTCGCCGGAGAGCTGGTCAGGTACGAGGCCGATCTGACGGAAGCGCTCCGGGTGGACGCGGGCCGCCGCCGCGGCAGCACGGAACGGCTCGAGGTCGGGGCGGAGATGCGGATCCGGGCGTTCGCTGCGCTCTTCCAGGTCGTGTCGCGCACCGGCGTGCTGGCCCTGATCCCGAAGGCGACGGGGTCCAGCCATCGCTGGAGCAACATCGGCAGCGTCGTCGTCCAGAGCGCGCTGGGGAGCCAGCCCTCGCAGCCCGTGGCCTTCTTCGCCGGCATGAGCTCGGCGTTCGCGCAGGGGAAGCCGGACTCCTTCAACGCTCAGCTCGCCCAGTACCGCCAGTGGCTCGCGGCCAACGGTCTCGCCGGCGAGGCGAGGCGGTCCGCCTTCGAGGCCCTCTCCAACCTGCTCCTGCCGCTCGTCAGGGCGATCGTGCTGTATGCGGTCGCGCTCGTGCTCCTCGGCGTCGCGCTGCGCACGGGCTCGGCGGCGGTCCACCGGTCGGGCCTGATGCTGGTGCTGCTGGCGTCCGCGCTGCACGCGACGGGGCTCCTGCTCGCCGCGGTCCTGGCCGGACGGCCTTCGTGGCTCGCCCTGGCGGGCTGGGCCATCGGGCTGGCGGCGCTCGTCGTGGAGCGCTGGCGCCGCAGCGGCCATGCCGCCCTGGCCGGCGCCGCGGTCGGCCTCACGGCGCTCGTCGCCGCCTACGCGGTCGCGCCGGGCGGCGCAGCGAGCCTGCTGCGCAACGCCCTGGAGGCGAGCCTGGTGGTCGCGATCGGGGCGGCCGTCCTCGCGCTCTCCGTCGGGCGAGGGCCGCGGAGCGCGCGGCCTCCGGCGCCGGCTGCGCCGGCGGCGCTCGAGAGCCCGGCCGCATGACCGGAGCGGCGCGGTGCCCGCCGCGCCGCCACGGTTCCGTTGAACTCGCTGATGCAGTTGCTATATCCGGCGCGCCATGGCTCGAAAGGGTCCGGCCTCGGCCCCGGGCGAGGCGCGCTGGATACTGCTCATCCATCAGATACCGCCCCGGCCGGCCTACCTGCGCGTCAAGATCGGCCGGCACCTCCAGCGCATCGGCGCCGTCGCCATCAAGAACTCGGTGTACGCGCTCCCGCGCAGCGACGAGACGCAGGAGGACCTGCAGTGGGTCCGGCGCGAGCTGGTGAAGGGCGGCGGCGACGCCTCCATCGTCGAGGCGCGGTTCGTCGACGGGCTCTCGGACGACCACGTCGTGGCGCTGTTCCAGTCGGCGCGCGAGGTGGACTACCGCGAGGTCGCGGAGCAGGCGCGGCAGGTCGCGTCGGCGCTGCCCAGGCGCGGCCCACCTCCCGAGAACCGGCGCATCGAGGTGACGAGCCAGATCGCGCGCCTCCGGCGGCGGCTCTCGGAGCTGGACGCGATCGATTTCTTCGGGGCGCCCGGGCGCGAGATCGCCGAGGGCGTCGTGTCCGCGATGGAGGCCCGCATGAAGCCCACGACCGGGTCGCGCGAGCCGGTGAACCCCGCCGTCCGCCCCGAGGAGTACCGGGGACGGACCTGGGTCACGCGCGCCGGCATCAAGGTGGACCGGATGGCGAGCGCGTGGCTCGTCCGGAGGTTCATCGACCCGCAGGCGCGCTTCAAGTTCGTGCCGGCGAAGGGGTACGTGCCGCTGAAGGGCGAGGTCCGCTTCGACATGTTCGAGGCGGAGTTCACGCACGACGGCGACCTCTGCACCTTCGAGGTCCTGGTGAAGCGGTTCGCGCTCGCCGACCCCGCGCTCCGTCCCATCGCCGAGATCGTCCACGACGTCGACGTGAAGGACGCGAAGTACGGGCGGGAGGAGGCGCCCGGCGTCGGCCAGGTCGTCGCCGGCATCGCGGCGGCGCACGCCGACGACGAGGCGCGCCTCGAGCGCGGCAGCGCGCTCTTCGAGGACCTGTACGCGCTCCACAGCGGCGCGTCGGGCCCGTGATCTCTCAGCAGATCCGCGGCAGCGCCTCGCCCCAGGGCAGGTCCAGGATGCGGTGGCCGCCGATGGGCGTGCGCAGCAGCACGCGACCGGGGTGATCCGCCGTGACGCGGCCGATGCGGGCGGCGTCGCGCCCGAGCGGGTGCGCGTGCATCGCGGCCAGCACGCGCTCGGCGGAGTCCTCCGGGGCGAACGCGACCAGCTTCCCCTCGTTCGCCACGTGCAGCGGGTCGAGGCCGAGCATCTCGCAGGCCCCGCGCACGGCGTCGCGGACCGGGACGGCGCGCTCGTCCACCTCGATGCCGAGCCTCCCGCGCGAGGCGATCTCGACCAGCGTCGCGGCCAGGCCGCCGCGGGTCGGGTCGCGCATCGCGTGCAGGTCCGGCGACGCATCCAGCATCGCGGCGACGAGGCCATGGAGCGGCGCCGTGTCGCTCTGCACCTCGCCCTCGAAGGCGAGCCCCTCGCGCCGGGAGAGGATGGCGACGCCGTGGTCGCCCACGCTGCCGGAGAGGAGGACGGCGTCGCCGGGCCGGACCCGGCGCGAGGAGAGCTGCACGCCGGCGCGCGGCAGGCCGATCCCGGCGGTGTTCACGAAGAGCTTGTCCCCCTTGCCGCGGTTCACCACCTTCGTGTCTCCGGTGACGACCAGCACGTCGGCTGCGGCCGCGGCCCGGCGAACCGAGGCGATCACCCGCTCCAGCTCGGCGAGCGGCAGCCCCTCCTCCAGGATGAAGGCGAGGGAGAGGAAGAGCGGGGTCGCGCCTCCCATGGCGAGGTCGTTGACGGTCCCGTTCACGGCCAGCTCGCCGATGTCGCCACCGGGGAAGAAGAGCGGCGTGACCACGTAGGAATCGGTCGTGAACGCGACGCGGACGCCGCCGACCGTCACGGTGGCCTGGTCGTCGAGCGGCTCGAGCAGCGGGTTCCGGAAGGCCGGGACGATGAGCTGCTCGATGAGCCGCGCGGTGAGCTTGCCGCCGCTCCCGTGACCCATGCCGATCTCGTCGGTGTCCGCTGCCGGGATGGGGCAGGCCGGGAACGGAATGGCGGCGTCGGATTCAGAGGACATCGTCCTCCCCCAGTGCGACGTGCACCTCGTCCCAGAGGAGGTGCAGCAGCGCCGTGTGCGTCTCCTGGACGCGGTGGACCGACCACGTCCTCACGACGAAGCAGTGATCGCAGACGTCGGGCATCCGCCCGCCGTCGCGGCCGGCGAATCCGACGGTGAGGAGCCCGAGCTCTCGCCCGCGCCGGAGCGCCCGGTTCACGTTCGACGAGGCGCCCGAGGTCGAGATGCCGAGCGCCGCGTCGCCGGGGCGCGCCAGGATCTCGAGCTGGTCCACGAACACGCGGGAGAAGTCGGTGTCGTTGCCGATGGCGGTGAGGGTCGCCGGATCGGCCGTGAGCGCGGTGGCGGGGAGCGGGCGCCGCTTCTCGACGATGGGGTGGACGAACTCGACGGCGACGTGGGCGGCGTCGGTGGCCGAGCCGCCGTTGCCCATGACGAAGAGGCGCCCGCCGGCGCGGAACCGGTCGGCGAGGGCCCGGACGCAGGCCTCCAGGGAGTCGGCGCTCTCCTCGAAGAAGCGCAGCTTCACCTCGGCGCTCTCGCGCGCCTTGCGCAGGATGGCGTCCCTCATGCCTGCCCCGCGCCGGCCGCCATCTCCTCCGCCTCCAGCGCCCGGCCGTACTGGAAGTACGCGGCGCACGCGCCCTCGGAGGACACCATGGTCGCGCCGAGCGGCGTCTGCGGGGTGCACTGGCGCCCGAAGGCTGGGCAGTCGCAGGGCTTCCTGAGGCCGCGCAGGATCTGGCCGCTGATGCAGAGCGGCGACTCGCGCGTGTCGATCGCGTCCACCTCGAAGAGGCGCTCCGCGTCGTGCGCGCGGAACTCGTGCGCCAGCTTGAACCCGGACTTGGGGATCGAGCCGACGCCGCGCCACTTTCGGTCGCACACCTCGAACACCTCGTGGACGAGGTCGCGCGCGGCGCGGTTGCCGTCGGCGGTCACCGCGCGGACGTACTGGTTCTCCACCTCGGCCCGGCCCTGCTCCAGCTGCCGCACCGCCATCCAGATGCCCTCGAGCAGGTCGAGCGGCTCGAACCCGGTGACGACCATGGGGACGCGGTAGCGGCGCGCCAGCGCGTCGTACTCCCGGAAGCCCATGACCGCGCAGACGTGCCCGGGCGCGAGGAACCCCTGCACCCGGTTGCCGCCCGCCTGGAGGATGGCCGCGATCGCGGGCGGGGTCAGGACGTGCGACACGAGCACCGAGAAGTTCGCCACGCTCTCGCGCCGGGCGCGCCACACCGCCATGGCGTTGGCCGGCGCCGTGGTCTCGAACCCCACCGCGAAGAAGACGACGCGCCGGTCGGGGTTCGCCTTCGCGATGCGGAGCGCGTCGAGCGGCGAGTAGACGATGCGGACGTCGGCGCCCCGGCGCCGCAGGCCGAGCAGGTCGCCGCGCGAGCCCGGGACGCGCAGCATGTCCCCGAACGAGGTGAAGATCACCCCGGGCACGCCGGCGATGGCGTGGGCCCGGTCGATCATCTCCAGCGAGGTGACGCAGACCGGGCAGCCGGGGCCGTGCACCAGCTCCACCGCCGCCGGGATGACGCGGTCGATGCCGTAGCGGACGATGGCGTGCGTCTGCCCACCGCAGACCTCCATCAGCACCCACGGCCGCGTCACGGTGCGCGCGATGCGCTCGGCGAGGGCGCGCGCGCGCTCGGGATCGCGGTACTCGTCGAGGTATCTCACGGCCCCGGCTCCGACCCGGCGGGATCGGCGGCGAGCTCGCTCTCCACCTGCGCCACGTCGAGCTCACGGTAGGCGCGCTCCGCCTCCTCGCGGTCGATCCGCGAGATGGCGAAGCCGACGTGGACGAGGACGTAGTCGCCGATGGCGACCTCGCCCAGGCACTCCAGGCAGACCTCGCGCACCACGCCTGCGAAGCGCACGTCGCCCATGCGCACGCCGGCCTCGCGCCGGATCGCCGTCACCTCACCCGGGATGCTGAGGCACATGTCACGCCTCCATCGCCCGCAACCGCCGCGTCGCCACCGCCGCCTGGCCGAGCGCCAGCCCGCCGTCGTTCGCCGGCACGCGCCGGTGCTGCAGCACCTCGAACCCGGCCGCGCCCAGGAGCGCGGCGCAGCGCTCGGAGAGGATCCGGCT
>DASTGH010000167.1:0-27288 GCA_035719345.1 Anaeromyxobacteraceae bacterium
GCGAGCGCGGGTCCCGCCGCGACGGCGAGCGTGACGGCCGCGCGCGCCGCGAACCCGGCCCGGCGCGAGACGAGCGCGTCGAGCGCGAAGGTGAGGAGCAGGAGCGCAGCGCCGAGGGCGTGGAGGAGCGGGAACGGGGACGACGATGGGAACGGGGATGGGAGGGGGGATGGGGATGGCGATGACATGACGGACGGGGTGTTGGAGGTCGGGGTCGGATCCCCCTCTCCGGGCTTCGGGCGCGCGCTGGCCGCGGCTGCCAAGGTCAACGCCGTGAACACCCCCTGCCACAGGAGCCCGCGACCGGCGTCGTGGAGCGGGCCGCGCGGATCGCGGGCCCCCACCGCTGCCAGCACCGCCCCGGCGATGGCGGCCGCCGCGGCCGACGCGAGCCACGTGCCGGTGCGGCCGTCCACCGCGCCCGATATCCAGCGGCGGCGGGCCAGGGCGAACCAGGCCGCGACCGCGAGCAGGCCCGTCCACGCCGCCTGCGACAGGTCCCAGCGATCGGCCCACGCGGCCACCGCCGCCGCGAACCCGCACGCGGCCACGAGCGCGCATTGCCAGCGGCGGGCCTCGGGGGCGCCCGTCCACCGCGGCACGCCCGCGAAGAGGATCCCCACGGCCACGAGCGAGAGGAACCCCTGCACCTCGGCGACCGGGTGGAACGCGGCGCGATACCCCGCGCCCTTGAGGATCGGCCGGTAGAGCGGGTCGATGCGGAGCGCGAAGGCGAGCCACGGCGTCACCCCCGCGACGCCCACGGCCGCGGCCGCCGCGAGCACGAGGCGCGGGCCGCGCGGCGCGCGCCGCGCCTCGTTGACAGCCCTCCGGCCTGGCCCTATAAGCGCGCTTTCCAAGGGTGAGGTAGCTCAGTCGGCTAGAGCGAGGGTCTCATAATCCCTAGGTCGGGAGTTCGATTCTCCCCCTCACCACCAGCCTCCTCCCGAGACGCGCGCCTCGTCCCGAGGGCCCCGGATGAATGGCGGCGCGGGTCCGCCGGCGCAACCCGCTCCGAGCCATCGGGCGCCGGCTCCCGCCCTTCCTGATCACGCTTCGAAGGTGGCGCGAGAGGATGCTATCCGCCTCGGCGTCCTCGTCTGGAATGCCGTCGTGCTCCAGCAACTTGGCGATCCCGAGCCGTTTCGAGAAGCGCTCGCACGATTCCGGTCGCTTCCCGAGCCGCACTGCACGGTGATGGCCACGCTGCTGGCCCGGGCGGTCGAGCGCAAGGTGGAGCGATACGCCGACGACGTGCGGCTGGTGCGCGACTGGAAGCTCACCCAGCGCGGCAACGGCGAGGCGTCGCTCTGGGCCGAAGCCGTCGCGTCGCGCCCTTAGCCGTCGCTTTCAGCCGGCCGCCGCCGCCAGCGCACCAGGAGGAACCCGGGGCCTGTCGCCGCGCTCAGGCCTCGACCGTCGCCGGGATCCGTCCGGCGGCGGCGGGCAGCGCCACCGAGAGGCGGGTGCCCTCGCCCACCCTGCTCTCGCACCAGATCCGGCCGCCGTGCGCCTCGACGATGAGGCGGGAGATGTACAGGCCGAGCCCGAGCCCGCCGGCCGCGTCACGCTGCGCCGCGCGGTAGAACCGCTCGAACAGCCGGGGCACGTGCTCCGGGGGGATGCCCGGGCCCCGATCCTCCACGGTCATCACCACCTCGCCGCCGCAGGCGCGCGCCGACACGGTCACCGGGGCCGGCGCGGGCGAGTACTTGAGCGCGTTCCCGACGACGTTCTGCAGAACGCGCGCGAGCCGGGGCTCGTCGGCCGAGACGGGCGGCAGGTCCTGCGGGACGTCGACGCGGACCCGGTCCGTGTCGAGCGCGCCGCGCGCCACGTCCAGCGTCCCGCGCACGAGCGCGCCGAGGTCGAGCGGCGCCGTGGAGAGCCTCAGCGCGCCGCTCTCGAGGCGGACGGCCTCGGCGAGCTCCTTCATCATGCCCGACATCTGCGCCGCCGCCGCCGAGATCGTCGCGCCCGCCCTCCGCTCCTGCTCGCCCGAGCCCGCCCGCGCCACGTGGTTCGCGTGGAGCGTCACCACCTGGAGCGGCGTGCGCAGGTCGTGCGTGACCGCGCGCAGGAGGTCCTGCTGCTGCTCCTGGGTCGCCTGCAGCCTGCGGATGGTGACGGCCAGCTCCTCCTCGATGACGCGGCGCAGGCGCTCGGTCTCGGCGCGGCTCTCCGCCAGCCGGTCGTAGGGGCGGATCACCGCATCGGCGAAGAGGGCGTGGAACGCGCCGTACGTGGCGAGGAGGAGGTAGACGTGGCCGAGCAGGTTGAAGCTGTCCTGCGCCCGCGCGTACTGCATGAAGCAGATTTCGGAGAGCAACGTCAGCGCCAGGACCGCCGCCAGGTCCCGGGCGCCCGGCTCGCCTCGCCGCCGGCCGTGCATGAGCGCGCCGCCGAGCGCGGCGAGCGCCACGGTGAGCTCCAGCGCCTTCTTGAGCGGGGTGAGCCCGCTCCCCTCCACGTAGAAGATCGGCCGCCGCGAGATCCACAGCACGTCGGCGAGGACCACCGCCCCGACGGCGCAGAGGGCGATCGCCATGAGCGGCCCGCGCCGCAGCGCCCGCCTCCGGCTCTCCGGCGGGACGAGGACGACCCCGCACAGCGTGCCGACGGTGCAGAGGCGCGCCGCGAGCCAGTAGACGATGCCGCGCTCGGTGGAGCTTTCGAGCCAGCCGAGCCCCGGCATGCCGGGGAAGGCGAGCAGGTGGAGCGTCTCCAGGAGCCCCACCGCCAGGAACCCGGACCCGACGAAGCGGGCGCGAGCGTCGTTCAGCCGGGCCGCCGCGGCGTACCACTGGACGGCGAACGTCGCCGCCGCGGACACGATCACGAGCACCTCGGCGACGAGGTGGAGCGCGAGGTACGGCCTCCCGGGCCACGGCCGCTGCATCGCCTCTCGCGCGACGGAAAGCGCGAGCACGAGCGGCGACGCCGCGAGGGCGAGCCACGCGGCGTCGCCCGGCGTCGGGCGCGCACCGGAGACGGGCGGGCGGTCGGGTCGGCAGCCTTCCGCACCGGGGCGAAGCTGATGGGAGCTGGACACGGGCGGGACGGACGCCGAGCATACCCGAAGGCCACCTGCCAGGCGCCGCGGTGTGCGGTCGCGCCGCCGCGTGATCCACCGACGGCCGACCGACGCGGTTCTTGTCCTGGATCAGGGGCCGCTCGCCGCGAGGTGTGTGCGGATGAGGGCAGCGACCTCGTCCGGCCGCTCTCCTGCAAACGCGTGCGAGCCGCCGCGGAGGATCTCGAGCCTCGCGTCCGGGAGCCGCTCGAGGAGGAGGTGCGCCACCGCGAGCGGGCTCACCGGATCGACGTCGCTCCAGAGCAGCAGCGTCGGGACGCGCACCTCGCCGAGGCGCCCCGAGAGGTCCGTCCGGTCGTTCACGAACCAGCGCGGCACGCCGGGGAGCGCGGCCAGGTACTCCGGCCGCCAGTCCGCCCCGCCGAGCGCGCCGACGTCGACGCCTCCCGAGGTCGCGACCAGCACGAGCCGGCGCAGGCGGTCCGGCTGCCCGAGCGCGAGGAGCACCGCGACGACGCCGCCCATCGACTGCGCCACGACGTCCGCCGGCCCGGGCGGCAGGCGCGAGAGCGTCCAGCGGTGCAGGTCGTCGAGGGACCCGATCGACGGGTCGGGCGGAGCGCCGCCGAACCCCGGCCAGTCGAGGCACCGCGTCGCCCCCAGGCCGGCGAGGCGCTGCGCGACCGGAGCCCAGAAGCTGCCGCGTCCGCCGGCGCCGGGGAGGAAGGTGATGGTGGTCGCGTCGGTCACGGGCTGGTGAGCGCTCGCGCCGCTGAGAGCTGATCCCAGGATCAGCGCTCGCGCGGACGCGAGCCGCCACCTCGTCGCTCAGACCTCGTAATCGACGACCACCCTCGCCTCGCGCACCTTGCCGATGAAGTCGGCCACCGCCTTGTGCTCGGGATGCGACTGGTACGCGTCGAGCGCCGCCCGCGACTCCAGCTCCGAGTAGAGCGCCACGTCGTACGCCGCCGGCGAGGGCTCGAAGTTCACGCCCACCTCGATGTGGCGCAGCCCGGGGATGCGGCCGCGGAGCGCCTCGAGCCGCTCCTTGATGCGCCGCGCGTTCTCCGCCTTGCGCGACCCCTCCGCCTCCTCCTTCAGCTTCCAGAGCACGATGTGCTTCACCGCCATGCCGAGCTCCTCCTTCCGCGCGCCGGGCGCGAGCCGCGGGCGGGGTTTGCCGGAAGATAGGGCACGCCGACGTTCCGGGCGGCGGCCCGTTGCTCGCTTCGCAGGCAACCGCGTCGCGCGCTCGTCACCGAGTGGACGGAGCCCCGCCAGGGAGGGCCGCTCCCGGCTCGCCGGTGGTAGGTTGCGCCCCGTCCCCGCCACCCGAATCTCGAGTCCGAACATGCAGCGATCCATCCCCGCCTACGGCCGCGATCCCGCCCTGCCGGCCGTCACGCCTTCGGTCCAGGGCGAGCTCTTCCCCGAGTCATCGCCCCAGGGCCGTTTTCTTGACCGTCGGTCACTCCGTGGTACCTCTCGAGCGATATCGACCGCTCGCGGAGGTTCGCCATGGAAGACGCCGACGCCGCCGGAACGACGCCCAGCCTCGAAGAGCTGATCGCGGAGCTCGACGCCCTGCTCGACGCGTGGTTCCTCGGCGAGGTGACCCCCGCCCTCGACGAGGCCCACCGCGCGCGCGCGGAGCGCTCCGACCGCGCCGCCTGAGCCGCGCCGTCGCAGTCGCCGTCCGGATCCGGTTCAGCGCGGCTCGGCGCGCCGGTACTCCGTCTCCTCTTCCTCCAGCTCCTCCTCCACCTCCGCCGGAGCGTGGAAGATCCGCGTGAGCTGGATGTGGCGCGAGAAGAGGAAGACGAGGCCGAAGGTGGTCTGCTGTGCCAGCTGGACGAGCCAGAGCACGTTCGCGAACGCGAACGCGCGCTCGCCCTGCCCCGGGTAGAACAGCGCCAGCCCGCTCGCCACCGCCGCCTGGAACGTCCCGACCATGCCCGGGCCGGCCGGGATCATGACGCCCACCACCAGGACGCCGAGCACGGTGTAGGCGTCGAGCAGGTGCAGGTGGAAGTCGAAGCTCCGCGCGAAGATCTGGATGCCGACCCCGTTCACGGCCCAGTACACCGCGGTCAGCGCGAAGAAGAGCGCCACCTTGCGCCGCGACGGGACGAGCCGCAGCCCGTGGATGAAGGCGTCCATCATCCCCGCGGCCCGCTCCGCCAGCCGGGGAGAGAACGGGTCGAGCAGCCGATGCGTGAGCCGCACGGCGCGCGGCCGGTTCCGGTAGGCGAGCACCAGGAAGGCGAGGAGCGCCGCGAAGATGGCGAAGACGATCAGGCCCGCCAGCCGGAAGGCGGCGAGGCCCCGCGTCCCGGCGGGCACGGCCAGCAGCGTGAGGATGAGCAGGACGGCCGTGAAGAGCCCGTCCGCCACCCGCTCCACCACCACCGAGGAGAGCGCCGCGGAGACGCGGAGCTTCGGCCGCTCCGCCACGAGGTACGGCCGCGCGAACTCGCCCAGCCGGAACGGCAGCAGGACGAGCGCCATGAAGCCGACCGCCGAGGCCGCGTTGAGCTTGGAGAACGGCAGCTTCGCCACCGGCTCGAGGAGGAGCCCCCAGCGCCAGGTGCGCACGAGGTGGATGGCGGTGAGGACGACGAGGTAGGGCCAGAGCCAGCGGTAGTCCGCGCCCAGCATCTCCTGCCAGATGCGGCCCAGCTCCTTGCCCCGGAGCGTGAGCGCCAGCGCCCCGGCCGAGATCCCCAGGCCGGCGGCGGTCTGCAGCAGGCGCTTCACAGGAGGTCCTCCCCGGCCAGCGCGCGCCGCGGATTCTCGTCGCAGAGGCGGCGCAGCACGGCGCCGCCGGCGCGCTCCGCCAGGGTCTCCAGCGCATCGGCGATCCACTCGTCCGCGGCGTCGGGCGCGTGGAGGTCGGTCCCGGCGACGGCGTAGAGGCCGCGGTCGAGGAACCGCTCCGCCAGGAGCCGCGCCTGTCGCCCGTGGCGGCCGGTGAGCGCGCCCACGTTGAGCTGCAGGGCGGCGCCGAGCGCCACCACCGCCTCGGCGCGCCCCGGCCGCTCGAACTCGGCGCAGCGCTCCGGGTGCGCGAAGATGGGGACGAGGCCGGCGGCGCGCAGCCGCCGCACCAGCGCATCGACGCCCGGCACCAGCGACACGAAGGGCAGCTCCACCAGCGCGAAGCGCCCGGCCGTGCCCAGGCCGCGCGCCTCGCCCGCCTCGGCGCGCACCACGTACGCCTCGTCGAGCTGGTTCTCGGCGCTGGCATGGAGCGCGAGCTCCACGCCCTCGCTCGCCAGCAGCGCCCGCGCCGCCTCCAGCCGTTCCCGCGCCAGGCGCACGTCGCCGCCGCCGTAGCGCACCTGGGCATGAGGCGTCGGGGCCGCGTCCGTGTAGCCGACCGCCGACAGCGCGCGCGCCGCCCACAGCGTCTCCTCGGGCGTGCGGCACCCGTCGTCCAGGTCCCAGAGCAGGTGGCAGTGCAGGTCGACGTACCCCATCGGAGCCGCGGGCTTATATCACGGCGCTCCCGCCGGCGCGTGAGGCCGCGCCCGCCCGGCCTAGACCACGCGGAACCGCGGCGGCTCGCCGCGCGCCACCCGCTCGATCTCGTCGGTCACGAGGCGGGCCATGGCCGCGCGCGTCTCGCGCGTGCCCGAGCCGAGGTGGGGTGTGAGGACGGTGCCGGGCAGGCGCAGGAACGCCTCCGGCACGCGCGGCTCGTCGCGAAAGACGTCGAGGCCGGCTGCAGCCAGGCGCCCGCTCGCGAGCGCCTCGGCCAGCGCCGCGTCGTCCACCACCGGGCCGCGGGCGGTGTTCACCAGCACCGCTCCCGGCTTCATGAGCGCGAGCCGCTCGCGGGAGAGGAGGTCCTTCGTCTCCGCGGTGAGCGGCACGTGCAGGGAGACGAAGTCGCTCCGCGCGAGCAGCTCCTCGAGCGGTGCGCGCTCCGCGCCCGCGAACGCCACCTCGCGGGGCGAGGTGTAGAGGATGCGTAGCCCGAAGCCGGACGCGCGACGTGCCACCGCCTGCCCGATGCGGCCGAAGCCGACGATCCCGAGCGTCTTGCCGGTGACCTCCGTCCCGAGCATCCAGCCCGGATCGGCCTCGGTCCACCCGCCGGCCCGCACCACCCGGTCTCCCTCGACCACGCGGCGAGCGGCGGCCAGGAGGAGCGCCATCGCCATGTCGGCCGTGGCGTCCGTGAGCACGCCGGGCGTGTTCGTCACGAGCACGCCCCGCGAGCGCGCCGCGTCGAGGTCGACGTGGTTCACCCCCACGCCGTAGGAGGCGACGTGCCGCACCGTCGGCAGGGCGTCGAGGAGCGGCCCGTCGATGCGATCGAGGTAGGTGACGCCGAGGACCGCTGCGCCGCGCGCCTCCTCCACCAGGCGCCCCGGAGGCGGGGGCCGGGGCGCGTGGCCGCGCAGGTCGAACAGCTCGCGCAGCACCTCGAGCCGCGCGCCCGGCAGCGCCCGGGTGAAGTAGAGGATCGGCTTCACGCGCCCTCGTCCTCGCCGTCCGGGGGCGCGCCGAGGTGCGCGCCGGGCGATCCGGAGCGCACGGCGCCGTCGCCGGCCCGCGGCCCGGGGATGCGGTACTCCTCGCCGAGCCAGCGTCCCAGGTCGAGCAGCCGGCAGCGGTCGGAGCAGAAGGGAAAGGCGCTGTTCACCGCCGGCAGGCCGATCGGCTTCCCGCACATGGCGCACGTCGGGCTCGGCACTCGGCTGTTCTATCGCCGCTCACGTCCGCCGGCACGACGACGGCGCCTCGGCGAGGAGCGGTGCGAGCGCCTTCTCCAGGTCGTCGCGCTCCACCTGGCCCTCGAAGACGCGCCGCACGTTCCCGTCGGCGTCGATGAGGATGGTGCGCGGGTACGCCTCGATCTTGAACAGATCGCTCACCTTCTCGTCGTCGTCGAGCAGCACCGGGTAGTTCACGCCGAGCTTCTCGGCGGCGGCCACCACCTCGTCGCGCGCGCCCGACTCCTCGGCCACGCCCAGCATCTCGAAGCACTTGTTCTTGTGAGCGGTGTAGACCTTGGCGAGGTCGGGGATCTCCTCGCGGCACGGGCCGCACCACGTCGCCCAGAAGTTCAGCGCCACGACCCGCCCCTTCAGTCCTGCGAGCGAGACCGTCTTGCCGGACGTGTCGGCGAGGCTGAACCCCGGCGCGGGGTCGCCGGCCGGCGCCTTCGGGGGGCGCGTCCGGGCGCGCGCGAGGTACAGCTCGGCGGCCGCGACCGCGGCCACCGCCAGGAGACCCAGCTTGATCCAGCTCTTCATGCCGATGTGGGAGTACCGCGGCGGCGGAAGGATTCGCAACCCCGCGCCGGGGCGCGGGCGGTCCGTGTGAAGAATCGTTTATCCTGCCAACCCCCTCCTCCATCCGGGGTTAGGATCCTCGGCTCCAGCATGTCGACCCGGCTCGCTCGCCCGCTCCTCCTCGCCGCCCTGGCGCTCGCCTCGGGCGCGGCGTGCAGCCGCGCGCCCAGGACCTCCTTCCGGACCGAGCCGGTGACGCGCGGGCCCATCTCGGAGGTGGTGAGCGCGACCGGCGACGTCTCGGCGCTCGTCACCGTGAACGTCGGCTCCCAGGTCTCCGGCACCATCCACAAGCTGCACGTCGACTTCAACAGCCCGGTGAAGAAGAACCAGGTGCTCGCCGAGATCGACCCGCGCCTCTTCAAGGCGGCGCTGGAGCGCGCCGTGGCCGGGCTCGCCGCCGCGGACGCGGACGTGGCGAAGGCCCGCGCCGCGCTCGCCGACTCGGAGCGGACCGAGCGGCGCAGCGTCGAGCTGGCGAAGCGTCAGCTCGTGGCGCAGGCCGACGTCGACGCGGCCGTGGCCGCCCGCGAGGGCGCGCAGGCCGCGCTCCAGGGCGCGCGGGCCCGCGTCCTCCAGGCGCGCGCCGACCGCGACACCGCCCAGACGAACGTGGAGCTGTGCCTCATCCGCAGCCCCATCGACGGCATCGTCATCTCGCGCGCCATCGACGTCGGCCAGACGGTCGCGGCCAGCCTCCAGGCGCCGACGCTCTTCCTCATCGCCAACGACCTCACCCGCATGCAGATCCTGGCCAACGTGGACGAGGCGGACGTGGGCAAGGTGAAGGACGGCCTCACCGCGCGCTTCACCGTGGACGCGTTCCCGGGTGAGACCTTCGAGGGCCGGATCCGCGAGGTGCGGCAGGCGCCGAACACCATCCAGAACGTCGTCACCTACGCCGCCGTGATCGACGCTCCCAACCCGGACCGGAAGCTGCGCCAGGGCATGACCGCGTCCGTCACCATCGTCACGAGCCAGCGCGGCGAGGCGGTGCGCGTCGCGAACGCGGCGCTGCGCTACCGGCCGAGCGGCGACGAAGGCGGCGGGCGCGGAGGAGGAGGCGGCGGCGGCGGCGGCGGTCGGGGTGGAGGCGGAGGCGGCGGGGGCGAGCGCACTCCCGGCCCGCGCCCGTCGGGTACGCCCGGCGTGGCGCGCGCCGACACGGGCGAGACGGCCGCGCCCGCCCAGGCCGCCGACCGCCCGGCGGGCGAGCGCAAGGGCGCGCGCCGCGGGCGGGTCTACCGGCTCGTCGACGGCAAGCCCTCCGCCGTCGAGGTGCAGGTGGGCATCTCCGACGGCCGCCTCACCGAGGTCATGGGCGGCCTCTCCGAGGGCGACGAGGTCATCGTGGGCGACACGGGTGGCGGCGCTCCCGGCGGCTCGCAGGGTGGTCCGCGGCGTGGCTTCCTCTAGCGCAGCGCGCGCCGCGCCCGGAGGCGCCGCGCCGGTCGTCCGGGCGGTCGGGGTCGAGAAGACCTACCGCATGGGCGACATGTCCGTGCCGGCGCTGCGCGGCGTGTCCCTCGAGCTCATGCCCGGCGAGTTCGTCGCCATCATGGGCGCCTCCGGCTCCGGCAAGAGCACCTTCATGAACATCGTCGGCTGCCTCGACCGGCCGACGCGGGGCAGCTACCAGCTCGACGGCGAGGAGGTGGGCCGGCTCTCGCGCGACGCCCTGGCGAGCGCCCGCGGACGCGCCATCGGCTTCGTCTTCCAGGGGTTCAACCTCCTCCCCCGCACCACCGCCCTCGAGAACGTGGAGCTGCCCATGCTCTACCAGGGCATCTCCACGCGCGAGCGGCACGCGCGCGCCGGCGAGGCGCTGGCGCGCGTCGGCCTCGGCGACCGCCGCGACCACACGCCGGCGCAGCTCTCGGGCGGGCAGCAGCAGCGGGTCGCCATCGCCCGCGCGCTCGTGAACCGTCCGAAGCTCCTGCTCGCCGACGAGCCCACCGGCAACCTCGACTCGGCCACCTCGATCGAGGTCATGGGCCTGTTCCAGGCGCTCAACGACGAGGGGCTGACCGTCCTGCTCGTCACGCACGAGCCCGACATCGCCGAGCACGCGCGCCGCATCGTCACCTTCAAGGACGGGCTCATCCTCTCCGACGTCCCGGTGGCGCGGCGTCGGCTGGCGCGCGGCGGGGAGCGGGCGCCGTGAACCTGCTCCCCTCGCTGCGCACCGCGCTGCGCGCCCTGCGCCGCAACAAGCTCCGCTCGGCGCTGGCCATGCTCGGCATCGTCATCGCGGTCGCAGCGGTGGTGTCCACGGTCGCGCTCGGCCAGGGTGCGCGCGCCAAGGTGGCGTCGCAGATGGCCTCCCTCGGATCGAACCTGCTCATGGTGGTGCCGGGCGCGATGATGAGCCACGGCGCGTCCACCGGCGCCGGGGCGACGCAGACGCTCGTCGTCGACGACGGGCGCGCCGTGGAGAAGGAGCTCGGCCACGCCGTCCTGGCGGTGGCGCCGGTGAACCGCATGGGTGCGCAGGTCGTCTACGGCGACCAGAACTGGTTCACGCAGGTCATGGGCTCGACCGCCTCGTACCTGACCGTCCGGCAGTGGCCGCTCGCGGCCGGCGAGCCGTTCGGGCGCGAGGAGGAGGCGGCCGGCGCCAAGGTCTGCCTCATCGGCCAGACGGTGAAGGACAAGCTCTTCGGCGACGGCGCGGCCGTGGGCGAGCAGATCCGCGTGAAGCACGTGCCCTGCAAGGTGGTGGGCGTCCTCGCCGCCAAGGGCCAGGGCAGCTGGGGCCAGGACCAGGACGACATCGTGGTCATGCCGTGGAGCACGCTCGTGCGCCGCATCCTGGGGCAACAGAGCGACGTCGTCGGCATGCTCATGGTCGAGGCGCGCAGCTCGCAGCTCGTCGCCGACGCGCAGCGCGAGGTGACGGCGCTCCTCCGGCAGCGGCACAAGCTCGCCGACGCCGCCGAGAACGACTTCCAGATCCGGAACCTCACCGAGATCCAGAACACTGCCAACGAGCAGACCGCCACCATCTCCCTGCTCCTCGGCTCGGTGGCGCTCATCTCGCTGCTCGTGGGCGCCATCGGCATCGCCAACGTCATGCTCGTCTCGGTCACCGAGCGGACGCGCGAGATCGGCATCCGCATGGCGGTGGGGGCGCGCGGGCGCGACGTGCTCTTCCAGTTCCTCACCGAGGCGGTGGTGCTGGCCGCGGTGGGCGGGCTCGCCGGCATCGCGCTCGGCGCCGGCGTCTCCTGGATCATGGCCGCGAAGGCGCAGTGGCCCACCCTGCTCTCCCCCGGCGTCATGGTCGGCGCGGTGGCGCTGGCGGGGCTGGCGGGCGTGGTGGCAGGGTTCTACCCGGCGCTGCGCGCCTCCCGCCTCGACCCCATCGACGCCCTCCGCTACGAATGACCGCGCTCCTCGCCCTGGCGCTTCGGCTCGCGCTCGCCGCCGATCCCGCCGCCGTCGCCCCGCCGCAGCGCCTGCAGGCGGCGCCGGCGCTCACGCTGGAGGAGGCGCTCCGGCGCGCGCGCTCCCACCCGCGGGTGGCGCAGTCCGCCGCGGCCGAGGCCCAGGCCGGCGCCCGCAGCCGGGAGGCGCGGGCGGGCTTCCTCCCCAGCGGCCAGGCGAACGCGAGCTACACGCGGGCGACCTCCAACTCCGCCGCCACGCCCGGGGCGTCGGGCGGGGTCGGGCTCGCCCGCGGCTCGGCGAACCAGACGTTCCCCTTCTACGCGGGGAGCCTCAACCTGACGGTGCCGATCTGGGACTTCGGCCGGACGCTCGACGCGTTCCGCTCCGCGCGGGAGGCCGAGGCGGCCGCGCGGGAGGACCTGGCGGCCGCGCGCCACGACGTCGACGCCGACGTGCGGGCGGCCTTCTTCGGGGCGCTGGCGGCCGAGGAGCTGGTGCAGGTGGCGGACGACACCATCGCCCAGATGCAGAAGCACCTCGACTTCGCGCAGGCGTCGCTGGAGGTGGGGCGGCGCACGCGCTTCGACGTCACCCGCGCCCAGGTGGACCTCACCAACGCGCGCATCCAGAAGATCCAGGCCGACAACGGGGTCGCCACCGCGCGCGCGTCGCTGGCCGCCGCCGTCGGCGAGGCCGTGGGTGACGCGCGGCTGGTCGCCCCCGCCGAGCCGGAAGGCCCGGACCCGGTGCCGGCGGAGGCGTCGCGCCAGGCGCTGGAGCGCCGGCCCGAGCTCGCCGCCCTGGCGCGGCGCATCGCCGCGGCCGACGCGTCGGTGGGGGCCGCGCGCTCGGCCTGGTACCCGGTGCTCGCCGGCAACGGCCAGCTCGGGTGGCGCGGCGAGGACCTCCCGCTCGTGCGCAACTGGCAGGTGGGGGTGACGCTGACCTGGCCGTTCCTCGACGGCGGCGCCGACCTGGCGCGGGTGCAGGAGAGCCGCGCGGCGCTGGAGGGCACGCAGGCGGCGCGCGAGGCGGAGGTCCTGCAGATCCGCGCCGAGGTGGAGCAGGCGGCGCTCGCCGTGATCGAGGCGCACGCCCGCCGCGACGCGGCCGCGGTCCTGGTGGGGCAGGCGCGCGAAAATCTGGAACTGGCGGAGGGCCGCTACCAGGCGGGCGTGGGGACGATCATCGAGCTCGCCGACGCCCAGGCGGCGCTCTCCGGCGCGCGCGCGCAGGGCGTGCGGGCCGGCTACGACCTCGCCATCGCGCGCGCCCGCCTGCGGCGCGCGGTGGGCGACGCCTGACCCCCTCGTGGGCGCGGCCCCGCGCGTGACGCGCCGCCGTGACCAGCCGGTGACGGAGCGGTGCTCAATTCCCCGGGATGCGCGCGCTCCTCGTGCAGGCCCGTTCACCGGAGACGTACTGGAGCTACCGGCACGCCCTGCCCTACGTCCGGAAGCGCGCGGCGCTGCCGCCGCTCGGCCTCGCCACGCTGGCGGCGCTCCTGCCGCGCGCCTGGGAGGTCCGCCTCGTCGATCTGCACGTCGCCGAGCTCTCGGACGGCGAGCTGGCCTGGGCCGACGTGGTCCTCGTCTCGGCGATGATCGTGCAGGCGCCCTCGGCGCGCGAGGTGGTGCGGCGCGCGCGGGCGCTCGGGCGGCGCACCGTCGTCGGCGGCCCGGCGCCCACGACCGCGCCCGGCCTCTTCGAGGAGGCGGACCACCTCTTCCAGGGCGAGGCGGAGGGGCGGCTCGCCGGGCTGGTGGCGGCGCTCGAAGACGGGTCGCGGCCCGCCCCGCGCATCCTCTCCCCGCAGGGCGACGCCCGCCCCACGCTGCAGGACACGCCGGTGCCGCGCTTCGACCTCGTCGACCTGGACGCCTACGCCTCGCTCTCCCTCCAGCTCTCGCGCGGCTGCCCGTTCCAGTGCGAGTTCTGCGACATCATCGAGATGTTCGGGCGCGTGCCGCGACTCAAGTCGGCCGAGGCCATCCTGGCCGAGCTCGACGCGCTGCACGCGCTCGGCGCGCGCGGGTCGCTCTTCTTCGTCGACGACAACTTCATCGGGAACCGCCGGGTGGTGGCGCGGCTCCTCCCCCGCATCCGGGAATGGCAGGAGGCGCACGGCTGGCCCTTCGACCTCTACACCGAGGCGAGCCTCGACCTGGCGCAGGAGCCGGCGCTCCTCGAGGCCATGGTGGAGGCGGGGTTCACCGCCGTCTTCGTCGGGATCGAGTCGCCGGCGCCGGAGTCGCTGCGCGAGGCGCACAAGACGCAGAATCTCCGCCTCGATCCGGCGGAGGGGGTGCGCATCCTGACGCGCGCCGGCCTGGAGGTCTTCGCCGGGTTCATCCTCGGGTTCGACGCCGACCCGCCGGACGTCTTCGAGCGCCAGATCGCGTTCATCTGCGAGAGCCCCATCCCGCGCGCCATGATCGGCCTGCTCACCGCGCTGCCTGGCACCGCGCTGTGGCGCCGCCTGGAACGCGAGGGCCGGCTGCGGGCGGCGGCGAGCGGCGATCAGTTCGAGCGCCCGAACTTCGAGACGGCCATGGAGGACCGGACGCTGCTCGCCGGCTACCGCCGCGTGCTCGCCGCCTGCTACTCGGACGAGGCCTACTACGCGCGCTGCGAGCGCCACCTGTCGACGGTGAGGCTCCGGCCCGGCGGCGCGCTGCCGCCCGGGTGGCTCCCGGCGCTGGCGCGCGCGATGGTCGGGATCGGGCTCGCGGGGCGGCGCCGCCTCCGCTTCTGGCGGCTGCTCGGCCTCGGCCTGCGCCGGGGCGTCGGCGGCTTCGCGCGGGCGGTCACGCTCGCCATCCTCGGCGAGCACATGATCCGCTACACCGACGAGGTCGTGCTGCCGCGCCTCGACGCGGCGCTGGCGGCGCTGCCCGAGCCCGCGGCGGTCGTCCCGGCCGTGACGCGGGCGACGCCGGCGAGCCACCCATCCCTCGCGCCCGGCGCAGCTGCGCCCGCGTAAGCGCCTGCTTGCCCCCAAGCGGACGCTGCGTCCGCCCGCGCGTCCGGGCACCTCCCCGACCGGAGGTGCCCCATGCGCATCGCATTCGACGAGCTGGCGCACGACGGTGACGAGGTGTCCCGGCTGAGGCTGTGCTGGAGCCGGATGGAGGCGGACCTCGTCGGCGAGGTCCTGGCGCGGCGCGGCTTCGACTACGCCGAGGAGCGCGCCCCGGAGGGATGGTCGATCTTCGTCGCGGGGTCGGAGGCGGCCGTCGCGCTCGCCGTCCTGCAGCACGAGGGGCTCGACCGCACCGAGAACGTCTACAACGCGGGACTGTAGCGCCGGGCAGCCGGCCGGCGCGCACGCAGCGCGGCCTCTCTCCCTCTCGCGGAGGAAGAGAGGCCGGCGCCTGCCCCCTGGCGTCACCTGGTGGTCGCGCCGCTCGCCCCACCCATGTTGGCGTTCGCGTTCACCTCGATCGCGATCGGCCGGCGGCCGGACAGGTTGAAGCTGGCCTGGACGTCCGACCCGGGCTTCAGGTCGGAGAGCGAGCCCTGCCGGCCGTCGACCTGGATCTTCGTCCCCTCCTCGACCCGGAGGAGCGCCGGCGGCATGTTCTGCCGCTGGATCGTGATCTCGCCCTTCGCGTCGTCGACCTGCGCCAGGCGCCCGGTCACCGGGAACCGCTCCGACGAGTTGAAGAGCATCTTGTGGCGCTCGGCGATCATCGCGTCGGTGCTCGACGACGAGCTGCCGCCGCTCGCCGCCGCACCCATGCCCGCGCCGGCCGCCGCGCCCGCGCCGGCCCCCGACATGCCGGACGAGCCGGTGCTGCCGGCCGTGCTGCCCGTGCCCATCGAGCCCGACCCCGCCGGCGTCTGCACCGAGCCGGACGCCGAGGGCGTGGAGGCGCTCGCCGACGAGCCCGTCCCCGAGCTGCCCGACGTGTCCGTGGCGGTGCTCGGACCGGTGGACGTCGCGCCGGAGCTCGACGAGGGCGAGCTGCCGGAGGTCGCCGCGCCGGCGCCCATCGCGCCGCCGACGCCGGCCTTGGTGTCGCTGGGGCTCGTCGAGCCGCTGCTCGCCGGGGCGCTCGAGCCGGTGCCGCCCGGCGCGCTGGCGTCGGTGGCCGGGTTGCCCGCCGCCGAGGCGTTCGTCCCCTGCGTCGTCGAGCTCGTCCCCGACGACGAGTCCTTGCCGCTGGCGCTCGCGCCGGAGGCGCCCGCCGTCGTGCTCGTCCGGTCGGCGCCCGAGCTGCCTTGCTTGTCGGTCGTGGCGCACGCCCCCAGCGCCAGGAGGCCCAGCGCCGCGCCCATTCCCCAGAGATTCGTCCGCATCCCACTTCCCCCTCGTGTGTAGGTCTCGGCCTCTGAAGCTGGGGAGCCCGGGGGACCTCGCCAAGACCGCGGCGTCTCGGCGGGGCCGCGCGACGGCCGCCCGCCCGGCGCGGGGAGGCGCCTGCCGCTGCTAGTATCCGGGGCGCTTCCATGGTCGCCGGCCTGCTCTGTGCGCTCCTCGTCGGTCAGGCGGCGGTCCCTCCGGCCGAGCCCGCGTCCGGCGTGCTCACCCGCGCGCCCGTGCTCAGGCGGTTCGTCGAGGCCGAGTACCCGCCGGAGCTGGCGGCGGCGGGCATCGCCGGCGCGGTCGGGCTCTCGTTGGTCATCGATGCGGCCGGCGCGGTCGAGCGCGCGGCCGTGACCGCCACGAGCGGCCAGCCCGCCCTCGACGCCGCCGCCCTGCTCGCCGTCGTGCAGTTCGAGTTCGAGCCGGCGGAGATCGACGGCGTGCCGGCGGCGGTCGAGATCGATTACCGGTACGAGTTCGTCCTCCGGCGCCCGGCGCCGGCCCTGCCGGCCGAGGCGCCGCTCTCGCTGCGCGGGCGGGTGGTCGAGCGCGGCACGCGCAGCCCGGTGGTGGGCGCGACGGTCCAGGCCGGCAGCGCGCTGGCGGTGACCGACGGCGACGGGGCGTTCGAGCTGCGCGGGCTCGCGCCCGGGACCGTCCTCGTGCGCATCGCCTCCAGCGACCACCAGCCGTTCGCGGTCGAGGAGGCGATCGCGGCGGGCGAGGTGCGCGAGGTCGAGTACCGGGTGCGGCGGCGCCACTACGACCCGTACGAGGCGGTGGTGCACGGCGAGCGCGACCGCAAGGAGGTCGCCGTCCACACGCTCACGCAGGACGAGGTGCGGACGCTGCCCGGCACCCAGGGCGACACGCTCAAGGTCCTGCAGAACCTCCCCGGCGTCGCCCGCTCGCCGTTCGGGCTCGGGCTCCTCGTGGTGCGGGGCTCGGCGCCGCAGGACACGAGGGTCTACGTGGACGGGATCGAGATCCCGCTCCTCTTCCACTTCGGCGGGATCACGTCGGTCGTCGCCTCCGACACGGTCGGGACGCTCGAGTTCTACCCGGGCAACTTCGGCGCCCGCTACGGCCGCGCCATGGGCGGCACCGTGGACGTGCGCAGCCGCGAGCCGGGCCGCGCGTTCCACGGCTCGGCGGAGATCGACGTCTACGACGGGAGCGCGCGCGCCGAGGGCGCGCTGGGCGATGGCACCTGGTCCCTGGCCGCGCGGCGCAGCTGGGTGGACGGCGTGCTCGCCGTCGTCCTGCCGCGCGTCGCGCCGCGCACCGCGTCCGAGCTGCGGGTGGCGCCGCGCTACTACGACTACCAGGCGAAGCTCGGCTACCCCGTCCTCGGCGGCTGGGCGGAGCTGCTCGCCTTCGGCGCGGACGACGCGCTCGAGTTCGTGCGCCCCGAGGACAGCCTGGGCCGCCCCACCTTCTCGCTGCGCACCGGCTTCCACCGCCTGGCGCTGCGCTACCGCCGGCCCATCGGCGATGCGGCCTCGAACGAGGCGACGCTGGCCGCCGGCTGGGACCGCTTCGACGTGCTGCAGGGCGAGAACTTCGGCGTGCTCACCACCATCCGCTCGCTGACGCTGCGCGACGCCTTCAAGGTGCGGACCTCCGAGGCGCTCTCGCTCGAGCTGGGGGTGGACGCGCTCCTGCGCGGCTTCGACTACTCCATCTACGCGCCGCCGCTGCGCACGCCCGGGCAGGTCGGCGGGTTCGTCGGGGATACCGCCACCCAGGTGGGCGAGGCGGCGCGCGGGAGCTGGCTCTCCCCCGCCGTCTATGCCGAGGCCGAGTGGCGGCCCGCGCCGCGCTGGCGGCTCGTGCCGGGGCTGCGGCTCGACCTCGACACGCGGCTGGCGCGCGGCTCGCCCTGGGTCGACCCGCGGCTCGCCGTGTCCTACGAGGTCGCCCGGGGCACCGTGCTCACCGCCGCCGCGGGCGCCTACGGCGAGGCCCCCGCGCCGCAGCAGACGACGCGCACGTTCGGCAACCCCGACCTGGGCGCGCAGCGCGCCTGGGAGTACAGCCTCGGCGTCCGCCAGGACCTGCCCTGGTCGGCGGGCCTGGAGGTCACGGCCTTCTTCAAGGATCTGCGCGACGTGGTGGGCCAGACGCGCGCCGCCGGCCCCGACGGCACCCCGCTCCTCCTCTCCAACGGCACGGTGGGTCAGGTCTGGGGGCTGGAGATGCTGCTGCGGCGCCAGCTGGCGCGCGGCCTCTACGGCTGGATCGCCTACACGCTCTCGGAGAGCAGCCGCCGCGACGATCCGACCATGCCCTCCTACCCCGCCTGGCACCTCTTCGGCTTCGACCAGACCCACATCCTCACCGTCGTCATGTCGTACCGCACCGGCGCCGACTGGACGATCGGGACGCGGATCCGCGGCGCGTCCGGCAACCCCTACACGCCGGCGGTGGGCAGCGTGCTGCTCTCGGACGCCGGGCGCTACCAGTGCCTGGGCGCGGCGCGCCCGTTCTCGGCGCGGCTGCCCGGCTTCTTCCAGACGGACGTGCGCGTGGACAAGCGCTTCGTCTACGATCTGTGGAGCCTCTCCGCCTATCTCGACGTGCAGAACGTCACGAACCGCGCGAACGCGGAGTTCAACTTCCGCAGCTTCGACTGCAGCCAGCAGGTGGCGGTGGCGGGGCTGCCGGTCTTCCCCACGCTCGGGGTGAGGGCCGAGTGGTGAGGCGCGCCGGCCGCCCGCTGGCGCTGGCCCTGGCCCTGGCCGGCGCCGCCGGCTGCAACGCGGGGTTCGCGCCGCAGTGGCGCGTGGACGACCTGCGCATCCTGTCGGCCCGCGTCGAGGTGGTGGGCACCGGCGCGCCCACCTTCGCCGATCCCGACGCCGGCGAGACGGTGCGCCTCAGCGCGCTCGTCGCCAACCCGCGCGGCCGCGCCGGCGTGCACGTGCGCTGGAAGGCGTGCCTCCCGGTGGAGGGCCAGGTGTCCTCGCCCTGCCTCGACCCCGCCATCCTGCGCGACCCGGCGAGGCTCGACACGACGCCCGGCGTCCTCGACCTGGGCTCGGGCGAGTCGGTGACGGTGACGCTGCCGCCCTCGCTCGCGCCGCTCCTGCAGGCGATCCTGGACGAGGCGCGGCAGGACCCGCCGCGCGCCTGCACCATCTACGCCGAGGTGCCGGTGCTGGCGCTGGTGAGCGCGGGCGGGACGACCCGCATCGCGGCCAAGACCGTCCGCGCCACGCCCTGGCACGCCCTCGCGCAGGACCCGCCGCCCGGCGCCTACGTGCGCAACACGAACCCGGTGCTGGGGGCGGTGCGCGCCGGCGCCAGCGACACCGGCGCGTGCAGCGGCGGCGTCCCGGTGGCGCGGCCGTGCGCCTCGGACGCCGACTGCGGGGGCGTCGCCTGCGTGCCGGGTCCCGGGGGACCGGACGCGCCCGGCGCCTGCGCCGACGCGATGCCCGACGGCCGGCTCGACCTGTGCGCGCGCGTGGCCGACCCGCCGCTTCCGCAGCCCGACCCACCTCGCGTCACGGGTCCGCAGGTCTACTTCGAGTGCCGCTCCGACGGCAGCCACACGTCCTTCTTCGAGGGCCTGACCTGGCAGTGGTACGCCACGGGGGGCGTGCTGGAGCGGACCGACGGCAGCTCGCCCGGCGACCTCGGAGACGTGACGGGGCAGGTCGTCCGCTTCACCCGGCCGGAGGGCGCGTTCACGCTCTGGCTCATCCTCCGCGACGGCCGCGGGGGCGAGGACTGGATCCGGCGTGACTACCGCTGACCCGCGGCCGCGCCGGCTGCGGCGCGCGCTCGGCGACCCCCGCGCCGCCCTCGCCGTCTACCTCCTCCTCGCCGCAGGCGCGGCGCTGCAGGCCTACCTCGCCCCGAACGCCAAGGTCGGCTGGTCCAACTACAACAACTTCGAGATCTTCCGGGACGCGTTCCACCGGCTGGTCCGCGGCGAGGGGCTCTACGCGCTCCACCCCGGCGGCCCGGCCGACCTCTTCAAGTACAGCCCGACGTTCGCGCTCCTCTTCGCGCCCTACGCCCTCCTGCCGCTCCTCCCGGCCATGATCGCGTGGAACGCGACGAACGCGCTCGTGCTCTGGCTCGGGCTCGCCCGCTTCCCGTTCCCCGGCGCCCGCGCGCGGACGGCGGCGCTCTGGCTGTGCGCGCTCGAGCAGTGGGGCGCGCACCAGCACTTCCAGACGAACGCGCTCCTGGCCGGCCTCGTCCTGCTCGCCTTCGGGTGGCTGGAGCGCGGGGGGCGGGTCCGGGCGGCGGCGGCCATCCTGCTCACGGTGTTCACGAAGCTCTTCGGCGCGGTCGCCTTCGCGCTCTACGCCTTCCAGCCGCGCAAGGCGCGCCTCGCGCTCTCGACGCTGGCCGTCGCGGCCGGGCTCGCGGCGCTGCCGCTCGTCGCCGTCGGTCCGGCCCGGCTCGCCGGGCACTACGCCGAGTGGGTGGCGCTCCTGCGCGCCGATCACGGGGCGTCGCTCGGCTACTCGGTCATGGGCGTCCTGCACGCCTGGCTCGGCTGGGACCCGCCCAAGGGCGCGGTCGTCGCAGCCGGCGCGCTGGCCATGGCGCTCCCGTTCGCGCTCCGGCGCGACCGCTACGGCGAGGCGGCGTTCCGCGCCCGGGCGCTGGCCGGCCTCCTCCTCTGGGCGGTCGTGTTCAACCACAAGGCCGAGGGCCCGACCTTCGTCATCGCCATGGCCGGCGTGGCGGTGTGGTGGGGGGCGGAGGAGCGGCGCGGCCCGCTCGACGCCGCGCTCCTCGCGCTCGCCTTCGTCTTCGTGTCGCTGGCGCCGACCGAGGTCTTCCCGCGCGCCTTCCGCACCGGCGTCGTGCCGCGCTACGCGGTGAAGGCGCTCCCCTGCATCGCCATCTGGCTGCGCTGCCTGGGAGAGCTGCTCGGCCCCGCCCGGGTCATGTCCGTCCCGCGTGGCAACATCGCGGGAGCATGATCGGCCCGCTCCTCGTCGCCCTCGCCGTCCTGACGCTCGCCGCCGTCGCCGCCGCGGCGCTCATCCTGCCCGGCCAGGTGGCCGCAGCGCTCCGCGGCGGGCTCGGCGATCGCCTCGACGCGGTGGAGCGCGGGCAGGAGCGGGTCGAGCGCTCGCTGCGGGGCGAGCTGGCGGCGAACCGCGTCGAGCTCTCGGCCCGCCTCGACCGCCTCACCGACTCCAACGAGAAGCGGATCGACGCGCTGCGCGCGGCGGTCGACGAGCGGCTCTCGCGGCTCGTCGACGAGAACGCCGCCCGGCTGGAGAAGATCCGCCAGACCGTGGACGAGCAGCTGCAGGGCACGCTGGAGCGGCGGCTGGGCGAGTCGTTCCGCCTCGTCGGCGAGCGGCTGGAGGCCGTGCAGCGCGGCCTGGGCGAGATGCAGGCGCTGGCGCAGGGCGTGGGGGATCTCAAGAAGGTCCTCTCCAACGTGAAGACGCGCGGCACCTTCGGCGAGGTGCAGCTCGGCGCGCTCCTCGAGCAGGTGCTCGCGCCCGAGCAGTGGGCCGCGAACGTCGCGCCGCGCCCGGAGGGGGGCGAGCGCGTCGAGTACGCCATCCGGCTGCCGGGCCGCGACGACGGCGAGGGCGAGGTGCTCCTCCCCATCGACGCCAAGTTCCCGACCGAGGACTACCAGCGGCTCGTGGACGCGGCCGAGGCGGGCGACGCCGCCGCGGTCGAGGCGGCGGGCAAGGCGCTCGAGGTGCGGCTGCGCGGCTGCGCCAGGGACATCCACGACAAGTACCTGGCCCCACCGCGCACCACCGACTTCGCCATCCTCTTCCTGCCGACGGAGGGCCTCTACGCCGAGGTGCTGCGCCGGCCCGGGCTCTTCGAGGCGCTCTCCCGGGAGCAGGGCGTGATCGTGGCGGGCCCGACCACGCTCGCCGCCATCCTCAACAGCCTCCAGATGGGCTTCCGCACCCTCGCCATCCAGAAGCGCTCGTCCGAGGTGTGGGGCGTCCTCGGCGCGGTCAAGGCGGAGTTCGGCAAGTTCGGCGTGGTCCTCGACCAGGTGGAGAAGAAGCTCACCGAGGCGTCGAACAAGATCGGCGAGGTGCGCCGGCGCGGCCGCGCCATCGACCGCCGGCTCCGCGACGTCCAGGCGCTGCCGGCGGAGGCGGAGCTGGAGGAGGAGGACCGGGTGGCCTAGGTCCGCGGGCGGTCTAGCGCACGACCGCGGTCGCGCCGCCGCCGGCGAACCCGAGCAGCGTCTTCAGGTCGTCGTCGGTGAAGACGATGCCGCCGCCGAAGAAGACGTCGCGCCCGATGTTGAACTTGGGGCCGGCGGGGAAGCGCTGCGCGCGCCACTGGTTCAGGAAGTCGTCCGCTCCCATGGTGGCGTAGAAGTAGCGGAGGAAGTTGTAGTCGATCCACAGCTTGGAGCGCGGGAAGACGTCCGAGGTGGGCCGCGTGAACTGGTAGAAGTTCACCGACAGCTTGAGCGCGTCGTCGAGCAGGTGCAGGTCGGCGCCGACGCCACCCGAGCTCTCGATGACGCCGATGCGGAAGGTCATCGGGCCGTAGCGCTTGGCGAACTCGGCCGAGAACCGGACCTTCTGCTCGTTGAGGACCCTCGTGGTCTGGGTGACGGTGGTGACGCCGCCCGACTGCGTCGTGACCTGCTCGGTGGTCTGGGTGTCGACGCCGCGCGGGTCGTTCACGATCTCGAAGAGGTAGTACTTGTCGGGCCGCGGGATGATGGCGAAGCTCGCGTACGTCTTCGAGCCGCTCTGGTTGAGGAGCCACTCCGAGCGGAGGTCCACCTTCACCTGCAGCTTGTTGAGGCGGTAGACGTAGTCGGCCACGACGTCGATGCTCTGGCCCACCTTCTCGCCCAGCTGCTCGTCGGCGAGGAGCTTGCCGGCGACGCCCTTCCCCTGGCCGATGTTCTTGGCGACCTTCTCGATCTCCTCCATCGACGCGTTGATGTGCTTGATCGCCTCGCGCGCGTCGGCCACCGACCGCTTCACCTCGCCGCCGCCCGCCGCTCCCTCGGGGCCCGGCTCTCCCAGGATGTCCTGGACCGAGGCCAGCACCTTGTCGAGGCGGGCGCTCGCCGACTCGATGTTGCGGGCGATGGCGTGGTACCGCTCGCGATCGGTGGCGGCCACCTGCGACAGCGTCCGGGTGAAGCTCTCGGTGTTGTCGAGGATGGCGGCGATCTTGGCCTGGCCGCTCTCCGTCGCCTGGTCGAGGCGGCCGGAGACGCGCGCCAGGTTCTCGATGATCTGCTTCACCGAGCCCTCGTTGCCGACGACGAGCCCCTGCAGCTCGCGGGTGACGCCCTGGATGTCGCTCGCGATCTTCGACATGGAGTCGATGAGCTTGGCGACGCTGGCGCCCTCGTTGATGCAGGTGATCTCGCGGCGCTCGGGCGGCAGCGCCCGCAGCGAGGCGGCCTTGGTCGAGCCGGGCGCGGCCTCGAGCAGCGCGTCGGGGAGCAGCGTCGAGGGGAAGCGCTTCGTGAGGCAGGCGTCCTGCCGCAGGTCGATCTCGTTCTTGATGCGGAGCGTGAGCCGCGCCCGGTTGCCCTCCAGCCCGATCCTCTCCACCTCGCCCACCTGGATGCCGGCGATCTGGACGCGGCTTTTCCAGGTGAGGCCGGTCGCGTCCTCGAAGTACGCGAAGACGGTGTAGGTGTCGCGCTCGGCGTAGCCGCCCTTGCGGAAGAAGGTGAACGCGACGAAGAACGCCAGCACGCCCACGGCCACGAGGAGCCCGACGGCGAAGGCCTTGTTGATGGCGGGGCGGGTCATGGGCGCGGGCCAGGGCAGCTACTGCTTCTCGAACCACAACGAGAGGTATCGCTGCACGAACGGATGCTGGCTCTTGCGCACCTCCTCGGGGGTGCCCTGTGCCGCGATGCGGCCATCGTAGAGCACGGCCAGGTTGTCGGCCACCTTGAAGGCGCTGGCGATGTCGTGGGAGATGACCATGCTCGTCACCCCCAGCCGCCGCTTGGCGGCGAGGATCATGTCGTCGACGTAGGCGGTGGTGATGGGGTCGAGGCCGGTGGTCGGCTCGTCGTAGAGCACGACCTTGGGGTCGTGGACGACGGCGCGCGCCAGCGCCACCCGCTTCCGCATGCCGCCCGACAGCTCCGCCGGGTACTTGCCGAGCACGTCCTCGTCGAGGTCGACCACCTTCAGCTTCGCGACCACGCGCTCGCGGACCTCGGCGGCCGAGATGCTGCCGCGGCGACGCTCGCGGAGCGGGAAGGCGACGTTGTCGTACACCGTCATCGAGTCGAAGAGCGCGGCGCCCTGGAACACCATCCCGAACATGCGGCGCGCGTCGGTCAGCTCGCGCCCGGCGAGCTTCGGGATCTCGATCCCGTCCACGAAGACCGTGCCCGAGTCGGGCTTGAGCAGCCCGATGACGTGCTTCATGAGCACGGTCTTGCCCGACCCGGAGCCGCCCAGGACGACGAAGGTCGTGCCGCGCTCGACGGTCAGGTTGATCCCGTCGAGCACCACGTGATCGCCGAAGCGCTTGTGCAGGTCCCGGACCTCGATCACGCGGTCACCGCCCGGAGCCGACCGTGACCAGGGTCACCGCGTAGTCCACCACCAGCACGGCGATGCTGCTCATGACCACCGCCCGGGTCGTCCCCTCGCCCACGCCCTTGGAGCCGCCGGCCGGCTCCGCCGCGTAGCCGCGATAGCTCGTGATGAGCGCGACCACGCCGCCGAAGATGATCGACTTGTACAGCCCGTGCACGATGTCGGTGGGTTCCACGAACGTGCGCGTGTGCTCGATGAAGGGACCGGCCGGGATCTCGGCGACGAAGATGCCCATGAGGTAGGCGCCGGCGTACCCGACCCCGTTGAAGACCATGGTGAGCACCGGGAACATGGCCAGCGCCGCCACGAAGCGCGGCACCGCCAGGTACTGCACCGGGTTCACCGCCATCGTCTCCATGGCGTCGATCTGCTCGGTGACGCGCATCGTCCCGATCTCGGTGGCGATGGCGCTGCCGGAGCGGCCGATGACCATGAGCGCGGTGAGCACCGGCCCCAGCTCGCGGGCCAGCGACACGCCGACCGAGCCGCCGACGTACCCCTCGGCGCCGAACTGGCGCATGGCGTAGTTCACCTGCAGCGCGAAGACCATGCCGGTGAAGAAGCCGGTGGTCGCCACGATGAAGGTCGAGCCCACGCCGATGGCCGCCATCTGGCCGAGCACGAGCTCCGGTCGCCAGGGCGGACGCACCAGCCACGCGAGCATCTCGCCCGCGAAGAAGATCATGCGCCCGAAGTCCTCGAGCCACGCCCGCAGCCTTCCCACGCCCGGCATTCTAGGCGGCGGCCCTGCGCCTGGCGCGTTTTCGGACGCCGTCGCTTTCCCGCTATACTGCGCGGCCCTATGCTCAAGGTCGGCGGCGAGGTGGACACCTTCTGCACCAGGTGCGAGATGAACCTCGCCCACACCATCATCGCCATGATGGGCGACCGGCCGGTGAAGGTGGAGTGCAACACCTGCCACGGCGTCCACCGCTTCCGCGGCGAGCTGCCGGCGGCCGCGCGCAAGGTGGCGGGCTCGATCGCGGCCGCCCGCGCGGCGCGGCCGGCGCGCGAGCGGCCGCAGACCATCTCCTTCGACGAGGTGCTCCGCAGCAAGAACCTGGCGATGGCCCAGCCCTACTCGCCCCGGACCACCTACGCGCTGGACCAGGTGATCGAGCACAAGCTCTTCGGCCTCGGCTGGGTCTCGGCGGTGAAGGACGCGACCAAGATCGAGGTCACCTTCCGGAGCGACGTGAAGATCCTGGTGCACGGCAAGGCCTAGGCTGTGCCTCCCGGTCGCCCTGAGTCCTTCGACTTCGGCCTCGCTCCCGTTCGCCCTGAGCGTAGCGAAGCGGAGTCGAAGGGCGAGGCCTACGCTCAGGACAGGCTGCGCGAAGCGGAGTCGAAGGGCGGCTATCCACCCCGCGCCGCCGCCAGCACGGCCCGCATGTCCTCCGGCAGCGGCGCCTCCACCCGGAGCCGCGCACCCGACTCCGGGTGCACCAGGTCGAGCGAGGCGGCGTGCAGCGGCGTGCGGGCGAGGAGCGGCTCGCCGCCGGCGCCGGTGAGCGGCCCCGGCTCCCCGTAATCGGGGTCGACCGCGAGCGGCGTCCCTGCCCAGGCCAGGTGCACCCGGATCTGGTGGGTGCGCCCGGTCTCCGGCTCCGCCTCCACCAGCGCCAGCGCCGGCAGCGTCCCGCGCGCCGGGAACGCCTCCAGCAGCCGGACGCGCGTCGCGGCCGCTTTGGCCCGGGGATCGCCGGGCCGGCCCGGTCGCATCCGGCCTCGCCGCGCCGGGGCGATGGGCGCGTCGAGGAGCGCGGCGGAGGGCGGCGCCCCGCGCACCAGCGCCAGGTAGCGCTTCGCCACGGCGCGCCCCTCGAACGCCATGGAGAGCGCCCGGTGCGCGGCGGCGGAGCGCGCGAAGAGCAGCGCGCCGCTCGTGCCGCGGTCGAGCCGGTGCACCACCCAGAGCCGCCCGAACCGTTCCTGCGCCTCGTCGAGGACGGTCCGCTCGGGCGCGCCCCGGCCCGGGATGACGAGCCGCCCCGGCGGCTTGTCCACCGCCACCAGCGCCGCGTCCGCGAGGAGGACGGCGAGCCCGCCGGGCCGCGTCACACCACCTTCTTCGCGGGCACGACCTCGACCGGGCCGAAGCGCTCCAGGGAGCGGGCGACCTTCTTCGCCGGCCCGACCACCACCACCACGCCCCGGTCCACCGGGAAGTGCCGCCGCGCCACCTCGACGCAGTCGCCCACCGTCACCGCGCGGACGCGCTCCCGGTACTGGACGATCTGGTCGAGCGACACGCCGTACAGGCCGGCGTCGGCGATCTTCTCGGCCACCTGGTCGTGGGTCTCGAGCGAGAGCGGGAAGAGGCCGGTGAGGTAGCTCTGGGCCCGGGCCAGCTCCTCGGCGCCGGGGCCCGCGTCGCAGAAGCGGCGCGCCTCGTCCAGCGCCACCTGCAGCAGCTCGGCCGTGGTCTCGACCTTGGTGAACGACGAGACGAAGAAGATCCCGGCCGATCGGCTCATCGCGAACCGGCTGCGCACGCCGTAGGAGAGCCCGCGGTTCACGCGGATGGCCTCCATGAGGCGCGAGGTGAACCCGCCGCCGAAGACGGCGTTCGCCACCAGGGCCGAGAAGTAGCCGGGATCGGCGCGGCGGAGGCCGGTGGAGGCGATCCGGACCTGCGACTGGGTGAGGTCCGGCTTGTCCACGACGGTGACGGCGCGCGGCAGGTCGGGCGCG
>DASTGH010000168.1:0-4645 GCA_035719345.1 Anaeromyxobacteraceae bacterium
ACGGAGGCGAGGCCGAAGTCGAAGGGCTCAGGGCGAACGACCTCGCTCGCGGTCGGAGACGCGGTCGGGGGTGTCGGGGGCGGAGCCCCCGACTTCGAAGGCGGGAACCGGCGGCTCGCTCGCGCCAGCGAGCGAAAGCGCCGAAGGCGCCGCCGCCGGTCGGGGTGAGGGCCAGCGACCCCTGCTACTCCACGCAGTACACCTGCTCGAACAGCCCCGGGCGGCTCCTCAGCTCGGCCCTGCGGACGCGGCCGGACGCCGTCTTCGGGATCCGCTCCACCACCTTGAAGCGGCTGGGCGCGGCGCCGTCGTCGACCCACTCGCGGCAGAAGCGCGCCAGGGCGTCGAGGTGGACGGGCGCGCGCAGGACCACCACCGCGACCGGGGCGCCGCCGCCAGGCGGTGGGACGAGGGCGGCGTCGGCGACGGCGGGATGCCGCCGCAGCGCCGCCTCGGCGCGGCGCGTGGACCGCGCCTCGCGCGCCGCGCTCGCGCCGTCCTCGAGGCCGTCGACGAGCGTGAGGAATCCCTCCTCGTCGAAGACGCCGAGGTCCCCGGAGCGCAGCCATCCGTCGCGGCTGCTCGCGGGATCGGCGCCGTCGAGGTGGCCGCCGATCCAGGGCGCCGTCGCGCCCGGGCGGGAGCGCACACAGATCTCGCCGGCCACGCTCGGCGGGAGCCGCCGCAGGCGCTCGTCCAGCACCGCCACCTCCGCCCACGGCACCGGCAGGCCGACGGTGCCGAGCTTGCGCCGGCCGCGCTCGACCGGATTGATGGTGACGTAGCCGGTGGCCTCGGTGAGCCCGAACCCCTCGACCAGGCAGGTGCCGAAGCGGTTCTCGAACGCCTGGTGCACGTCCTCGGGCGTCCCGAGGCCGAGCACGAGCCGGACGGCGTGCCGCGCGTCGTCGCGCCGCGGCCGCTGGGCGCACAGCTCGCGGAGGAGCTGCCCGGGGAGGCTCACCTGCGTGGCGGTCCCCTTGCGCGCGGCGCTCCAGAAGCGCCGCGCCGAGAACCGGCGCTCGAGCAGGAGGGACGCGCCGGCGCTCACCGCCATGGCGACCGAGACCTGGGCGTTCGCGGCGAAGAGCGGGAGGACCACCATGAGCCGGTCGCGGTGGGAGAGCCCGAGCAGCTGCGCGAGCGCGCCGCCCGTCGCCGCGCGCCCGCCATGGCGCCAGGTCACCGCGCGCGCGCCGCCGGCGACGCCGGCGGTGTAGACGATCTCCGACGGCGCCCCGGGATCGAGCGGCGCCGGATCGGCAGCCGGGCCGGCGCAGAGGTCGCGCCATGGGGTCGTGCCCGCCGGCGCGTCGCCGGCGATGACGAGGTGCCGGAGCGAGGGGACGAGCCCCTGCGCCGCGAGCAGCGCGGGCAGGGCCGCGGCATCGGCGACGACGGCGCTGGGGCGGATCTCGCAGAGGCGCGTCGCCAGCTCCTCGCCGCGCAGCTCGGGATCGAGCGGCGCGACCACGGCGCCTGCCAGGCTCGCGCCGAACCACGCCACGAGGAGCTCGGGCCGGTTCTCGAGCAGCAGGGCGATGCGGTCACCGCGCCCGACCCCGGCCCGCGTCCACCAGCCGGCACAGCGCAGCGCGGCGTCCGCCATCTCGCCGCGCGACAGGGTCCTCCCCTCGAAGAGGAGAAAGGGCCGGGCGGGATCCTCCGCCGCCGCGGCCAGGAGCAGCTCCGGGAGCGTGGTCATGGCCGCCGCTCACGCGCAGCGCAGCGCCGTCACGGCGCCGGCCCGCGAGACGAGCTCTCGCACCAGCGCCTCGCCGCGCGGCCACTCGCCGAACCCTGCTGCCGGGTTGAGGTGCCCGACCGGCCCGACGTCGGCGACGTGCGCCCCCCAGTCCCTGGCGTAGGCGAGGACGCGGTCGATCCGGGCGAGGGGATCGTTCGTGCTCGCCGCGACGATGGCGGGGAAGGGGAGTGTCCGGCGCGGGATGGGCAGCCAGCCGTTCGCGCGGAGGGCGTCGAGCGTCGGATGGCCCTGCGGCAGGGGACGCTCGAGGTCCGCCGGCGCGGCGAGCAGGGCGCCCTGGATCTTCGTCGTCCGCCGCCGGGCCCACTCGACCCAGTGGACCGCGATCATCGCGCCCGCGCTGTGCGCCACCAGCACCACGGGACCGTCGATGGACTGCAGCGCGACGTCGAGCGCCGCCACGCGCGCGGAGCAGGAGAGCCTGTCCCGCTCGAGCGGTGGGACGGTGCGCGAGCCGGCGATCTTCCGCGCGAGCAGGGTCTGCCAGTGGTCCTCGACGTGGTCGCGGAGGCCGGGGACGAAGAGGACGGTGGGAGGCGGCGTGGTCATGGGAGCACGAAGACGGAGGAGCCGGTGGTCCGGCGCGACTCGAGGTCGCGGTGGGCCTGGACGGCGTCCGACAGCTCGTAGCGCTGGTGGATCTCGATGCGGATGCGGCCGGCCGCCACGTGGCCGAAGACCTCGGCGGCGAGCGCGGCCTTCTCGCCGGGGTCGGCGATGTAGTCGGCGAGCGCCGGGCGGGTCAGGAAGAGCGAGCCCTTCATGGCCAGGAGCTGCGGGTCGAAGGGCGGGATGGTGCCGGAGGCGGTACCGACGCAGACCAGGAGCCCGCGGCGGCGGAGGGAGTCGAGCGACGCCTGGAAGGTCGTCCTCCCCACGCTGTCGAAGACCACCGAGGCGCCGCGGCCGTCCGTGAGCTGGCGGACGCGCGCCGGCACGTCCTCGCGCCCGTGCACGATCGTGTGCGCGCAGCCGTGGGCGCGCGCGACCTCCGCCTTCTCGTCGGTGGAGACGGTGCCGATGACCGTGATCCCGAGCAGCCTCGCCCACTGGCAGACGATGAGGCCGAGGCCGCCGGCGGCCGCGTGCAGCAGGAGGGTATCGCCCGGCTGGAAGGGGTGAATGCGGGTCAGGAGATATGCCGCCGTGAGACCGCGCATCGTCATGGCGGCGGCCGTCTCGCAGCCGATGCCCGGCGGCAGCTTGATGAGCGGCGCCGCCGGGACGAGGCGCTCCGTGCTGTACGCGCCCAGCGTGTTGACGAACCCGGTGTAGGTGACCTGGTCGCCGACCGCGACGTCGCTCACGCCGGGGCCGACCGCCACGACGGTGCCCGCTCCCTCCACCCCGATGCCCGCGGGCAGCGGGGTGCGGTAGGTCCCGTTGCGGAAGTAGGTGTCGGCGAAGTTGAGGCCGACCGCGGCGTGGCGGAGCCGCACCTGCCCCGGGCCGGGGTCGCCGACCTCGACGTCCTCGAGGCGCAGGACCTCGGGACCGCCCGTCTCGTGAAAACGCACTGCCCTGGCCAAGGCCGTTCCTCCTGGCGCGCGACGCGCGCCCGGTTCGTGTGCTCCGGCGGCGCTACCCGACCGCGGCGGGCGCCTTCGCGGCGAGGTTGACGATGCGCGAGAAGAGCCGGCGGTACTCGGCGTCGGTCTCGCGGTCGAAGCGCGGGTCCCCGTTCTGAGCGAAGGCGGCCAGGACCTCGTCCCAGTCGGCGTCGGTGAGGTGTCGCTCGGCGGCCGGCAGCACCAGCGCTTCCTCGCGCCGCAGGTGCTCCGACATGAAGCAGGCGTACTCGGCGACCGCCTCCCGCAGCTCGGCCGCGCTCGCGGCTCCCGAGCAGGTGCGCTCCACCACCTCAGCCAGCTCGCCGACCATCTGCTGGTCCACCGCGTGCTGGCCCTCGAGCCACTCCAGCTCGGCCTCGACCTCGGGCCTGCGCTCGCGCAGCTTCCGGAAGAGGTGGCTCTCCTCCTTGGGGTGGTGCAACGCCACCGGGAACGTCCGGAGGTAGTGCAGCATCGCCCGCAGCAGCTCGGGCGCGGGCCGAGGTCCGCCCGCCGCCGCCTGCTCCAGGAGCTGCATCCAGGCGTACAGCACCGCCCCGAGGGACCGGTGCTCGTCGCGGATGATCCCGAGCGCCCGCGCCGAGGCCGGAGGCTCGCGCATCGCCGCGACCAGGACGGGGATCTCCGAGGCCCTGAGCACGCGCAGCGTCTGCGACCCGAGCAGCATGCCCACCTGGCTGCGGCGCCCGTGCGAGGCCATGTAGATGAGGTCGCAGCCGGCCTGGCGCGCCGCGGCCAGGATGGCGCGGTGGGGGGCGTTCGCCACCGCCGTGAGGGAGGCACAGGTCACGCCGCTGCGGCGGGCCGCGGACTCGGCCTTGGCGAGGAGCTCGCGCGGGCGGTCCTGGAACGCGTAGGTGAAGTCGGCGGGCGAGGTCAGGCGCACCACCTCCGCGTCGCCCGAGAGCGCCGCCGCGTGGTCGGCCTGGGCGTGGAAGAAGGTGATCCGCGCGCCGAGCGTGCGGGCCAGCTCCACCGCGCCCTCGGTGGTGGCCGTGGAGAGATCGGTCCCGTCGACGGGGACGAGGAGGTGGCGGTACACGGGTGCGCTCGCTCTCAGGCCGCGTGGAGCCGCGCCGGAGCCGGCCTGCGGTTCGGGGGGAAGCCGTTCGCCGCCAGCGTCTCGTCGGCGTCCTTGTAGAACGTGCCGATCCTGTAGATGGCGCGCGCCTCGGCTCCGCTGGCGACGTCGCGGCCGAACTGGCGCGAGATCCGCGCCAGCTGCTCGATCTGCTCGACCGACCCCATCTTCCGGTCGCGGCGCTGCGTCCAGATGTTGTCCTCGATGCCGCAGCGCACGTGGAGC
>DASTGH010000169.1:0-5080 GCA_035719345.1 Anaeromyxobacteraceae bacterium
CCTGCGCCGACGCCAGGTCGAGCCCGTCGGCCACCGCGCGCGTCACCTCGCGCTCGGAGAGGAGCCCGAGCACCTGCTCCCCGTCCGTCACGACGAGACATCCCACCTTGCGCTCCCGCAGCGTCCGGCTCGCCTCGACCACGCTCGCCTCGGGCGCGCAGGTGTAGACGACGGCGCTGTTCTTCTGCGCGAGGAGATCGCGAGCGGTGGCGGGCATGAGCGCTCGAGGGGGTTCTAGGCGCCGGGGCGACGGGGGGCAACGCCGGCGGTGACGCGGCGCGCCGCCCGGGATCAGCGCTCGCGCGCCAGGAGCCCGTCGCTTCGCGCCGACAGCTCGCTCGTGCGCGCCAGGAGCGCCTGCACCTGCGCGTAGAGCGCCTGCGCCTCGGCGTCGCGCCGGCCGCGGCCCGCGGCGAGCTCGCCGAGGCGGGCGAGGAGATCGGCGACGCGGAGCAGGTGCTGGTGGGCGAGCAAGAGGTCGCGCCCGAGCCGCGCGCCCGCCCGCGAGAAGATGAGCCCGCTCTGGAAGAGGCGCGACAGCGCCTTGCGGTTCGTCTCCTGCACGGCGCGCAGCCGCGCCTGGTAGTCGCGGAGCCGCCGGTCGTCGCGCGCGTCGGCGAGATCGACGACGGCGCTCGGCCACCTCGTCCTGGTCGCGGACCGCGGCATCGAGCGAGGATGGTAGGACCCCGCTCGTGTCGCGGTCAAATGGGGCGGCGCCGCGCGACGCGCTCACGGCGGCCTCGCGGCGACGCGCTACGCGACCGCGGCGCGGACGAGCTCCTCGACGCGCGCCAGCGCCTTCTCCAGCCCGGCCGGGTCGGGACCGCCGGCCTGGGCGAGATCGGGCTTGCCGCCACCCTTGCCGCCGACGAGCTTCGCCGCCTCGCGCACGAGATCGCCCGCCTTGACGCGGTTCGTGAGGTCCTTCGTCACCGCGACGAGCAGGACCGCCTTGCCGTCCTGCTCGCTCCCCAGCGCCACGACGCCGTTGCCGAGCTTGTCGCGCAGCTTGTCGGCGAGATCGCGCAGCGCATTCCCGTCGCCGTCCACGCGCGCGGCGAGCACCTTCACGCCGTTCACCTCGCGCGCCTTCTCGGCCAGGTCGCCGGAGCGCGCGGCGGCGACCTTGCCCTTCGCCTCCTCCAGCGCGCGCTCGAGGTCCCTGAGACGCTTCTGCGCCGCCTCGATCTTCTGCGCCACCTCGAACAGCCCGGCGCGGAGCAGCGCCGCCGCGCGGCGGAGCTCGTCGTCCTCGCGCTGCGCCAGCTCCACCGCCCGCGGCCCGGTGTAGGCGACGATGCGGCGGACCCCGGCCGCGATCGACTCCTCGCTCGCGATCTTGAAGAAGGCGATGTCGCCGGTGCGGCGCACGTGCGTGCCGCCGCACAGCTCCTTGGAGGGCCCGATCCGGACGACGCGCACCCGGTCGCCGTACTTCTCGCCGAAGATCATCATGGCGCCGGTCTGGCGCGCCTGATCCAGCTCCAGCACCGCCGTCTCGGTGGCCGCGTTCTGGCGGACGAGGTCGTTGACGAGCGTCTCCACCCGCCGCAGCTCCTCCGGCGCGAGCGGCTGGAAGTGCGAGAAGTCGAAGCGGAGGTGGTCGGGCGCCACCACCGATCCCGCCTGCTTCACGTGCTCGCCCAGGGTCTCGCGCAGCGCGAAGTGGAGGAGGTGCGTGGCGGAGTGGTTCGCGCGCACGAGATCGCGGCGCGCGTCGTCGACCGTGAGCTCGGCGACGTCGCCGACGGCGAGCTCACCATCCTGGACGACGCCCACGTGCACCACCAGGCCGGGGACCGGTCGCCGGGCGTCCTGCACCTCGACCCGTCCGCGCGGCCCGACGATGCGGCCGGTGTCGCCCACCTGCCCGCCGGACTCGCCGTAGAACGGGGTCGCCTGCGTCACCACCTCCACGCGGTCGCCCCTCGCCGCCCGCGCGGCGCGCGCGCCGTTCACGACGAGCGCCTTCACCTCCGCCCGCGCCTGCGGTCCGTCGTAGCCGAGGAAGTGCGTCTCGCCGAGCTCGGTGGCGATGGCCTTGTGCAGGTCGCCCACCGCCGCCTCGCCCGACCCCTTCCACTCGGAGCGCGCGCGCTGCTCGGCCATGTGGCGGTCGAACCCGGGCTCGTCCACGCCGAGCCCGCGCTCGGCGGCGATGGTCCGGGTGAGGTCCATGGGGAAGCCGAAGGTGTCGTAGAGCTGGAACGCCACCTTTCCCGGGATCACCTTCTCGTCCTCGCGGGCGAGCCGCGCCATCTCCTCCTCGAGGATGGCGAGGCCCTTGTCGAGCGTGCGCCGGAAGCTCTCCTCCTCCGTCGCCGCCACCTTCTCGACGAAGGCGCGGTTCTCGCGCGTCTCGGGATACGCCTGCCCCATCTCGTCGATCACGGCGCCGCAGATCTGGGCCAGGAACGGCCGTTCCAGGCCGAGCCGCTTCCCGTGGCGGATGGCGCGCCGCATGATCCGGCGCAGCACGTACCCGCGGCCCTCGTTCGAGGGGAGGACGCCGTCGCCCACGAGGAAGGTGGTGGCGCGCGCGTGGTCGGCGATGACGCGCATGGAGACGCCGTCGTCCGTCGCCGCGTCGTAGCGCTTCCCGGCCACCTTCTCGATGGCGGCGATGATGCTCTGGAAGAGGTCGGTGTCGTAGTTGGAGCGCTTGCCTTGCACCACCGCCGCCATCCGCTCCAGGCCCGCGCCGGTGTCGATGGAGGGCTTGGGCAGCGGCGTGAGCGCGCCCTCGGCGCTCCGCTCGAACTGCATGAAGACGAGGTTCCAGATCTCGAGCCAGCGATCGCAGTCGCAGGCCACGCCCTGGCACGGCCGCCCGGCCTTCTCCTCGGCGCAGGGGATGTCGTTCCCCTGGAAGAAGTGGAGCTCGGAGCAGGGGCCGCAGGGGCCGGTCTCGCCCATGGCCCAGAAGTTGTCCTTCGCGCCGAGCTTGAGGATGCGGTCCTCGGGGACGCCCTGCCCCTTCCACAGCTCGAACGCCTCCTCGTCCCACGGGATCGACCCCTCGCCGGCGAAGACGGTGGCGGCGAGCCGCGAACGGTCGATGCCGAGCCAGTCCTTGCTCGTCACCAGCTCCCAGGCGAAGGCGATGGCGTCCTTCTTGAAGTAGTCGCCGAAGGAGAAGTTCCCCAGCATCTCGAAGAACGTGTGGTGACGCGCGGTGAAGCCGACGTTCTCCAGGTCGTTGTGCTTGCCGCCGGCGCGGACGCACTTCTGGGCGGTGGTGGCACGCCGGTAGTCGCGCGCCTCGCGCCCGGTGAAGACGTCCTTGAACTGGTTCATGCCCGCGTTGGTGAAGAGCAGCGTCGGGTCGGCGTGCGGGACGAGCGACGAGCTGGCGACGCGGCGATGGCCGCGCTCCTCGAAGTAGCGGAGGAAGGCCTCGCGGATCTGGGCGGCGGTCAGGGTCTTCATGGCGGGATCGCCTGTGATAACACCCGGAAAGCCGCCGGTCCACGCCGGCGCTCTCAGCGGGGCTCGGGGAGGCGGACGCGCCAGCTGCCGCCCTCGCGCACGAGCTCCGCCTCGCGCTTCTCGCCGCCCTGCAGCGTCACCTCGACCACGGCGCGGTCGGCGCTCTCGCGCAGCGTGAGCGCCGAGGCGAGCGGCCGGGCCGCCAGGGCGGCGTCGCCGATGAGGAGCTGGCGCGCGCTCGGCGGCACCACGCCGGGCGCCGCCTGCGCCGCCGCGCGGGCCCGCGCCTCCAGCCAGGCCTGCGTGTCGGCGGAGAGCATCGACCAGGCGCGCTCGCCGTCCCGCTCCGAGACCGCTCGCGCGAAGGCGCGGTAGGCGACGTCGGGAGCGGCGTCGCGCCGCGCACAGGCACCGGGCGCGAGGGCGAGCAGGGCAGCGGCGAGGGCGAGGGCGCGGCGGTGCATGGCGGGAGCGTAGCTCACGGGCGCCTCAGGCGGAGCCGCCAGACGGGCTCACCTGTGGCGAGATAGCGCTTCTCGCGGGTGGAGGGGATCTCGCCCTCGCGGCGCGTTGCGAAGCGGCCGCGGCCGGACTCGTTCTCGAAGCCGACCGCCTCCAGCCGCTCGATGGCCTCGTGCGCGTAGCGCTCGACGTCGGTGCGGAAGTCGAGGAGCCCCCCGGGCGCGAGCAGCCCGAGGAGGAGCTGCGACATGCCATCGTCGACCAGGCGCCGCCGCTCGTGCCGCCGCTTCCACCACGGGTCGGGGAAGTGGACGTGGATGGCGGCGAGCGAGCGCGCGGCGAAGAGGCGCGGCGCGAGCAGCCGCGCGTCGCCGTTGAGGACGACGAGGTTCCGGTGCCCCCGCTTCTCCGCCTTGGCCCTGAGCTCGTCCGCGAACTTGCGCCGCTGCTCGATGGCGACGAGCGCGGCGTCCGGCCGCTCGCGCGCGAAGGCGAGCGCGTACCCGCCGTGCCCGCTGCCGATCTCCAGCTCGAGCCGCCCCGCCAGCTCGGCTCCGAGCAGGGCGGGCCAGTCGGGGAGGAGGTCGAGCGCGAGGGGGGTGTCGTCCGGGGCGGAGAAGATCATGGAGCGGGCGGTGGGCGTGTAGCACGGATGGGAGGGGGGCGCTCGGGGCGCGGGCTCGAGGACGGGGACGAGGTCCGTCGACGAGACGCCTGATGCGCCCCCTCCCCGAACCCGCTCCGCCCCCCGTGATAGCTTCCCCCCGTGCGCCACGCGCCGGCGGTCGCCGTCCTCGTCCTCCTCTCCGCCTGCGGCCGCTGCGGGCGCCCTGCGGGGCCACCTCCGGAGCGCTTCCTGCCCGCCGCCGTGGCCGGCGCGCTGCTCGTGCCCCGCCTCGACGCGGCGCAGGACGCGCTCCGGCCGGCGGTGCGGACGGCGCTCACCTTCCCGGCGCTCGCCGACCTCTCCGACACCCTCGCCTCGCTCGGCGCGCAGATCGGCTTCGATCCGCTCGACGCGCGCGGCGCGGCGCAGGCGGGGCTCGACCCGTCGCGCGGCGCCGCCCTCGCCTTCGACGGCGCCGGCGCGCCGCTCCTGGCGCTCCCCGCCTCCGACGTCGGCAAGCTGGAGGCGCTCGTGGCGCGGCTGGCCCGCGACCGCCTCGGCGCGGCGCACGCCGAGGCG
>DASTGH010000170.1:0-4376 GCA_035719345.1 Anaeromyxobacteraceae bacterium
CGCATCGTCACGCGGCGCACGGGCGACCCCGAGCGCGGCGAGCCGATCGTGTTCGTGGGCGACCCCGCCTCCAGCTTCGTCGTGCACGCCCCCTCGCTGCGCGCGCCGCTCGCCATCATCCCCGGGCTGCAGCTGGTCGAGGATTACGGCGCGCACGTGCAGAAGAAGCTGTTCATGTTCAGTGCCGGCCACGCCACCGCCGCCTATCTCGGCGCGCTCAAAGGCTACCGCTACGTCCACGCCGCCATCCGGGATCGCGAGATCCGCGCCCGCGTGCTCGCCGCCATGGACGAGGGCCGCCGCGGCCTCGCCGCCAAGTACGGGCCGGTGCTCGCCGGCAGCCGCAAGGACCTGGAGACGATCGTCCGCCGCTTCGAGAACGCCGCGCTGAACGACCCCATCGAGCGCGTCGCCCGGGATCCGCGGCGCAAGCTCGGCTGCGGCGACCGGCTCCTCGGCGCGGCGAAGCTGGCGGAGGAGGCCGGCGTCCGGCCCCTCCGGCTCGCGCTGGCCGCCGCGGCGGCGCTCTGCTTCGACTGCGCCGGCGATCCCTCCGCCTGCGCGCTGCAGCAGGATCTCGCCCGCGACGGCGCGCCGGCGGTGCTCGCCCGCGTCGCCGGTCTGCCGGCCGACAGCGCGCTCGGCAAGCTCGTCAAGGACAACTGGCGGCGCCTCGCCGGCGACCGCGCCCCCCAGGCCCAGCTCCTCAGCTTCGGGAAGCGGATGTGGACGTTCCGCGCCGACGCCGAGGGCCCCACCTTCCTCCCCTTGCCGGTCGCCGCCTGAAGGGGATGCGCATGCCCCTCCAGTTCCCGCTCGCCCTGCCGCAACGCGCGTCCCGAGCGAGATGGTGGTCGCCGCATCGAGGGCTCTTGCGGCGAAGCGATGCAACGGATGGCAGCACACGACAAAGAATTGCGCATCCACCATGGGCAGCATGATGGGCGCGACGGGCGGCGGGACGATGTCCGGAGCGTACTCGATGTGAAGGCGGCACAGGACGCCTTGAAGGCGGACCTGAGCGAGGAGCGCGCCGGGCCTGGCGTGAATCGACTCGCGAGCAGGATCGCGACGGCGGGAGCAAGGACGAACCCGCACACGCCCGCGGCGAGAGCCAGCGCGCACGTCACCGCGAGGCGGTCCACTTCCGAACTCGTCCCGGCAGGTACGGTACGCCACGGCCGCGGCCCCGAGGCCCGCCACGGCGACGGCGGTCGCCCCCAACTGCGCTTTCCAGTGGCCTGCGATCGCGCGACCTCCTCCACGCCGGGCGATGGGATGCTGGGCTCCGATCGTGGGGATCGGGGCCCGGCATCGTCGGCTTATCGGCGTCGCCGTCGAACGTGCCGGCGGCTCCTGGATAGCTCAAATGGGCAATAACTCATAGGTAGATGTTTGTCCCCGTCCATTGACCCGGGTGGCGCGCACACGACAGCAGCGCCCTTCGAGAGACGGGACGCTCGCGGCAGTCGCTCGCAGCGTCAGCGCTTGCTGGAGAGGATCGCCTCCAGTTCATCGAGCGACACGGGCTTCGCCAGGTGAGCGCTGAAGCCGGCGTCGATGGCGAGGCGACGGTCATCGGCGCGCGCATAGCCGCTCAGCGCGATGAGGCGCGTCTCGGGGAGCCCGCCCTCGGCCTTCAGGGCTCGAGCGATGTCGTACCCGGAGAGACCGGGCAGATCGATGTCGCACAGGATCACGCTCGGCTTCAGCTCGCGCGCGCGAGAGAGGCCGGAAGGGCCGTCGGTCGCGATGTGGGTGCGATGGCCGTGGAGCTCGAGGACCGCGGCCAGCGTCTCCGCGCCGTCCACGTTGTCCTCGATGACGAGGATGTCGAGCGCGCTCGCCGGGGCGGGAGCGCGCGGGATGTCCTGCCTGACCTCGGGCGCGCGCGACGACGGCAGCGTGACGACGAAGGCCGACCCGCGGTCGAGGCCGGGGCTACCGGCGCGCACCGAGCCCCCGTGGGCCTCGACGAGGCCCTTCACGAGGGCGAGTCCGAGCCCGAGCCCGCCTCGACCCAGCCCTTGCCGGCTCTCCGCCTGGACGAAGGGCTCGAAGACGCGGGCCAGAGCCGCGGGCTCGAGCCCCACCCCGTCGTCCTCGACGGCGACCTCGATGCGCTCGGAGGCCCGCGAGGCGACCATCTGGACCTTGCCTCCCTCTGGCGTGAACTTCACCGCATTGACGAGGAGATTGCGCAGCACCTGCGAGATGCGCGTGACGTCCGCGTCGATCCAGAGCGCGCTGCCAGGAACCGAGACGAATAACTCGATCCCCCGCTGCTCGAAGACGGAGGCATGGTCGGAGCACGCCTTCTGGACGAGGTCCCGGAGGTCGACCACCGTCCTCCGCAGCTCGACCTTCCCATGCGAGATGCGGGTGATGTCGAGGAGGTCGTCGACCAGCCGTGTGAGGTGGTCGACCTGGCGCCCCAGGACCTCCTTCGCCTGGACCGATTGCGGGCTGGCCGCGGCGACGCGCTCGAGCAGATGGAGGCTGTTGCGGATGGGGGCGAGCGGATTGCGCAGCTCGTGGGACAGCATCGCCAGGAATGCGTTCTTCCGCTCGTCGGCCTCCCGGAGGCTCTGCTCGACCGCCTCGAGCTGGGCGGCGCGGGCGAGGGCCTCTCGCCTGCTCTCCTCGAGAGCGTTTCTGGCCCGACGCTCCGCCGCCTGATCGCGGAAGACGAGCACGACGCCGGTGATCGCGCCCGCCGCATCCCTGATGGGAGCGGCGCTGTCGGCGATGGGCCACCGGCTGCCGTCGCGCCGGACGATCGCCGTGTGGTTGGCGAGCTCCACGACGACGCCCTCGCGGAGCACGCGTTCGGAGGGGCACGGCGCAGGTTCCCCGGTTCCCTCGTCGACGATCCGGAAGATCTCGCGAAGGGGACGCCCGATGGCCTCGTCCGCCCTCCAGCCCGTCAGCGCCTCCGCGACGCCGTTCAAAAGGGTCACGCAGCCGATCGCGTCCGTCGCGATCACGGCGTCCCCGATGCTGCGGAGCGTGACCGCCAGCCGCTCCTCGCGCTCGCGCAGGGCCTCGGCGGCTCTCCTCCGCTCCTCGACGCGCTCGCGCAGCTGCTGCGCGACCGTCTCGGCGACCTCGCGGGCCGACCGCTCCCTGGCGAGCTGCTCGCGAGCCACCTCCGCGCGGAGGAGCGAACGCGCGAGCGCGCAGACGATCCCGAACAGCAGCAGCGCCGTGAAGGCGATGTAGGCGCCGGCCCTGAAGTTCTCGTCGTAGAGCCCGGCGGCCTCGCCCCAGCGGAACAGGACGGCGCCACCGAACGGCACCGCAAGCGCCGCGAGCGCGAGGTGTCGCGCGTGCCGACCGGCCGGTCCCCGCTGCGCGAGCAGCGCGTAGAGCCCACCGGCACCGTCGAGCGACAGGATGGCGACCGCGGTGCCAAGGAGCCCGACGGCGGTAGGGAGCGCTACGCCCACGACGCGCGTCACGCCGAAGAGCACGATCACACCGTGGAGGTGCCCGGCGAACGCGATGACGGCGAGGGCGGCGGCGACGAGGCACAGGGGCTGCGCCAGCCGCCGGAGCTCGCGACGGCGCGTCACCGACAGGCCGAGCGCCAGCCCGAGGCAGAGCAGGGCACCGGCGGTCTGCGGTGACATCCGCCCCGGGTACGCGGTAGCGATCCCCGCGCGGCTGACGGCGTCGTGCAGGAACAGCCGCTCGGGGCCCGTGATCGAGCCGGTCGCGTACGCGGCGAGCGTCGCGCCCGCGAGCGCGAGCGTGAGGAAGGCTCCGACCCGCGCCGAGAGCGACGACGGGCGTCCGTGCGCACCGGCGGCAAACGAGCAGCCCGTGCCGGAGGCCAGCAACCCCAGGGCCGTGGTGGGCACCATCACCGGTAGTGGAGCTCCCCAGCTGGCGAGCGTGGGAATCCCCAGCCACCACCCTCCGATGCCGAGGATCCCGACGACGATCGGAACGGCGCTGAACGCGAGCGCGACCCGGCGGCCGGGTACGAATTGCTCCGGACGCGACCGAGCGAGTCGCGCCGCTGGAGCCGGCGCTTCAGCCATGCCAGCACTCCGGGCCATGCGCAGACACGGGTGCTACGGGTTCACGAGCCAGCAATGGATGGATGATCGCTCACCCGCGCGGGCTGCTCCATCCCGGAGTTCGCTTCGCGTCCGTCGTCCGATCCGCCGCCGCGGCGATCAGGGGCCCGCCGGTCACGTGTACGGCGTTCACTCGACGAGCTTCTGCTGCATGGCGTAGCGGGCGATGTCGACGTTGCTCGAGAGACCGAGCTTCCTGCCCAGGCGCACCCGGTACGTCGCGATCGTCCGCTCGGCGAGGTTCATCTCGGTGGCGATCTCCTTGAGGCTGCGGCCGAGCGCCACGAGCTT
>DASTGH010000171.1:0-28557 GCA_035719345.1 Anaeromyxobacteraceae bacterium
GCGCGTGCTGCGGCTCGAGGACGCGCTGCGCTCCGCGCGAGAGCGGCAGCCGCAGCTGGTCGCGGCGCGGGCGGCCAGCGAGGCCGCCGCCGCCAAGGCGGACGAGGCCAAGGCGCCGCTCCTCCCGCAGATCAGCGCCAACGCCCAGTACCAGCGCTCCGGCGGGTCGGGGACCTCGTTCCGCTCGAACGGTGGCTCGGGACCGCTTGGGGTCGGGGGCGGCACGGTCACGTCCCCCGGCTCGAACTTCTTCTCGGTGGGTGCCTCGGCCTCGCAGCTCGTCTACGACTTCGGGCAGACCAGCGGGCGGTGGCGGGCGGCGCAGGCCGCCGCCGGCTCGCAGCGCGAGTCGGAGCGGTCCACCGCGGCGCAGATCGCGCTCGGCGTGCAGACCGCCTACTACAATGCGCGCGCCAACAAGGACCTGGTGCGGGTCGCGCGCGAGAACTTCGCCAACCAGGACGCGCACCTCCGGCAGATCGAGGCGTTCGTGAAGATCGGGACGCGCCCCGAGATCGACCTCGCGCAGGCGCGGACCGACCGCGCCAACGCCGAGGTGCAGCTCATCAACGCCCAGAACGGGTACGAGACGTCCAAGGCCCAGCTCAACCAGGCGTCCGGCATCGAGGCCGACACCGCCTACGACGTCGCGGACGAGACCGCGCCGGCGGTGCAGGGCGAGGACGGCACGATCGACGAGCTCCTGCCGGAGGCGCTCCGCGCGCGGCCCGACCTCGCCGCGCTCGACGAGCAGATCCGGGCCCAGGACCTGGCCGCGGGAGCCGTGCGCGGCGCCTACTTCCCGTCGCTCGGCCTGGCGGCCAGCACCGCCCGGTCCGGCACCTCGCTCGACTCGACCACCTACGACTGGACGGCCGGCGCGATCCTCAGCTGGCCGCTGTTCCAGGGCGGCCTGACGCGCGCCCAGGAGCGCGAGGCGCAGGCCAACGTGGAGGTGGCGCGGGCCCAGTCGGCGACGCTGCGCCTTCAGGTGCGCGTCGACGTGGAGGCAGCGCGCCTGGCGGTGCGCGCCGCCAAGGCGGGGCTGGGCGCGGCGGGCGAGGCGCTGGTCAACGCCCGCGAGCGGCTCCGCCTGGCGGAGGGCCGTTACCAGGCGGGCGCCGGGAGCGCCATCGAGCTCGGTGACGCCCAGGTCGCGCTCACCACGGCCGCCGCGCAGCGGGTTCAGGCAGAGTACAACCTGGCGACGTCGCGGGCGCAGCTCGTGCGCGCGCTGGGGCGGGAGGTGCCAGGTGTCTGACGTGCGATCCCAGATGGAACGGCGCCCCGTCGACGCCCTGGAGGCGCCGCCCGCGGCGCGGCCCGCCGTCCGGCCCGCGCCGGCGCGCGGGCGCCGGCGCCGCTGGGCCCTCGGCGCGGCGATCGTCGTGCTGGCGGTGGTCGCGGTGGCGGTCGTCCGCGCGCGCTCGGGGCAGAAGCCGGCCGGGCAAGGCAGCCCCGCCGCCGGCGCGCAGGCGGGTGCGGCGCGGGCGGTGCCGGTGTCGGCGGCGGCGATCGCGCGCCGCGACGTGCCCATCTACCTGCAGGGCCTCGGCAACGTGCTCGCCCTGAAGACGGTGACGGTGCGCACGCAGGTGGACGGCACGCTGCAGAGCGTCTCCTTCCGCGAGGGGCAGGCGGTGAGGAAGGGCGACCTCCTGGCGCAGATCGACCCGCGGCCCTTCCAGGCGCAGCTGCACCAGGCGGAGGGCGCGCTGAAGCGAGACGAGGCGCAGCTCCTCGGCGCGCGGCGCAACCTGGTCCGCTACCAGGCGCTCGTGGACCAGAAGCTCATCCCGCAGCAGCAGGTCGACGACCAGGCGGCGACCGTCGGACAGCTGGAGGGGGCGGTCCAGATCGACCGCGCCGCGATCGAGACGGCGCGCCTCAACCTCGACTACGCGCGCATCAGCTCGCCGGTGGACGGGGTCACCGGGATCCGGGTGGTCGACCCCGGGAACCTGGTCCGCGCCTCGGACCAGAACGGGATCGTGGTCGTGACGCAGCTCGATCCCATCGCCGTCATCTTCACGCTGCCGCAGGACGACCTGGGCGCGGTCGCGACCGAGCTGGCGGCGGGGCCGCTGCAGGTGGACGTCTACTCGCGCGACGGCAACACCAGGCTCGCCTCGGGCAACCTCGGCGTCATCGACAACCAGATCAACCAGGCCACCTCCACCATCCGCCTCAAGGCCACCGTGCCCAACCCGAAGCGGCAGCTCTGGCCGAACCAGTTCGTGAACGCGCGCCTGCGGCTCACCACGCGCAAGGGCGCGCTCGCCATGCCCGCCACCGCCCTGCAGCGCGGGCCCTCCGGGACGTTCGTGTACGTCGTCGGCGCGGACGCCACCGCGGCGGTGCGGCCGGTGGCGATCGACGTCGTGCAGGGCGACGTGGCGCTCGTCGCGAGCGGGGTGAACGAGGGCGAGAAGGTGGTGACGGACGGGCAGAACCAGCTGCGGCCCGGCGCGAAGGTGGCGGTGCGGGAGCCGGGACAGGGGGGCGGGGCGGGGCCGCGGCAGGGACAGGCGGAGGGACAGGGATCGGGACCCGGCCAGGGACAGGGTTCGGGACAGGGCGGGGGACAGGGTTCGGGACAAGGACCGGGACAGGGTGGGGGACAGGGGCAGGGGCAGCGGCGCGGGGGGAGCGGGTAGCGTGTCGGTCTCCGAGCCCTTCATCCGGCGCCCGGTGGCGACGGCGCTCCTCACGGTGGGCCTGCTCCTGGCGGGCCTCGCCGGGTACCGGCAGCTGCCGGTCTCGGCGCTGCCCCAGGTCGACTACCCGACCATCGTCGTCTCGACGCTGCTCCCCGGCGCGAGCGCCGAGACGATGGCCTCGGCGGTGACGACGCCGCTCGAGCGCCAGTTCGGGCAGATGCCCTCGCTCACGCAGATGACGTCGGTCTCGAGCTTCGGCGCCTCCCAGGTCACGCTGCAGTTCAGCCTCGACCGGAACATCGACGCCGCCGAGCAGGACGTGCAGGCGGCCATCAACGCGGCGTCGAACCTCCTGCCGCGGACGCTGCCCTCGCCCCCCACCTACTCCAAGTCGAACCCGGCGGACACGCCCATCCTGACGCTGGCGGTCTCCTCCGAGACGCTGCCGCTCGACCAGGTGAACGACTTCGCCGACTCCATCCTGGCGCAGAAGATCTCGCAGGTCTCGGGCATCGGCCTCGTCACCATCAACGGAGCGCAGAAGCCGGCGGTGCGGGTGCAGGTCGATCCATCGGCGCTGGCCGGCGCCGGCCTCACGCTGGAGGACGTGCGGGCGGCGCTCGCCGCCTCCAACGTGAACCAGGCCAAGGGCAACCTGGACGGCCCGCGCCAGGACTGGCAGCTCGCCACCAACGACCAGCTCTACAAGGCGCAGAGCTTCCGGTCGCTCGTCCTCGCCTACCGCAACGGCGCCCCCATCCGCCTCTCCGACGTCGGCGACGCCGTGGACGGCGTCGAGAACGCGCAGCTGGCCGGGTGGGCGGGCGACCGGCGGGCCATCATCCTCAACGTCCAGCGCCAGCCGGGCGCGAACGTGATCCAGGTCGCGGAGCGGGTGAAGGCGCTCCTGCCGCGCCTCTCCTCGGCGCTGCCGCAGGGGCTCGAGGTCAAGATCCTGTCCGACCGCACCGAGACGGTGCGCGCCTCGGTCGACGACGTGCAGTTCACGCTCGTGCTGTCGGTGGTGCTGGTGGTCGCGGTCATCTACGTCTTCCTGCGCTCCTGGCGCGCCACCATCATCCCGGGCGTGGCCGTGCCGCTCTCGCTCGTCGGGACGTTCGGGGTCATGTACCTGTGCGGCTACAGCCTCAACAACCTCTCGCTCATGGCGCTCACCATCTCGACCGGCTTCGTGGTCGACGACGCCATCGTCATGATCGAGAACATCGCGCGCTTCGTGGAGGGCGGCGACCCGCCCTTCCAGGCCGCGCTCAAGGGCGCGAGGCAGATCGGCTTCACCATCGTCTCGCTCACCGTGTCGCTGGTGGCGGTGCTCATCCCGCTCCTCTTCATGGGCGGCATCATCGGGCGGCTCTTCCGCGAGTTCGCGGTGACGCTCGCCATCGCCATCGGCGTCTCGGCGGTGCTCTCGCTCTCGCTCACCGCCATGATGTGCGCCCACCTGCTGCGGCCGCACCAGCAGCCGGGACGCCTCGGCCGGCTCTTCGAGCGCGGCTTCGATCGCATGGTGGCCTTCTACGACCGGACGCTGCGCTGGGTGCTGGCGCACCAGCCGCTCACGCTGGCGGTGACGGTCGGGACGCTCGTCCTCACCGTGCTGCTCGCCCTCGTCATCCCCAAGGGCTTCTTCCCGCAGCAGGACACCGGGCTCGTCACCGCCATCACCGTGGCGCCGCCCGACGTCTCCTTCGAGCGCATGATGACCCGCCAGCGGCAGGTGGCCGAGGCGGTGCTGCAGGACCCTGCGGTCGCCACCGTCGCCTCCTTCATCGGCGCCGACGGCACCAACGCGACGACCAACAGCGGCCGGCTCTCCATCGCGCTCAAGCCGCGCGACGAGCGGGGCGCGGACGCCGCCGAGGTCATCGATCGCCTGCGGGGGCGGCTCGCCGGCCTGGAGGGCGTGCGCGTCTACCTGCAGGCGGTGCAGGATCTCCAGATCGACGCCCGGGTGAGCCGCACCCAGTACCAGTACACGCTCGAGGACCCCGACATCGAGGAGCTGGCGCAGTGGGCGCCGCGGGTGGTGGCGAAGCTGCAGCAGCTCCCCCAGCTCCGCGACGTGGCCAGCGACCAGGAGACGAGCGGGCTCCAGCTCAAGCTCACCATCGACCGCGACACGGCCGGCCGGCTCGGCATCCAGCCGCAGGCCATCGACGACGCGCTCTACGACGCCTTCGGCCAGCGGCAGGTCTCGACCATCTTCACCCAGCTGAACCAGTACCGCGTCATCCTGGAGGTGAAGCCGGAGTACCAGGATCACCCCGAGGAGCTGAACCACATCTACGTGCGCGCCTCGACCGGCGACATGGTCCCGCTCTCCGCCTTCACCCGCTTCGAGCGCACCACCGCCCCGCTCGCCATCAGCCACCAGGGGCAGTTCCCGGCGGTGACCATCTCCTTCGACACCGCGCCCGGCGTCTCGCTGGGACAGGCGGTGGACGCCATCCACGCCGCGGACGCCGAGATCGGGCTGCCCCCCAGCGTCCGCGCCGACTTCGCCGGCGCGGCCCAGGCGTTCAAGGATTCGCTGGCGAGCGAGCCGGTGCTCATCCTGGCCGCGCTCGTCACCGTCTACATCGTGCTGGGCGTCCTCTACGAGAGCTACATCCACCCGGTCACGATCCTCTCCACGCTCCCCTCGGCCGGCGTCGGGGCGCTGCTCGCGCTCATGCTCTGCCGCACCGACTTCACCATCATCGCGCTCATCGGGATCGTGCTGCTCATCGGCATCGTCAAGAAGAACGCGATCATGATGATCGACTTCGCGCTCGAGGCCGAGCGCGACCAGGGGCTCGGCACGCGCGACGCCATCTACCAGGCGTGCCTGCTCCGCTTCCGGCCCATCATGATGACGACCATGGCCGCGCTCCTCGGCGGCCTGCCGCTCGCGCTCGGCAGCGGGACGGGGTCGGAGCTGCGCCGGCCGCTCGGCATCAGCATCGTGGGCGGCCTCGTCATCTCGCAGCTCCTCACGCTCTACACCACGCCCGTCGTCTACCTGTACATGGCGCGCCTCGGCGCCTGGGTGCGCCGCCTGCGGCGGGCGCCGGAGCCGCCGCGCGCCGTGGCGGGGGTGTGAGCCTTGGACGCCCCGGGGACCACGGGCGGCACCTCCGCCGGGATCTCGGCCCCCTTCATCCGCCGTCCGGTGGCGACGAGCCTGCTCGCGGCGGCGCTCCTGCTCGCCGGCGCGGCCGCCGCGACGCAGCTGCCGGTGGCGCCGCTGCCGCGCGTCGACTTCCCCACCATCAACGTGAACGCCGGCCTCCCCGGCGCGAGCCCGGAGACCATGGCCTCGGCGGTGGCCACGCCGCTGGAGCGGCGCTTCGGCCGCATCGCCGGGCTGTCGGAGATCACGAGCCAGTCGTCGCTCGGATCGACCAGCCTCACGCTGCAGTTCGACCTCGACCGCGACGTGGACGCCGCCGCCCGCGACGTGCAGGCGGCCATCAACGCCGCCGCCGGCGACCTCCCGCAGAACCTTCCCACCCGCCCCAACTACCGGAAGGTGAACCCCGCCGACGCGCCCATCCTCATCATCTCCCTCACCTCGGACACCGTGCCGCTCGGGCAGGTCTACGACGCCGCCAACACCATCCTGGCGCAGAAGATCGCGCAGGTCTCCGGGGTCGGGCAGGTCTTCGTGGGCGGCGGGCAGCAGCCGGCCGTGCGCGTCCAGGTCGACCCGCAGGCGCTGGCGGGGCTCGGCCTGGGGATGGAGGACGTGCGCACCGTCCTGGCGCAGGCCACGGTCGATCAGCCCAAGGGGTCGATCAGCGGCCCGCAGGTCACGCACAGCATCGCCGCCAACGACCAGCTGCTCCGCGCCGACGGCTTCCGGCCCGTGATCATCGGGTTCCGCAACGGCTCGCCGGTGCGCCTCGGCGACGTCGCCACGGTGAAGGACGACGTCGAGAACAACCGGGTGGCCGGCTGGGCCGACGGCAAGCGGGCGGTGGTCATGATCGTCCGGCGCCAGCCCGGCGCCAACATCATCGACGTCATCGACCGGGTGAAGGCGCTGCTCCCCCAGCTCTCGCAGTCGATCTCGCCCGCCATCGACGTCAAGGTGACGATGGACCGCAGCACCACCATCCGCGCCTCGGTGCAGGACGTGCAGTTCACCCTGGTGCTTTCGGTGCTGCTGGTGGTGCTGGTGGTGTTCGCGTTCCTGCGCAGCGGCTGGGCGACCGTCATCCCCTGCGTGGCCGTGCCGCTGGCGCTCGTCTCGACGTTCGGGGCGATGTACCTGCTCGGCTACAGCCTCAACAACCTCTCGCTCATGGCGCTCACCATCTCCACCGGCTTCGTGGTGGACGACGCCATCGTCGTCACCGAGAACGTGACGCGCCACATCGAGCTGGGCGAGACGCCCATGGCCGCCGCGCTCAAGGGCGCGAAGCAGATCGGCTTCACCATCGTCTCCATCACCGTCTCGCTCCTCGCCGTCTTCATCCCCATCCTGCTCATGGGCGGCATCGTGGGCCGGCTCTTCCGCGAGTTCGCGGTGACGCTCGGCGTGGCGGTCGCGGTCTCGGCGCTCGTCTCGCTCACGGTGACGCCGATGATGGCCTCGCGCCTGCTGCGCGCGCGGCCGGCGGGGGAGCGCGGCCGCCTGTACCAGGCCTCGGAGCGCTTCTTCGAGGCGGTGCTGCGCGGCTACGACCGCGCGCTCTCCTGGGTCCTCGATCACGCCCGCCTCATGCTGGCCGTCACGGTGCTCGCGGCGGTGGTGAGCGTCGCGCTCTACGTGGTCGTGCCGAAGGGCCTCTTCCCGCAGCAGGACACCGGGACGCTCGGCGGCATCTCCGATGCGCCGCAGGACATCAGCTTCCCGGCCATGCGGCAGCGACAGGACCTCGTGAACCGGGTGGTGCTCGACCACCCGGCGGTGGAGCACATGGTCTCCTTCATCGGGGGCCAGGGTTCGGTCAACACCGGGAACATGTTCATCCAGCTCAAACCCAAGACCGAGCGGAGGCAGTCGGCCGACCAGGTCATCGGCGAGCTGCGCCCGAAGCTGGCGCAGGTGCCCGGGATCGCGCTCTACCTCCAGTCGGTGCAGGACGTCCGCATGGGCGGCCGCACCGGGCGCACCCAGTACCAGTACACGCTCCAGGACGCGAACCTGGCGGAGCTGAACGAGTGGGCTCCCCGCATGCTGGAGAAGCTGCGCACCGTGAAGGAGCTGCGCGACGTCGCCACCGACCAGCAGACGACGGCGCTGCAGCTGGTCATCGAGATCGACCGCGAGAGCGCCGCCCGCCTCGGCATCACGCCGCAGGCGGTGGACAACGCGCTCTACGACGCGTTCGGGCAGCGCCAGGTCACGACCATGTTCACGCAGCTGAACCAGTACCGGGTGGTGCTGGAGGTGAAGCCCGAGTACCAGGGCCACCCCGACGCGCTCAAGAGCGTGTACGTGACCGGCGCGAATGGCGCGCAGGTGCCGCTCTCCACCATCGCCCGCTGGTCGGAGGCCCCGACCTCGCTCTCCATCAACCACCAGAGCCAGTTCCCCGCCATCACGCTGTCGTTCAATCTGGCGCCGGACGTCTCGCTGGGCCAGGCGCTCACCGCCATCCGCCGCGCCGAGGCGCAGATCGGCCTCCCCGCCAGCGTGCACGCTGCGCCGCAGGGCACGGCGCAGGCGTTCGTGGAGTCGCTCCGGAGCGAGCCGTGGCTGGTGCTGGCGGCGCTCGTCGCCGTCTACATCGTGCTGGGGGTGCTCTACGAGAGCTACGTCCACCCCATCACCATCCTCTCCACGCTGCCCTCCGCCGGCGTGGGCGCGCTGGTCGCGCTCATGGTCTTCAAGACGGAGTTCACCATCATCGCGCTCATCGGCGTCATCCTGCTCATCGGCATCGTGAAGAAGAACGCGATCATGATGATCGACTTCGCCATCGAGGCGGAGCGGGACGAGGGGCTCTCCACGCGCGAGGCCATCCACCGCGCCTGCCTGCTCCGCTTCCGCCCCATCATGATGACGACCATGGCGGCGCTCCTCGGCGCGCTGCCGCTGGCGCTCGGCCGCGGCACCGGCGCCGAGCTGCGCACCCCGCTCGGCATCACCATCGTGGGCGGCCTCGTCTTCTCGCAGCTCCTGACGCTCTTCACCACGCCGGTCGTCTACCTGGCGCTCGATCGCTTCACCGCGCGGCGCCGGCGCGGGTCGGCCGCCGCGGGAGCGCCCGGGGCGGCCGCGGTGCGCCCCGCCTGATCGGTCAGGAGCCCAGCCCGGCGACGATGCCGCGCACGATCTCGGCCGCGGGCAGCTCCCGGATGCGCCCGACGCCGCGGCCGGCCCAGAGCGAGAGGTGATCGGCGTCGCCGCGCTGCGCCGCGGCCTGTCGCATGGCGCGCGTGAGCTGGTTCTGCGCGGGGTAGGGGAGGATGGCGTCCGGGTGCGCCTCGCCGGCGGCGGTGAAGGCGTTGGCGAGCCCGCGCGCCCAGCGCCCGGAGAAGGCGCAGGTGAGCACCGTTCGATCGGCGCGCGCCGCGAGCAGCGCCTGCTTGTAGGGAGGCGGGGCGCCCGACTCCGGGCAGGCGAGGAAGGCGGTGCCGAGCTGGGCCGCGGCCGCGCCCGCCGCCAGCGCCGCGCGCACGTCGGCGGCGTCCATGAGCCCGCCGGTGGCGAGGACCGGCAGCGTCACCTCGCGCCGGATCGCCTCGACGAGGCGCAGCGCCGGGACGAGCCCCTCGTCGCGCTCGACGGCGAACGTGCCGCGGTGGCCGCCCGCCTCCTCGCCCTGCGCCACGACCGCGTCGACGCCGGCGTCCGCCAGCAGGCGCGCCTCGCGCACGGAGGTGGCGGTGCCGAAGGTGGCGATGCCCCGGGCGCGGAGCTCGCGCAGCGACCCCGGCGACGGGATGCCGAAGGTGAAGCTGAACGCGGCGGGCCGCTCCGCCAGCACGACCTCGAGCTGCGCCGGGAAGGGATCGGCCGGCACGTCGGGCAGCGCCGGCGGCGGGAGGCCGAGGCGGACGTGCGGCCCGGCGAGGAGCGCGAGCGCCTCCGGCGCCGACGCCGGCCGCTCCCGCGACCAGCCGCCGGCGAACAGGTTCACGCCGAAGGGACGCGAGGTGAGGGTGCGGACGCGGCGGATCGCGTCGCGGATGGCGTCGGGGGCCAGGTACGGTGCGGCCAGGAACCCGAAGCCGCCGGCGTTGGAGACGGCGGCGACGAGCTCCGGGGTGGAGGGGCCGCCTCCGAGCGGTGCGAGGACGACGGGGACCTTCAGATCGAGGGCGGCGAGTGCGTCAGGCACGGTGACCTCCGGGCGCGCCGGCAGACATGGCGGCGGCGCCGCCTCCTGTCCAGCCCCGGCCGGCGACCGAACGGGTGAGCGCGCCGGGCCGGGGGGCGCGCTAGACGAAGAGGCTCGCGAGGTGCCATGGCGACGGCCCGGCCGGCGGACGAGAGGTTCGAGGAGCGCGTGCGGCGCAGCTTCGCGCGGCAAGGCCTGATGCGGACGCTCGGAGCCGAGCTGGTGCGGGTGGCGCCGGGCGAGGTGGAGGTGGCGCTGCCGTTCCGGGAGGATCTCACCCAGCAGCACGGGTACCTGCACGCCGCGGCGGTGACGGCGATCGTGGACACGGCCTGCGGCTACGCCGCCATGACGCTCGCGCCCGAGGGCTCGGGCGTGCTCACCATCGAGTACAAGGTGAACTTCCTGTCGCCGGCGCGCGGCGCTCGCATGCGCGCCACGGCCAGGGTGCTGCGCGCCGGCCGCAACGTCTCGGTCTGCACGGGCGACGTCCACGCCGAGGGCGAGGGGGGCGAGCGCCACGTCGCCACCATGGTGGCGACGATCGCCGTGGTGGCGGGCCGTCCCGAGCCGGGCGCCTAGGGGTGTGGGCCGACCGGGGCGACGCCATGACGGGCCGAGGTGGTCGGGGCGACCCGTGGCATACTCGGGCGCGCAGGGCGCCCATCCTTCGCGGGGGAGGAGCGGAGGGGAGCGACGTGGCAGCGAAGCAGACGAGGCGGCGGTTCACCGTCCCGGAGGTGTGGCGGCGGATCGTGAAGAAGAACGAGCGGCAGGGCTCGGCCCGGTTCGACGTGCTGGTGTGCCAGCACGCCGTGCCGGCGAACGACAACACGTACCGGACCGCGCGCTCGTGCCCTGAGTGCCGGCTCGCCGTGCAGCGCTACGCCGACGAGCACCGCGCGCGGCACGCGCCGTCGCCCAGGCGCCGCGCCCGCTGAGGGCGCCGCCTCCGGGTCAGAAGAAGGCAGGGGTGCCGGCGCGCTCGACGCGCGCCGCGTCGCGGCGTGCGAACAGCGCCAGGCAACCGGCGCAGGTCACGACGCGCGGCTGCGTGCTCCAGTCGGTGCCGCGGCTCCAGGTCCCGCACGCCGTCAGCAGCTCGTCCGGCTCCATCCGGACCCGTTCGGGTGGAACGAAGTGAATGGTCGCATGGATCGCCGGTCCAGGCGTGGGCACCCTCGCTACCCTCCTCCCCCACGGGACGATAGGCACCCCTCGGGACCATTGAAGCCGCACCGTGGGGGCCACCCGAAGGGTGGTCGGGCGAAGGCAGAAGACCGCGTCGCGACGGTCAGTGGACCGTGGGGCTCTCCGACGCGGCCTCGGGCGGACGGCCGCGCTCCGGGCTGCCGTCGACCTCCGGTGGCCGCACCGCCACCTGCGGCGGGGGCGCCGCCTGCACGTACGTGATGAGCCGCGCGCCGCGGCTGCCGCGCGTCACGTACGCCCAGAACCACTGCAGCATGACGGCGACGCGGTTCCGGAACCCGACGAGATACAGCACGTGAACGAAGACCCACAGCAGCCACGCCGGCCTGCCGCTCACGTGCCACTTCCCGAGCTGCGCGACCGCCGCCGCTCGCCCGAGCGATGCCAGGCTGCCCTTGTCGTGGTAGCGGAAGGGCCGGCGCGGCTCGCCGGCGAGGTCGCGCCGGATGTCGTCCGCCGCGTGCCGGCCCATCTGCATGGCCGCCGGCGCGACGCCCGGCACGGGCTTCCCGTCGTGGGTCGCCGCGGCCAGGTCGCCGGCGACGAGCACCTCCGGGTGGCCGGGGACGGACAGGTCGGGCTCCACCCGCACGCGGCCGCTCCGGTCGAGCGGCGCCCCGAGCGAGCGGCCCAGCGGCGACGCCGCGACGCCTGCGCCCCACAGCACGGTGCGGGCGTCGATGCGCTCGCCGCCTGCCGTGACCCCGTCGCCGTCGATGGCCGTCACCATCGCGCCGGTGCGGACCTCGACTCCCATGGCCTCGAGCTGCCGGCGGGCCGCGTCCGACAGGTCGGGCGGGTACGGCGGCAGGACGCGCGGCGTGCCCTCCAGCAGGATCACCCTCGCGCTCGCCGGCGAGAAGTGGCGGAAGTCGCGGGCCAGGGTGGTGCGGGCGATGTCGCCGATGGCGCCCGCCAGCTCGACGCCGGTCGGTCCCGCGCCCACCACCACGAAGGTGAGCCAGGCCCGGCGCCGCTCGGGGTCGGGCTCGCGCTCCGCCATCTCGAACGCGCCGAGGAGCCGCCGGCGGATGTCGAGCGCGTCCTCGATGGTCTTGAGCCCGGGGGCGAGCGGCGCCCACTCCGGGTGTCCGAAGTAGGAGTGGCCGGCGCCGGTGGCGACCACGAGCCAGTCGTAGGCGAGGTCGAAACCGTCCGCGACCAGCCGCCGGTGCGCGACGTCGACCTCCTGCACGTCCGCGAGCAGGACCTCGCAGTTGTGCTGCCGCCGGAGGACGGCGCGGATGGGCGCCGCGATGTCGGCCGGGTTCAGCGCCGCGGTCGCCACCTGGTAGAGGAGCGGCTGGAAGAGGTGGTGGTTGCGGCGGTCGAGCAGCACGATCTGCACCGGAGCGCGCCGCAGCGCCCGCGCAGCGTGCAGCCCGGCGAAGCCGGCGCCGACGATGGCGACCACGGGCCGGCCGCGCCCCGCCCGCGCCGTCGGTTCTCCGGTCGCGCTCATGCCCGTCCACGGTGCGCCCCGGGATCGCCAGCGTCAACGCGCGGGCTGCCCGGCCGGACGCCGGGTGATGAGGCGCCCGGCCGGCCGGGCGCTCCCCGATCGCATGGTCCCGCGCCCCACCCGCCGTGCAGGACGCCGCTCCGAGGCCGCCGCCTGCTCGCTCCAGGCGGTTTCCGGCTCGCCCCACCGTGCGCACCGTTTCCGGGTGCCCGACCCGCCGGGTGCGACCGTCCACCATGAGAATCGCGCTCGTCTCCACGCCGTTCGCGGCCGTCCCACCCCGTGGCTACGGAGGCACGGAGCTCGTGGTCGCGCAGCTCGAGCGCGGGCTCGCCGCCGCCGGGCACCAGGTGACGCTGTTCGCGACCGGCGACTCCGGGGGAGCGGACGTCCGCTGGGTGTACGAGCGGCCGGTCTGGCCCATCGACGCGCGGGCCGAGCTCGTGCACTGCCGGGCGGCTGCACATGCCATCGCGCGCGGCCGCTTCGACGTGGTGCACGCGCACGCGCCCCAGCTCCTGAGGTGGGAGCGGCTGCTCGGCGCCCCGCTCGTCCACACGCTGCACCACGCCCGCGACGAGCGCCTGCTCACGCTCTACCGCGACCACCCGGGCGTCCGCTACGTCGCCATCTCGCGGCGGCAGGCGCAGCTCGTCCCCGAGCTCTCCTGCAGCGTCATCCACCACGGCCTCGACCCCGGCTCCTTCCCGGCCGGCGCCGGGGAGGGCGGGTTCGCGCTCTTCCTCGGGCGCCTCTCCCATTCCAAGGGCCTGGACCTCGCCGTCCGGGCGGCGGCGGAGGCGGGCCTGGAGCTGGTGGTGGCGGGGGCGGTGCACGGCGAGCCCGACGATCCGCCGACGTGGCGGGAGCAGGTGGCGGAGATGCTGTCGCGGCCGGGCGTCCGGGCGGTCGGGCCGGTGGCCGGGCGCGTGAAGAGGGAGCTCCTCGGCGGCGCGCGCGCGCTGCTGATGCCCATTCGCTGGGAGGAGCCGTTCGGCCTCGTCATGATCGAGGCGATGCTGTCGGGCACGCCGGTGGTGGCCACCCGCCGCGGCGCCGCGCCCGAGGTGGTCGAGGACGGGTCGACGGGGTTCCTCGTCGAGGGCGAGGACGAGCTCGGGCCGGCGCTGCGGAGGACGGCGGCCATCGATCGGGCGGCCTGCCGCCGCCGGGCGCGCGAGCGCTTCGGTGCGGCGCGCATGGTGGACGACCACCTGCGCCTGTACCGGGCCGTGGCGGCGGCGCGCGCGCTCGCCGCGGCCGGGGCGCCCGCCGCGGCGGAGGAGGGCGGATGAACGGGGAGCGGGGGCTGCACGCGCCGGCGCCGGGCGCCGGCCCGGTGGCCGATCCGGTGGAGCTGCTCGGCTATGCCGATCCGTCGGAGCGCCCCGAGGCGACGCGCGTCGAGAAGCTGGTGCTGAAGCGGCGCAACCTCTTCCTGGTGGCGGCGCGCACCGGCGACGTGTCGCCGCCGGGCGCTCGCGACCTGGGGCTGTTCCTCACCGACACCCGCCACCTCTCCTTCTGGAGCCTCACCGTCGAGGGCGGCCCGCCCATCGTCCTCTCCTCGCAGGTCTCGACCGACTACGTCTCGCAGATCGACCTCACCGTCACTTCCCTCCACCGGGGCAACCTGCTGGGCAAGGAGCCGGTCAACTACGTCCACCTGCGGCGCGACCAGCTCATCGACGACGGGCTCGTCGACCGCTTCCTGCTCACGAACTTCGTCGATCGCCCCATCGACTACTGGATCGAGCTGGCCTGGGCCGCCGACTTCGCCGACGTCTTCGAGATCCGCGGCGCGCGGCGGCCGCGGCGCGGCACCTACCGCGCGCCCCAGGTCTTCCCCGATGGCGTGCTCCTCGGGTACGAGGGGCTCGACCGCCGCCGCTACGCCACGCGCATCCGCATCGACGGCCCCTCCTGCCGGCGCGGCCAGGGCTCCGCCTGGATCGAGCGGATCGACGGCGCCGGCGCTCGCATCGCGTTCCGCCTCGGGCACGGCGAGGCGGCCGAGGCCTGCTTCGTCGTCCACGCGGAGCAGAGCGGCCGGCGCGCGCCGGCCGCGCCGCCGCGGCCGTTCGGCGACCGGGCGCAGGAGAGCGCCGCCGCCTACCGCTCCTGGGCAGGGACCTGCACGCGCTTCGACTGCTCCAACGACCTGCTCGACAGCGCGCTGGCGCAGGCGATCGCCGACCTCGAGGCGCTCACCGTCGTCCATCACGGCGAGCCGGTCGTCTCGGCCGGCATCCCCTGGTACACCTGCCCCTTCGGCCGGGACGCGCTCATCACCGGGTTCGAGGCGCTGCTGGCGACGCCGGAGGTCGCCCGCCGCGCGCTGCTCTTCCTGGCCGCGCTGCAGGGGAAGGCGCTCGACCCGAGCCGCGACGAGGAGCCGGGGAAGATCCCGCACGAGGTCCGGTTCGGCGAGATGGCGACCGCGGGCGAGGTGCCGCACACGCCGTACTACGGGTCGATCGACGCCACGCCGCTCTTCCTGGTGCTGCTCGACGAGTACCACCGCTGGACCGCGGACCGCGAGACCGTCGAGGCGCTCCTCCCCGCGGCGGAGCGGGCCCTGGGGTGGCTCGACCGCTACGCGGACCGCGACGGCGACGGGCTGGTGGAGTACGAGCGGGGCACGCCGCTCGGGCTGCGCAACCAGGGCTGGAAGGACAGCCACGACGGCGTCCCGTTCGCCAGCGGCCGCCCGGCGGAGCCGCCCATCGCGCTGGTCGAGGTGCAGGGCTACTGCGTCGACGCCTGGCGCCGCATGGCCGGGCTCTACCGGGAGCTGGGCGGCGAGCAGGAGGCGGATCGCCTGGAGCTGGCCGCACAGGCGATGGTCGAGCGCATCGAGGCGCGCTACTGGATGGAGGCGCGAGGCACGTACGCCATCGCCATCGACCGCGACAAGCGGCAGGTGGACGCGGTGACCTCGAACCCCGGGCACCTGCTCTTCTCGCGCGCCATCGGGCCGGAGCGGGCGCGGCGGGTGGCGGACGGGCTCATCGCGCCGCCCATGTGGAGCGGGTGGGGCATCCGGACGCTGGGGGCGGGGCAGCCGGCGTACAACCCGCTCAGCTACCACGACGGCACCGTCTGGCCGCACGACAACGCCATGGCGGCCATGGGCATGGCGTACTACGGCCACACCGGCCACGCGGCGCGCGTCTTCGAGGGGTTGTGGGCGGCGGCGCAGCACTTCCGCCACCTCCGGCTGCCGGAGCTGTTCTGCGGTCTCGACCGGCACCAGGGGCGGTTCCCCGTCCATTACCCCGTGGCCTGCTCGCCGCAGGCCTGGGCGAGCGGCGCCTGGTTCCTGCTGCTCCGGGCGATGCTGGGCCTGCGCGCCGACGCGCCCCGGCACACGCTCCACGTCTTCTCGCCGCGCCTGCCGGCGGGGGTCGACCGCCTCGAGCTCAAGGGCCTGCGCGTCGGCCCGGCGCGCGCCACGCTCGACTTCACCCGCGTCGCCGGCGGCACGTTCGTGGCGGTGACCGCGCTGGAGGGGGGCCCGCTGCACGTGAAGATCGACGTCACCGGCTGACGTCTCCCCCGGCGCTTCCCGCGCCGCGTGTTCCGGTCAGGGGCGCGCGTCGGCGGCGGCCGGCCGGCGCGCGTCGGCGGCGGGCGGGGCGACGGGGCTCGCGACCTCCCGGACGCGGACCCGCTGGCCGGCGGCGATCCCGTCGGGCGGGTTCAGCACCACCCGGTCGGCCGGGTCGAGCCCGGTCACGATCTCGAGGTAGGTGCCATGGTCGCGCCCGACCGCCACCGCCTGGAGCCGGATGCGGTCGTCCTGGTCGACCACCGCGGCGCGGAGGCCCTCGGCGCGGAAGAGGAGCGCGTTGAGCGGCAGCCGCACCCGCTGCCCCTGCGCGGGCAGCGCGCTGAGGTGCACGCGCGCGTAGCCGCCGGGGAGGAGCTTGCCGGCGGCGTTCGGGACGTCGATCTCGGCCAGCATGGCGTGGGTGGCGGGGTCGATGGCCCCGGCGGTGCGCACGACCTCGCCGCGGAACGCCTCGCCCGGGAACTGCGTGACGCCGAGCCGCGCCGCGAGCCCGGGGCGCACCGCCGCGGCCTGCGCCTCGGGCACGTTCACGAAGACACGGATGGGATCCGTCTGCGCGACCACGAACAGCACCTGCGAGGCGCCGCCGTTGCCGGCGTTGACGAGCGTGCCGGGGTCCACGTTCCGGCGCGTGACCACGCCGCTGAACGGGCTCGTGACGCGCTGGAAACCCTTGAGCTGCTCGAGCCGCTTCACGTTCGCCTCGAGCGAGTGCACCGCTGCGGTCTTGGCGGCGAGGTCCCCCGCGGCGTTCTCCGCCTCCTGGCGGGAGACGCCGTTGTCCGCGAGCAGCTCGCCGTAGCGCGTCGCGGTCAGCTCCGCCACGCGCCGGGTCGCCTGCGCCGCCGCCAGGTCGGCCCGGGCCGACGCGAGCTGCTGGTCCACCTCCGGGGCCTCGATGTCGGCCAGCGGATCGCCGCGCTGCACGCGCGCGCCGATGTCGTGGTACCAGCGGCGTAGATATCCGCTGGCCCGCGCGTAGATGGGCGACTCGACGAACGCCTGCAGGCTGCCGGGGAGCACCAGTTCCTCGCCCGCGGCGTCGGCCAGGGGGTGGATGACCGCCACGGTCGCGATCGCCTGCGCCTCCGTGTCGGCCGCGAGCGCGCGGAAGTCGGCGCGGCGGCGGAGCAGCACGAGCGCCCCGAGCAGGACGAGCGCCACGGCGACGGCGGCGAGGACGAGGAAGATGCGGCTGCGGCCCTCGCTCATCGCGCCGCCCTCCGCTCGCGCCAGCCGTGGATGAGCGAGAAGACGCACGGCACGAGGAAGAGCGTCGCCACGGTGGCGAAGACGAGGCCGCCGATCACCGCCCGCCCCAGCGGCGCGTTCTGCTCGCCGCCCTCGCCGGCGCCGATGGCCATCGGCACCATGCCGATGATCATGGCCAGCGCCGTCATGATCACCGGCCGGATGCGGACGAAGCCGGCCTCCAGCGCCGCCTCGAGCGCGCGCTTGCCCCCGGTCATCTGCTCGCGGGCGAAGGAGACCATGAGGATGCTGTTCGCGGTCGCCACGCCCATGCACATGATGGCGCCGGTGAGCGACGGGACGGAGAGGGTGGTGCCGGTGAGGAGTAGCATCCAGCAGATCCCGGCCAGCGCGCCGGGGAGCGCCATGATGATGATGAACGGGTCGAGCCAGGACTGGAAGTTCACGACGATGAGCAGGTAGGCGAGCAGGATGGCGGCGACGAGCCCGAGGCCGAGCCCGGCGAAGGAGGACCCCATCGTCTGCACCTGCCCGCGCACCGCGACGCGGGTGCCGCGCGGCAGCGTCTTCTCCAGCGCCGCCACCCGCCGCGCCACCTCCTCCGCCACCGAGCCCAGGTCGCGGCCCGAGACCGAGGCGTAGACGTTGATCATCGCCTGCACGTTGTAGTGGGAGATGGAGGCCGGCCGCGCCACGCTCGACGTCTGCGTGAGGTTGGCCAGGATCTGCGGCGGCGCGCCGCGGGCGCCGCTGCCGGAGATGGGCGTGTTCTGCAGCGCCTGGAGGCTGTCGATCCGGTACTGAGGCGTCTGCACCGCCACCTGGTAGGTCACGCCGTTGCGCGGGTCGAGCCAGAAGCTCGGCGCCGTCTGGAAGCTCGAGGAGAGCGAGACGAGCACGTTCTGGGCGATGTCGCGCGCCTCGACGCCGGCGTCCTGCGCCCGCGAGCGGTCGATGTCGATGTGCAGGGTGGGCGCGTCGAAGGCCTGCTGCACGTGGACGTCCACGGCGCCCGGCACGTGGCGCAGCTCCTCCGCCAGCGCCAGCCCGGCCCGGTAGCTCGCCTGCTGGTCCTGGCCGGTGATCTGGACGTCGATGGCGGCGGGCGTCCCGAAGTTCAGGATCTGCGTGACGATGTCGGCGGGCTGGAAGAAGAACTGCACGCCGGGGAACTCGCGCGGCAGCCGCCGCCGCAGGTCGTCCACGATCTGGCGCGTCGGCCGCCCGCGGTCCGCCCTGAGCTGCACCAGGATCTCGGCGTCGGAGGTGCCGATGGTCCCGGAGTTGCTGTAGGTGAGGTTGATGCCGGAGTAGGGGAGCCCGATGTTGTCGAGGACGGTGACGAGGTCCTCCGCCGGGATGGCGCGCCGGATGGCCTGGTTCACCTCGTCGGCGAGCCGCGCCGTCTCCTCGATGCGCAGGCCGGTCCGGGCGCGCAGGTGCAGCCGGATCTGGCCGGCGTCGACGTCGGGGAAGAAGTCGCGGCCGAGCACGGGGGTGAGGCCGGCGGAGAGCAGGCAGAAGCCGATGAACCCGGCCGCGAAGGCGCGCGGGCGGTGCAGGACGGCCGCGAGCGCCCGGCGGTAGGCCTCGCGCACGCGCTCGAAGCCGCGCTCGAAGCGCTGCTGCCAGCGGCGGAGGAGCCCCATGCGCTCGCCGGCGTGCTCCTCCGGGTGGTACTCGTCCTCGGCGCTGAGGAGGTACTTGGCCAGCGTCGGCACGATCGTCCGCGACCAGCCGTACGAGGCGAGCATGGCGAAGGTGACCGCCTCGGCCAGCGGCACGAACAGGTAGCGCGCCACGCCCGAGAGCAGGAACATCGGGATGAAGACGATGCAGATGCAGAGCGTGGAGACGAAGGCCGGCACCGCGATCTGGTGCGCGCCGTCGAGGATGGCCTGGATCGTGTCCTTCCCCATGGCCAGGTTGCGGTTGATGTTCTCGATCTCGACGGTGGCGTCGTCGACGAGGATGCCGACCGCGAGCGCCAGCCCACCGAGCGTCATGATGTTGATGGTCTCCCCCAGCGCGGAGAGGCAGAGGATGCTCACCAGGATCGAGAGCGGGATGGAGATGGCGATGATGAGCGTGCTCTTCCAGTTGCCGAGGAAGAGCAGGATCATGACCGCGGTCAGGCAGGCGGCGATGAGCGCCTCGCGCAGCACGCCCGCGATCGCGGCGCGAACGAAGAGCGACTGGTCGAAGAAGGTGGTGAGCTGCAGCCCTTCCGGCATCGACGGCTTGTAGTCCTCCAGGATCTGCTTCACGCGGTCGACGATGGAGAGCGTGGAGGCATTGCCCGTCTTGTAGACGCTCATGAGCACGCCGCGCTGGCCGTTCGTCACCACCACGTTCGTCTGCGGCGCGAAGCCGTCGCGCACGTGGGCGACGTCGCGCAGGTAGAGCGTGGCGCCGTTCACCGTCTTCACGGGCAGCTCGTTCAGCTCGCCGATGGTCCGCGGGCTGCCGTTCATCTCCACGCCGTACTCGAGCGGCCCGAGCTTGGCGGTGCCGGTGGGGAGGATCAGGTTCTGGAGATTCACGGCGTTGACGATGTCGACCGGGGTGAGGCCGTTCGCCTGCAGCGCCGCCGGATCGAGGTCGACCGAGATGACCCGCTGCTTGCCGCCGTAGGGGAAGGGCATCGAGGCGCCCTGCACCGTCGCGAGCTGCGTGCGGATGAAGTTGTTGCCGAAGTCGAAGAGCTGCTGCTCGGAGAGCCGGTCGCTGGTGAGCCCGATCTGCAGCACCGGTACGGTCGACGCCGAGTAGATCATGACGAGCGGCGGCGTCGTGCCCGGCGGCAGGTTGCGCAGGAACGTCTGGGAGATGGCGGCCGTCTGCGCCAGCGCCGTCTGCACGTTGGCGCGCGGCTGGAAGAACACCTTGATGATGGCGATCCCGGTGAGCGACTGCGACTCGATGTGCTCGACGTCGTTGACGAGCGTGGTGATGCCGCGCTCCACGTTGGTGGTGATGCGGCGCTCGATCTCCTGCGGCGGCAGCCCGTTGTAGCTCCAGACGAGCGCGATCACCGGGATGTTGATGTCGGGGAAGATGTCGGTGGGCGTCCGGGTGAGCGCGACCGGCGTCACCAGCACGATGACCAGCGCCAGCACGACGAACGTGTACGGCCGCGACAGCGCGAGGCGGACGATCCACATGGCGCGTCTCGCTATATCGCCGCGTGGCTCACGCCACACTCGGCGGGACCCTTACGGGCCGGCGCCGGCCGGACGAGGAGAGAGGACATGCCGCTGGTCAGGATCGAGCTGCGGGCGGGCAAGCCCGCCGAGTACCGGAGCGCGCTGGCGGAGGGCGTCTACCAGGCGATGCGCACCGCGCTGAACGTCCCCGCGGACGACCGGTTCATCGTCGTCTCCGAGCACGCGGAGGGCTCGCTGGTCGTGGACCCGGGTTACCTCGGGATCCGGCGCACGCCGGACGCGATCGTGGTGCAGGTCACGCTCAACGAGGGGCGGACGCTGGAGATGAAGCGCGCGTTCTACCGGAAGCTCGCGGACGAGCTCGAGGCGCGGGCGGGCGTGCGCCGCGAGGACGTCATGGTGAGCCTCGTCGAGGTGAAGAAGGAGAACTGGTCGTTCGGGAACGGCGAGGCCCAGTACGCCACCTGACGGCGACCGGAGCGCGCCCGAGGCGTCGCCGCGCGGCGGAGCCCCGCGGCGGCTCTCGCCCTGGTCCCTCGCCGCGGCGCTCCTCGGAGGTGGAGCGCCCGTCGACCTGCGCCTCGTCGGGCGCGCGCTCCTGCACGCGGGCGCCGTGGGCGCGGTCGCCGGCGTCATCGGCGCCGCCTTCTTCGCCGCCCTGGAGGTGTCACAGCAGCTCCTGCTCGCCGGCGCCGCGGGGTTCGAGCCGGTGCGCGCGCACGGCGAGCGGTTCGTGGGCGCGCCGGGCGCGACGCCGTTCCGCCCGTGGCTGCTCGCCCTGCTGCCGGCGATGGGCGGCCTCGCCAGCGGCCTGCTCACCTGGCGGTTCGCGCCCGAGGCGTCGGGGGGCGGGGGCGACGCCGCCATCGAGGCGTACCACCACGGCGGCGTCGTCCGGCGGCGGGTCATCCCGGTGAAGGCGATGGCCGCGGTGCTGGTGCTGGGGAGCGGCGGGTCCGGGGGCCGCGAGGGGCCGACCATGCAGATCGGCGCCGCGGTCGGCTCGGCGGTGGCGCGCCTCCTCCCGACCTCGCGCGCCGAGCGACGGGTGCTGCTCGTCGCCGGCATCGCGGCCGGCATCGCCGCCGTGTTCCGCACGCCGCTCGGCGCGGCGCTCCTCGCCACGGAGATGATGTACCGCGACGACTTCGAGGGAGAGGCGCTCGTCCCCGCCGTGCTGGCGAGCGTCGTCTCGTACTCGATCGTGATCGCGATCTTCGGGGAGACGACGCTCTTCGGCGTGCTCCCGCGCTTCCCCTTCCGGCCCGCGCACCTGCCGCTCTACGGCGCGCTCGGGCTGGTCGTGTCGCTGGCGGCGGTCGGCTTCGTCCGGCTGCTCCGGGGCGTGCAGCGCGTCTCGGCGCGGCTGCCGGGGCCGCCCTGGCTCCGGCCGGCGCTGGGCGGCCTGGCCATGGGCGGGATCGGGCTGGCGCTGGCGCTGTGGATGGGGCGGGAGCACGGGCCCGAGGCGCGCGGCTTCGGCGTGTTCGGCGGCGGGTACGGCGCGCTGCAGGCCGCCATCACCGGCGCGGGCTGGCTGCCCACGGGCGGGAGCGCGATCGGCCTCCTCCTCGCCGCCGCCGCGCTGAAGGCGCTGGCATCGGCCCTGACCATCGGCTCGGGCGGCGCCGCCGGCGACTTCGCGCCGTCGCTGGTGGTGGGTGGCCTCATGGGCTCGGCCTTCGGTCACGCCGCCCGGCTGGCGCTGGGCGACCCGCGGATCGACCCCGGCGCGTTCGCGCTCGTGGGGATGGGCACGTTCTACGGCGGCCTCGCGCACGCGCCGCTCTCGGCGCTCGTGCTGGTGGCCGAGATGGCCGGGAGCTACGACCTGCTCGTCCCCATGATGCTGGCGGTCGGCATCGCCTACGCCGCGCTGCGGCGCCACACGCTCTATCCGGCGCAGCTCCCCTCGCGCGCCGCTGCCGGCGAGGAGGAGCGCGGCGCCGGCCGTGGCGCCGGGCCGGTGCCGCGCGTGGCGCGGGTGCCGGTGGAGCTCCCCGCGGTGAGTGACGGAACCGGCCTCGCCGAGCTGGCGGAGGTGGCGCGGCGGGGCGGCCGCCAGCGCGTCGTGGTGGTGAGCGGCGCGGAGGGGCCGCGCGGCCTCGTCGAGCTGGCGCTGGTCCTGCAGGTGCCGCCGTCGGAGCTCGGCTGGCTCCACGTCACCGACGCCATGGTGCCGTTCGCGTCGGTCGGTCCCGACACCGCCTTCGCGGAGATCGCCGCGGTGCTGGAGCGCTGCGGCATCTCGCAGGTGCCGGTGGTGGAGCACGGCGGCGTGGTCGGCTGGATCGGCGACCGGGAGCTCCGGGCCGCGCTGCTGGCGGCCGACGCCGCCGGGCCGTGAAGCCGCGCGCCGCCGGCCCCCGGCGGGCCGTCAAAACCCGATACGGGCCAGATGGCTGGCGCCGCGGGCGCATCAGGCGGCGCGCGCGCGCGCGCCGCCGGCGGCGCGCGCGGACTGCCGGACGCCCGGTATGCGGCGGTCGTGCGCTCGACGGGCGCCCGCAGCATGGTTCGACCTGGGCGGCCCCGGGGGCCGCGTCGCGGAGGAGATGATGCGCCGGATCGCGCACAGCCTGTACCTGCAGGTCCTCATCGCCGTGGTGCTGGGCGCGCTGATCGGGTGGCTGCGGCCGCGGCTGGGCGAGTCGCTGCGGCCGCTCGGCGAGGCCTTCATCCGCCTCGTCAAGATGCTGATCGCGCCGATCATCTTCACGACGGTGGTGACGGGCATCGCGAAGATGGGCGACCTGAAGAAGGTGGGGCGCGTCGGGCTCAAGTCGCTCGTCTACTTCGAGGTGCTGACCACGGTGGCGCTCGCCATCGGCCTCCTCGTCGGCAAGGTGGTGCGTCCGGGCGCGGGGATGAACGTGAACCCGGCGGCGCTCGACGCGAAGGCGATCGCCAGCTACACCGCGTCGTCGCAGCACCTCAGCACCGCCGAGTTCCTCATGAACATCATCCCGAAGGACGTCGCCGACGCGTTCGCACGCGGCGACATCCTGCAGGTGCTGTTCTTCTCGGTGCTCTTCGGCGTCTCCATCGCCGGCCTGGGGCGCGCGGGCCTGCCGCTCGTCGACTTCATCGACCGGCTGCAGCACGCGCTGTTCCGCACGGTGGCGATCGTGATGCGCGTGGCGCCGCTCGGGGCCTTCGGCGCCATGGCCTTCACCGTCGGGAAGTACGGCCTCGGCACGCTCCTCAGCCTGGGCCAGCTCATCGCCTGCTTCTACGCGACGAGCATCGTCTTCGTGCTGCTGGTGCTCGGCGGCGTGATGCGCTGGACTGGCCTCGGCATCCTCCGCTTCATCCGCTACATCCGCGAGGAGATCTTCGTCGTGCTCGGCACCTCCTCGTCCGAGTCGGCGCTGCCGCTCATGATGAAGAAGATGGAGCGGCTCGGCTGCTCGAAGCCCGTGGTGGGCCTCGTCGTGCCGATGGGCTACTCGTTCAACCTCGACGGCACGTCCATCTACCTCACGCTGGCGACGCTGTTCATCGCGCAGGCGACGAACACGCCCGTGTCCCTCGCGCAGGAGCTGGAGATCCTGGGGGTGCTCCTGCTCACCTCGAAGGGGGCGGCCGCGGTGACGGGCGGCGGGTTCATCACGCTCGCGGCGACGCTCTCGGCCGTGGGGAACATCCCGGTCGCCGGCCTCACGCTCCTGCTCGGCATCGACCGCTTCATGTCCGAGGCGCGCGCCATCACGAACCTCATCGGCAACGGCGTCGCCTCGGTGGCGATCTCGCGCTGGGAGCACGAGCTCGACGTCGAGCGGGCGCGCGCCGTGCTGGCGCGGGTGGAGGCCGTCGAGGAGGAGGAGTACCAGGAGGCGCGCATCCGCCGCCCACCCGTCCCCTCGACGAGCAGCGCGTAGCGCCGCGGCGCGCGACCGCCGCGCCGCTCAGGAGCCCCCGGCTCGCACCGGCTCGAGGCGCACGTCGAGGACGACGGTGACGGTGTCGCCCACGGAGATGGAGGCGAAGAGCACCTTCGCCGGCTTCACCTGGACGCCGTGCGACGCCAGCCGGACCGGGACGCGGCCGCGGACGCGCAGCAGCCCGGGCGCGGCGTCGTCGCGCGACACGGTGACGCGGAACTTGAGCGGCCGCGGCACGCCGTGCACGGTGAGGGTGGCGTCGACGTCCACGGCGGAGCCCGCCCCGTCGCCCGTCGCGCCGCTTCCGCCATCGAGGTCGACCGCGATCTCGGGGAACGCGATCGCGTCCGGCCCCGACGCCGGGAGCCGGTTCTGGTCATCGCACACGTGCTCCCGCGGGTACTGCGACCGGGTGTAGTCGAGCCCGAGCGCCTCGCGGAGGTGGCAGCCCCGCTTCGCGTCGTCGCTGCGGAACGCGGAGAGCGGGACGGTCAGGCGGCCGCGCTCGACCCGGAGCGTCTCCGGATCGGCGCGCAGCACGCCGTCCACGGCGGTCACGTGTTCGTGGTGGGTGCCGAGCGAGTAGGGGATCTCCACCACCAGCCCGTCGGGCGGCAGGCGCACGGAGTAGGTCGTCGGCGCGGCGCGCGCCGCGGTCGCGGCGAGCGAGAGGAGCGCCGCGACGGCGGCGCGGAGGGATGCCCGGCGGGCGGGCCTCGACCTCGACCTCGACCTGGCGTTCACCCCTCTCCTCTAGCGATCGCGCGCGGCGCCGGCACGCGCCGCAGGGGCGGTGGTCGCTCCCCGCCCGGCGGCGTCCGACACATCTTCCCGGGAGCACCCGGGTCGACCCGGGCGAAACGGAGGCGGACATGAGGCTGAGCGAGGTGATGACCCCGGCGCGGAGCTGCAAGCGCAGCGATGCGGTCCGGGACTGCGCGAAGATCATGCGCGACGAGAACATCGGGTTCGTGCCGATCTGCGACGACGACGGGAAGCCGATCGGCGCCGTGACCGACCGGGACCTCGCCGTCCGCGTCCTGGCCGAGGGCAAGGGCGGCGACGAGAAGGTCGAGCGCTTCATGACGCGCTCCATCGCCAGCTGTCGGCTGGACGACGACGCGTCGGCGGCCCAGCGGCTGATGGGCGAGCGCCAGGTGTCGCGCGTCATGGTGTGCGACGAGCGCGGGGTGCTCCACGGCGTGGTGAGCCTGCAGGACGTGGCCGAGGTCGAGAGCGATGCGTCGGCGGGTCGCACGCTGGGTGCGGTGAAGAGCGAGCGGGCGCCGTCGCCCTGAGCCCTCAGGGCGCCGGGAGGCGGACGGTGAACGTCGTGCCGGCGCCCTTCGACGAGCGCGCCTCGACGGTGCCGCCGTGGGCGCGCACCAGCTCCCTCACGATGTAGAGCCCGAGGCCCACGCCGCGCGAGGCGCGCTCTCCGCGATCGGCACCCCGCCGGAAGGGCTCGAACAGCTGCGAGAGGAGCGGCTCCCCGATGGGCGGCCCGTCGTTGTGGACGGTGACGAGCTTGTGGCCCTCGCCGCCGACCCAGGCGAGCTCGATGGCCGACGTCTCCGGGCTGTAGCGGACGGCGTTCGTGAGGAGGTTGCCGAGCACCTGCGCCAGGCGGTCGGGGTCCCAGGTGCCCTCGCCGCCCGTACCCGGCCGGTAGTCCACGACGCGGCCGGGGTGGGCGGCGCGGACCTCGTCGAGCGCCGTGCGGCAGACCGCGTCGAGGTCGGTCGGGCGCGGGTGGATGGGCAGGCCCTGGCCGAGGCGGGCGCGCGAGTAGTCGAGGAGGTCGCTGATGAGCCGCGTCATGCGGACCGTCCCGCTCTCCGCCCGCTCGACGCAGCGCCGCTGCCGCTCGGTGAGGCCGCCGTCGCGCGCCAGCATCTGGATCGACATCGAGGTCGCGGTCAGCGGCGTGCGCAGGTCGTGGCTCACGATCCCGACGAGGTGGCGGTGCACCTCGTCGGAGCGGTGGCGATCGGTGACGTCGCGCAGGTGCGCCGAGAGCCCGGCGGCGTGGGGGAAGGCGCGCACCTCGTACCAGCGATCGTGGCGCGAGCGCACCTCGAAGGTGGCGGCGGCGCCGCTCTCGACCGCCCGCCGCAGCTCCTGCTCGAACGGACCCTCCGCCACCCAGCCCGCGTGCGTCCAGAGCGGCGCGCCCAGCAGGTCGGCGTCGGCGACCCCGGCGACCGCTGCCAGCGCGCGGTTGGCGTAGACCAGCCGCCAGCCGCGGTCGACGGCGAAGAAGGCATCGGCGATCGTCTCCAGGATGGCGGCGCTGCGCGCGTACGCCTCCCGCTCGCGCTGGTCGTCCTCGAGCTGCTTGCGCCGCAGCGCCGCCTGCACCCGCGCGCGCAGGACCTCGGGGCCGATGGAGGCCGCCACGTAGTCGTCGGCGCCGGCCTGCAGCACGGCCACGGCGGCGGTGCGGTCGTCGTCGCGCCCCACCACGATGAGCGGCAGGCTGCGGCAGCTGCGCTCGGCCCGCATCCGCCGCGCCGCCTCGATGCCCTCGTGCAGCGAGCAGGTGGCGTCGAGCACCACCGCGTCCACCCGGTCCACCTCCGCCAGCCCGACCGCATCGTCGGTCGAGGCCGCGGGGGCGACGTCGTGACCGTCGGCGCGCAGCCGCTCGGCCACCTCCCGGGCCCGCGGCCCCGACCCGACCACGGCGATGCGGCGCGGCGCGAGCAAGCCCGCCGCCCCCGCCGCCGCCGGCCTGCCGGTGCGGAGCAGCGCCTGCACCCGCGCCAGGGCCACGGCGTGCCCCTCCTCCTTCCAGGCGAAGCCGTCGGCGCCGGCACCCAGGGCCTCGAGCTCGCTCACGGCGCCGGAGGCGGAGACGAGGATGCAGGGGGTGGTGGCCAGGGCCGGGTCGGAGCGGAGCCGGCGCACGAACTCCGTCCCGTCCATGCCCGGCATGAGGCCGTCCACCACCACCGCCGCCGGGCGCCGCTCCGCCGCCAGGCGGATCCCGTCCTCGCCCGACGAGGCGGTGAGCACCGGGAGCCCGGCGCCCTCCAGCGCCAGCCGGAGCTCCTCGCGCGCGGTGGCGCTGTCGTCCACCACCAGCACGGGCGCGCGCTCCGCCGCGTCGCCCGCCGGCTCGCCGCGGATGCGCACCAGCTCCCGGGCGCGGGCCACCAGGCGCTCGGGGTCGTAGGGCTTGCCGACGTACTCGTCCGCCCCGCGCTGCAGGCCGCGCACGCGCTGGCGCGCCTCGGCCTCGCTGCTGAACATGACCACCGGCGTGGAGCCGTGGCTCGGGGAGGCGCGGATCTCGCCCAGCAGATCGAAGCCGTCGCCGTCGGGCAGGACGACGTCGAGCACCACCAGGTCGAACGACCCGGTCGCCAGCGCGGTGCGCGCCGCGCCCGCGTCCGGGCAGAGCGTCGGGGCGAAGCCTCCGCCCGCGAACGCCGCCTCCAGATCCATCCGGACGGTGAGGCTGTCGTCGACGATGAGCACCGAGGTCACGGCCCGCCTCCGGGCCGGGGCGCGGCCGCCGCGATGGCCGCGCCGATCTCGCCGAGCGGCAGCACGCGCTCGGCCGCGCCGAGGACGATCGCCTCGCGCGGCATCCCGTAGACGACGGAGGTGGCCTCGTCCTGGGCGATGGTGCCGCCGCCCGCGCGCCGGACGGCGAGCAGCCCGGCGGCGCCGTCCCGGCCCATGCCCGTGAGCAGGCAGGCGAGGACGCGGGGGCCCATCTCCGCCGCCAGCGACTCGAAGAGCACGTCCACCGAGGGCCGGCAGCTGTGGCGCTCCGGCGCGCTCGAGAAGCGCAGCGCGCCGCGCTCGACGAGGAGGTGCCGGCCGGGCGACGCCATGATGACCGTGCCGCCCGCGGGCGGTGGCTCGCCGTCGACGGCGTACCGCACCCGCAGCGGCGACTGGGCGTCGAGCCACTGGGCGAAGGCGGCGCCGAACGGCTCGTTGATGTGGATGACGAGGAGCACCGGGAACGGGAAGTCGCGGGGGAGGCGGTTCAGGATCTGGACGATGGCGGCGGGCGAGCCGGTCGACCCGCCGATGGCCACGACCTGCGCGCCCGCCGCGAGCGGCCGGACGGCGGC
>DASTGH010000172.1:0-10843 GCA_035719345.1 Anaeromyxobacteraceae bacterium
GGCGAAGGCGGCCTCGCTCGCCGAGAGCCTCTCCGACTGGCCCGGCAACGGGAGGCTGCAGCTCCAGGGCGTGAAAGACCGGCTGAAGGGCTTCGTGGACGGCGGGCAGCTCGGGGTCTTCCAGAACGGCTACTGGGGCCACCCGGCCATGAAGCTCGCGCCGGAGGTGAACCTGATCGCGGTCGCGCACTACCTGGAGGCGCTCGAGTACCAGCGCAAGGCGCTGCAGGTCGTCGCCATCCTCGGCTCGAAGACGCCGAACATCCAGAACCTGGCGGTGGGCGGCGTGGCCAACGCCATCAACCTCGACAACCCCGCCACGCTCAACATGCAGAAGCTGTATCAGGTGAAGGACCTCCTGGAGGAGGTCGCCGCCTTCGTGCAGCAGGTGTACTTCCCCGACGTGGCGGCCGTGGGCGGCCTCTACGCCGAGTGGGCGAGGTACGGCGCCGGCGTGCAGGACTACCTGTCCGTGCCCGAGCTGCCGCTCGACACCAGGGGCACGAAGTTCGACATGCCCGGCGGCACCATCCTGAAGGGCCAGTACACGCCGATCTCGAGCTTCTCCGACCCGCACTTCACGAACAACGTGACGGAGAGCACGAAGCACGCCTACTACGGCGACGCGGGCGGCCCGCTCCACCCGTGGAAGGGCGAGACCCGGCCGCTCTACACCGGCGACTGGAAGGCGGAGACGGCGGCGCCCGAGAAGTACTCCTGGGTCAAGGCCCCGCGCTTCGCCGACGCGCCCATGCAGGTGGGACCGCTGGCGCAGGTCCTGTGCGCGCTCAAGGCGGGCGACCCGCTCACGACGAAGTACGCCACCCGCTGCCTGGAGGTGGCGGGCTCGGTGGCGAAGGCGAAGCTCGGGCCGGCCATCCTCGAGTCGACGCTGGGGCGGCTGGCGGCGCGCTCCATCCGCGCCGCCGTCATGAGCGAGCTCGCCCTCAAGCACTGGCGGCTCCTCGTCGAGAACGTCGGCAAGGGCGACACGGCCATCTTCAACGACCCGATGCCGAAGCTGGCCCGCGGCGAGTACCAGGGCGTCGGCTTCCACGAGGCGCCGCGCGGCGCGCTCAGCCACTGGTGCGTGCTGCGCGACGGCCGCATCGGGAACTACCAGGCGGTGGTGCCGTCGACCTGGAACGCCGGCCCGCGCGACCACCAGGACCGGCCCGGTCCCTACGAGGCTGCGCTCGTCGGCAACCCGGTCGCCGACCCGGCCCGGCCGCTCGAGGCGCTGCGCACGGTGCACTCCTTCGACCCGTGCCTGGCCTGCGCCATCCACACCGTGGACGGAGAGGGCCGGGAGCTGGGGCGGGTGCGTATCGGCTGATCGCTGCGGCGAGTCGGGGACCCTCGCTCTCCGCGAGCGCGCGAGGAGTCGCGAGAGCGAGGGGGGAGGGGGATCAACCCGCCGCCGGCAGCCGGAGCGTGAACACGGCGCCGCCGTCCGGGTGGTTGGCGGCGGTGAGCGCGCCGCCGTGCCGCTCCACGATGCCGTAGCCGATGGCCAGGCCGAGGCCGGTGCCCTTGCCCACCGGCTTCGTGGTGAAGAACGGCTCGAAGATGCGCGCCAGGATGGCGGGGGCGATGCCCGGGCCGTTGTCGCGCAGCACGAGCACCGCGGCGCCGTCCTCGAGCCGCCCGGTCACCTCGAGCGCCGGAGCCGCCGCGCCGGCGGTGGCGTCGTGCGCGTTCTGCACGAGGTTCATGAGCACCTGCTGGATCTGCGGGGCCGAGCCCTTCACCATCATCGGCCGCGGCAGCGCGAGGCGCACCTCGAACGGACCGCGCGTCCCCTTCCGAACCCAGTGCACCGCCCGCTCCGCCGTGGCCACGAGGTCGAACGGGCGCGGCTCCTCCCGGTCGACCGCCGAGAAGCGCTTCAGCCCGTCGACGATGTCGCGCGTGCGCTCGGCGCCCTCCACCGTCCCCTCGATGAGCGGCGTGAGGTCCTGCACGATGCGGTCGATGCGCAGCTCGGCGCGCAGCGCCGTGGCCTCCTCCGCCGGGACGCCGCGGTGGAGCGCGTCGAGGTAGCGCGCCAGCCGCGTCGCGTAGCGGCGCAGCGCGTGCACGTTCCCGAGCACGAAGCTGATGGGGTTGTTGAGCTCGTGGGCGACGCCGGCCACCAGCCGGCCGACGGAGGCCATCTTCTCCGCGTGCACGAGCTGCTGCTGGGTGCGCTTCAGGTCCTCGTGCGCCTGGCGGAGGGCGTCGTAGGCGCGCCGCAGCTCGCCCACCGGCCGCCCGGTGATGACCATGCCCACGCCGCGCCGCGCGGCGCCCTGCCGCGGCGTGGCGTTGAGCGAGACCGCCACCGGCTTGCCGTCGGCGCCGCGCAGCGACAGCTCGAGGTCGTGCACCGCCTGGCCCACCGGCCGCGCGAAGGCGAGCGCCGCCGCCTCGCGCGCGTCGTCGGCGAAGAGGTCCACCACCGAGCGGCCGCGCAGGGCGTCCTCGCCCTCGCCCACCAGCTGGACCAGGGCGGCATTGACGTCCTCGATGGTGCCGTCGCGGTCGCAGACGACGAGCACGTCCGACATCGAGGACAGCACGCTCTCGATGAAGCGCTGCGACGCCTCCAGGGCGGCGTTCTTCGCCTCGAGCGCCACCTCGTACTGCAGGAGGTCGGCGTAGACCTCCTCCATCTTGCGGATGACCTCGATCCATGCCGCCTCGTCCACGCCCTCGGGCGCCTGCGGCATCTCCGGCGACGGCGTGTGCGTGGTGGCCATGCGCTCAGTGCACCGTGCACACCATGCAGGGGTCGAAGGAGCGCACCACGTGCTGCACCGCGACCGCCGCCTCGCCCTCGCCGGCGGGCGTCCCCACCAGCGCGCGCTCCAGCGGACCGGGCCGCCCCTCGGCGTCGCGCGGAGAGAAGTTCCAGGTGGTGGGGGCGACGATCTGGTACCGGTCGATGGCGCCGTCCCGCAGCGTCACCCAGTGGCCGAGCGATCCGCGGGCCGCCTCGGTGAGCCCGGCGCCGGCCCCGTCCCGGAACGGGTCGGCGCGCGCGCAGAAGGGCTCGCCCGGCTCGAGCGCCGAGGCCCAGCGCTCCATGGCGGGGACGACCAGGCAGAGCTCGAGCGCCCGGGCGACCACGCGCGAGAGGACGTTCCCGCCGCCCTGCGCCACGAGGTCGCGGGCGAGCGGGTGGCCCGCCACCACCTGCCGCGCCAGCGCCCCCACCTCGAACGGCTTCCCGCCCAGGCGCGGCGCCTTGCACCAGGTGTAGGCGCCGGGCTTGTCCGGCACCGGAAGCGTCTCGCCCTGGCGCGGGTGGCGCGGCGGCGCGTCGCCGAGCCAGGCGTGGCTCACGTCCTCGCGGATGGCCTCGGGGTCGAGCGGCGCGGGCGCGCCGTCGAAGACGCCGCGCGGGAAGAGGAGCGCACCATCCGTGCCGGGGTAGGCGCCGTAGCTCATGAAGGCGTCCGCGGCACGGCCCAGCCGCGCGAGGCCGAGGTCGCGCGCGATGGCGAGGAAGAGCGCGAGGTCGCTCGCGCCCGCCCCGCGCGCGTCGAGCCAGGCGTCGAGCGCCGACGCCGAGCCGAGCGCCGCGAACGCCTCCAGCGCGTCGCCCAGGAAGGCGCGCTCCAGGAAGCGGCGGAAGGTGCGCAGCGCGAGCACGAGCTGCGTCTTCTCGGCGCGGTCCACCGGCCGCGAGGTCCCGCCCGGCTGCAGCGCCAGCGTGTGGGGCCACTTCCCGGCGAGGATCCCCATGATCCCGAGGAACCGGGCGCGCGCGCCCAGCACCTCGGCGCCGGCCGTCCCGCGCATCGCCTGGAAGCGCCGCAGCGCCGCCGGGTGCCAGCCGCGCGCGGCGTACGCCTCGCGCGCGAAGTCGGGCATGAAGAAGAGGTAGAAGTGGGTGAGGTGGTCGGCCAGGTTCTCGGCCGCCTGCACCAGGCCCGTGGCGAGCAGGCCGTTCGGCGGCGGGGCGAGGCCGGCCAGGTCGGCCAGCGCGCCGGCGGCGGCGGCCGACTGCGACACCGAGCAGATGCCGCAGACCCGCGGCACGATGACGAGCGCGTCGAGCGCCGCCTTGCCCTCCAGGATCGTCTCGAACCCGCGGTAGAGCGGCGAGCTCACCTGGGCCGAGCGGACGGCGCCGTCCTCCACCTCGAGCGCGACCTCGAGGTCGCCCTCGACGCGGTTGAACGGCCCGACGACGACCCGCGTCACGAGCGCCCCGCGCGGCGGATCACCGGCGGCACCACCACGTGATCGGCGCGCGCGTTCTCGCGGACGCGGCGCGGCGTCGCCGACTTGGAGAGCGCCGCCAGCGCCACGAACCAGGCCTTGGGCATGTCGGTGGGCAGCGCGATGGGGATGCCCGCGATCTTGGGCGTCTCGGCGAAGGCGTGCCCCGGCTCCTCGAAGCCGGGGGCCGTGCAGTTGATGCAGGCGAAGCCGCCGCGGAGGCACGACCCGGACCCGTTCCACAGCCGGACGTTGCAGTCGGCGTGGGCCTGGGTCGCCTTGCAGCCCATGTTCTCCATGAGGCAGCCGAGATCGCTCGGCCGCTCGGCGCTGGCCTTGAACTCGTAGAACTCGTTGCGCGGGCAGCCGTGGTGCACGAGCTGGTCGGCGTAGAAGCGCGGCCGCGCCAGCGCGTCGAGGTCGTCGGCGCCGAGCTCGCCCAGCCCGAGGCCGACGAGCGTCTCCACCACCCAGTCCGGGTGCGTGGGGCAGCCCGCCACGTTGATGACCGGCAGGCCGTCGGGATCGCGCCACCCGGCGCCGAGCAATCCTCCGGGCGCGTCGCCCTCGTACTGCAGACCGCAGGCGTCGGTCGGGTTCTGGCCGGCGGAGGGCACGCCGCCGAAGGCCGCGCAGCTCCCCACCGCCAGGACGCGGCCGGCGCGCGCCGCCAGCCGCCGCACCCACTCCATCATGGGGAGGCCGGTGCCGGAGAGCACGTGGAAGCGGCCGGTGCCGGCCGGCCCGCGCAGCACCGCGCCCTCCACGCAGAGCACGTCGAGCGGGAGCTCGCCCTCGGCGCAGGCGCGCAGCACGCGCAGCGCCTCTTCGCCGCTCGCCTCGGAGAGCGCCGGGTGGAAGAGGACGTCCACGCCCGCGTCGGAGAGCGTGCCGAGGAGGTCGTCGGCGCCGGAGCAGAGGAGCGACATGGTGCAGCCGCCGCACCCGCCCGACTGCAGCCACACGAGATGGAGCCGCCGCCGCACGCTCACGCCCCGTCGAGCCCGTAGCGCGCCAGCTTCGCGCGCAGCCCGACGCGCGACAGGCCCAGCTCCTGCGCCGCGCGCGTCTTGTTGTACCGGTGCCGGAGCAGCGCCTCCTTGATGATGCGCGCCTCGAGGTGATCGAGCCGCGCCTTGAGGCTGCCCTCGACCCCGTCGAGCAGCGCCAGGTCGCGCTCGTCGGCCTCGCCCTCGGCGGCGCGCACCACGCGCGGCGAGAGCAGCTCCGGGCCCAGCACCGAGCCGTCGGCCAGCGCCAGCATGCGGTGGATCTCGTTCTGCAGCTCGCGGGTGTTGCCGGGCCAGCGGTAGGCCTCCAGGCAGGCCATGGTCGCGGGCGCGAAGCCCTCGACCCGCGCGCCGAGCTGGGTCTTCCCCCGCTGCAGGATGGCGGCGGCGAGCGGCGGGATGTCCATGGCGCGCTCGCGCAGCGGCGGGATGTGCAGCGTCACGGTGGCGAGCCGGTAGTAGAGGTCCTCGCGGAAGCGCCCGGCCCTGACCTCCTCCTCGAGATCGCGGTTGGTCGCCGCGATGACCCGGACGTCCACCGAGAGCGTGCGCGGGCTGCCCACCGGCCGGATCTCGCCCTCCTGCAGGGCGCGGAGGAGCTTCACCTGGAAGGCGGGCGTGGTCTCGCTCACCTCGTCGAGGAAGATCGTGCCGCCGTCGGCGTGCTGGAAGAGGCCGATGCGGTCCTCGTAGGCGCCGGTGAACGCGCCGCGCTTGTGGCCGAACAGCTCCGACTCGAGCAGCTCGTCGGGCAGCGCGCCGCAGTTCTCCACCACGAAGGCGCGGTCGCCGCGCCCGCTGCCGTAGTGGATGGCGCGCGCCAGCAGCTCCTTGCCGGTGCCCGACTCGCCGGTGACGAGCACCGAGAGGTCGTGGCGGGCGATGCGCTCCGCCGTGGCGCAGACGGCGTTGAGCGGGCTGTCCGGGGCGCGCACGATGCGGTCGGCGGCGAAGCGCTGCCGGAGCTGCGCCCGCTTCGCGTCCACGCGCTGGCGCAGCACCGCCGGCATCTCGCGCAGCTCGAGGGCGAGGCGGTGGTGCTCGCGCTGCAGCCGGTGCAGCTCGCTCGCGCTCTTCAGCGTGAGGAGGAGCTGCTCCGGGTGCCAGGGCTTCATGAGGTACTGCCAGATCCCGGCGTCGTTCACCCCGGCGATGATGTCCTCGGCGTCGGTGTAGCCGGAGATGATGATGCGGATGACGTCCGGCCACTCGGCCCGGACCCGCTTCAGGAACTCGACGCCCGAGGTCCCGGGCATGCGCTGGTCGCAGAGCACGACCGCGACGCGCTCGCGGCGCAGGATCTCGAGTGCCTGCTCCGCCGAGGGGGCGGTGAAGACGGCGAAGTCGTCCTCCAGGGTGCGCGCGATGGACTCGAGCGAGCGCACCTCGTCGTCGACGACCAGCACCGCCGGTGCCGCCGGGTGAGGCGTGGGGATGGGGCGGGCCGCCGCCGCCGAGACGTCCAAGGTCGCAGCCTCCGTGGCCGTCATCCTCTCAGGTGACCTCACGCCCGTTCAACCTTGCCGGGTGCCGCGGCGCGGCGCAGCCGCCTGCCTGGCCGGCCGCGAGACGAGTGCAGCCGGAAACGGGGGCCCGTTCGGGTGAGACAACCCCGAACCCTGCGAAAAACCGAGGCGCACGGTGCATTTTGCCACAGGACAGCAACCTTCCGGTTCGCACCATCGGGTGGTCAGCATGCTTCCATCCGGGTCAGGCTCACCGGGACATAACCACCCGGAACAACGGATGATTCACCGAGAGACCCACACGGCACGCCCCATGCTGATGCATGCCATGTCTTTTCACCGATGCCGAACCGCCCTGGGGCGACCCACCACGTCGCGCGCACCTCCGAGGTCGCCGCGAGCCTGTCGCCCGCTGACCGCCGCTCCAGGGCATCTCGAACGTGCCGGGCACCTGGGAGAACCTCATGATGGAGCTGGAACGGGCAGGCGTTTCGCGTCGCGACTTCCTCAAGGTCTGCACCATGGCCGCAGGCGCCGTGGGGCTGCCCGCGTGGGCCGGCGAGAAGATGGCCGACAAGGCGGCCTCGGGCGCGAAGCCGCCGGTCATCTGGCTGCACTTCCAGGAGTGCACCGGCTGCTCCGAGTCGCTGCTCCGCACGAGCGCGCCGGACGTCGCCGAGCTCATCCTCGGGCTCGTCTCGCTCGACTACCACGAGACGCTCATGGTGCCCTCGGGCTACCAGGCAGAGCAGTCGCTCGAGGAGTCGATGGAGAAGAACGCCGGGAAGTACGTCCTCGTCATCGAGGGTGCCATCCCGACGAAGGAGAACGGCATCTACTGCCGCGTCGGCGGCCGCACCGCCGTCGAGACGACGAAGAAGGTCGCCGCCAAGGCCGGCGCCATCATCTCCATCGGCTCCTGCGCCTCCTGGGGCGGCATCCCCTCGGCCGACCCGAACCCGACGGGCGCGGTGGGCGTGAACAAGATCGTGACCGACAAGCCGGTGGTGAACATCCCCGGCTGCCCGGCGAACCCCTACAACCTCCTCGGCACCGTGCTGCAGTTCGCCACGTTCGGCACGCTCCCCGCGCTGGACGAGCTGGGCCGGCCGAAGTTCGCCTACGCCCGCACGATCCACGAGGACTGCCCGCGCCGGCCGCACTTCGACGCCGGCCGCTTCGCCACCAAGTACGGCGACGAGGGCCACAAGGCGGGCTACTGCCTCTACAAGCTCGGCTGCAAGGGCCCGGCGACGCACGCCAACTGCTCGCTCAACCACTTCGTCGAGACGCCCGGCGCCTGGCCCATCGGCATCGGCCACCCCTGCTTCGGCTGCACCGAGCAGAAGATCGGCTTCCGCATGCCGCTGCACGACACCGTCGACGTGGAGCGCCCGACGGCGCCGGGCACCTACCCGCCGGTCCACCCCGACCACTCGGTGGTGACGCCGCTGGCCGTGGGCGCCTCGAGCCTCGTCGTCGGCGCGCTGGTCGGCGCCGGCTACGTCGCGTCGAAGAAGCTCGGCGCGGACGAGCAGAAGCAGGAAGGGAAGGAGTAGGACGATGCGCCTCTCTCGCCGCAGCATCCTGAAGGGCGCGGTGGTCGGCTCGGCCGCCGCCGCCGCGACGGCGGTCGCGGGGAAGGCCGAGGCCCGCGAGCCGAAGGAATCGTCGCCCGACTCCGTCGGGATGCTCTACGACTCCACCCTCTGCATCGGCTGCCGCGCCTGCGTCACGAAGTGCAAGGAGGCGAACGGCCTCCCCTACTCGCGCAGCGCCGACGGCGTCTTCGACGTCCCCGGGGACCTCGACTCCCAGACGAAGAACATCATCAAGGTGCTGGCGACCGACAAGCGGTCCCAGGGCTACACCTTCATGAAGCAGCAGTGCATGCACTGCGTCGACCCGTCCTGCGTGTCGGCCTGCATGATGGGCGCGCTCCACAAGGAGGGCGAGGGCACGCGGCACCACGAGGGCGAGAAGCCGGGCACCGGCATCGTCCTCTACGACAAGAACACCTGCGTCGGCTGCCGCTACTGCCAGATCGCCTGCCCCTACAACGTCCCGAAGTTCGAGTGGGTGAAGGCGTTCCCGCTCATCGTCAAGTGCGAGCTGTGCCGGCACCGCGGCGACGAGAAGAAGGGCGGCGCCCGCGCCCTCGCCGACCCCGCCTGCTGCGAGGTCTGCCCGCGCGAGGCGGTCGTCTACGGCAAGCGCACCGAGCTCCTCGAGCTGGCGCGCGCCCGCATGGCGAGGGACCCGAAGCGCTACGAGCCGAAGATCTACGGCGAGAAGGACGGCGGCGGCACCCAGGTCCTCTACCTGACGCCGGCCGGCGTGTCGTTCCAGGAGCTGGGCCTGCCCGAGCTGGGCGAGGAGTCGCCTGCCCACTTCTCGGAGAAGGTCTCGCACGCACCGTACGTGTACGGCATCACGCCGGTGGCCCTGTACGCGGCCGCCGCCTTCGTCATCCGCAGGAACAAGAAGAAGGAAGAAGAGGCCGCCGGCCAGGGAGAGGGGCACTGACGATGAGCGCGCACGCACACGCCAAGCCCATCGGCGGGAAGATGCTCGACCCGCTGATGAAGACCTGCCTCGGCCTGTTCGGCGTCGCCGTGGTGGTGATGGCCTACCGCTTCGCGACCGGCGTCGGGCCGGTCTCGGCCATGACCGACGGCTACGCCTGGGGCATCTGGGAGCCGGTGAACGTGGTCGTCTTCACCGGCATCGGCGCCGGCGCCTACTCCGTCGGCCTGCTCTGCTACCTCCTCAACAAGGGCGAGTACCACCCGCTGGTGCGCCCGGCGGTGCTGCTCGGCGCCATCGCCTACTCGCTGGGCGGCAGCTCCATCCTCATCGCCCTCGGCCGGTACTGGAACGCGTACTGGCTCTTCAACCCGTTCGTCTGGAACCTGGGCTCGGTGCTCCTCGAGGTCGCCGTCTGCGTCATGACCTACGTGAGCGTCCTCTGGGTCGAGGTGCTGCCGTCGGTGCTCGACGGGGCGAAGGACTCGAGCTCGCCGCGCTGGTCGGCGTTCGGCAAGAAGTGGGGCCCGAAGCTGGCGGCGGCCATGCCCTACATCATCGCGCTGGCGATGATCCTCCCCACGATGCACCAGAGCTCGCTCGGCGGCCTCATGCTCATCGCGGTCGCCAAGATCCACCCGCTCTGGCACACCTCGCTCCTGCCGCTCCTGGCGCTGATCTCCTGCCTCTCGATGGGGTACGGTGCGGTGGTGGTCCTCACCAACCTGCTCAAGATGAAGTGGAACGCGGAGCGCGACCAGAGGGTGCTCGCCGGCCTCTCCAAGGCCAACGCCTACCTGCTCCTCGCGTACTCGATCCTCCGCGTCGGCGACATCGTCGTGAAGGGCAGGGTCAAGTACCTCTTCGCCTTCGGCGACTGGCACCTCTACTTCTTCCTCGTCGAGATGGCGCTCTTCCTGGTGCCGGCCTTCATGTTCCTGAAGCCGTCGGTGCAGGCCAGCGCCTCGAAGACGTTCTCCGCCGCGCTCATGAGCATCTGGGCCGGCGCGCTGTGGCGCGTCGACGCCTACCTCACGGCCTACAACCCGGGGAACGGCTGGGAATACTTCCCGTCGCTGGGCGAGTTGACCGTGACCGTGGGCATGGCCGCCGTCGGCGTCGCCGTCTTCCTGTTCATCGCGCGGACCTTCCCCGTCGTGGTGGTCGCCGGGAAGCCCGCCGCGGGTGCCGCGCACGCGGTGGCCGCGCCCGCCTCCAACCACTGATCCCGACCTCTAGCCCGTCAAGGAACCTTTCATGAGCACGCGAGTCACCATCGACCCCGTCACCCGCATCGAAGGGCACCTCCGCATCGACCTCGAGGTCGATGGCGGGAAGGTGAAGAACGCCTGGTCGTCCGGGACCATGTGGCGCGGCATCGAGACCATCCTCCAGGGCCGCGATCCCCGCGAGGCGTGGATCTTCGCGCAGCGCATCTGCGGCGTGTGCACCACCGTGCACGCCATGGCCTCGGTCCGTTCCGTCGAGAATGCGCTCGGCCTCGAGGTCCCGCTCAACGCCCAGTACATCCGGAACCTGATCGTCACCGCTCACGCGCTGCACGACCACATCGTCCACTTCTACCACCTGTCCGCGCTCGACTGGGTGGACGTGACCTCCGCGCTCAAGGCC
>DASTGH010000173.1:0-10910 GCA_035719345.1 Anaeromyxobacteraceae bacterium
GGGGCACCCTCGGTCCCGTGCGGCGGCGCCGGCTCGGCGGCGTGCTGGGACGCGGCCAGGGCGAGGGCCAGTCCGGCGAGAAGGCTGGTCATGCGGGGGTCCCCGGGCCGCGCGGCAGGCTGGCGAGGTACCAGCCCTCGATGGCGGCGAAGATGAAGTACGGCACGAAGAAGGAGAGCACGAAGGCGATGATGCTCTCGCCCGCCCGGACGACCATGACGGTGCCGAGCGCGACGAGCACGATGCGGGTGAGGAAGCCGATCCCCATCACCAGGAGCGCGCCGCGCAGCGGCTTGGCCGACCGCGCGGAGCGCCCCATGGCGAGCAGCGAGCCGAAGGCGGTGACGCTCGCGGCCCCGGCGCCGATGAGCGCCGCGCGCCGGGTCGCCGCCCCGGAGGCGGAGGCGAGGCCGAGCGCGATGGCGGCCACGGCGGCGGTACCGGCGAGGTAGCGGCTCACTTGCCCTTTCCCTTCCCCAGGACCGTCCTGAAGAAGCTCACGAAACCACCCAGCATCCCGAGGCCCGCGCCCGTGAGCAGCATCCACGGCACGTCGTGGTGGAGCTTCTGATCGCCCCACCACCCGACCCACGTACCGAGCCCGACGGCGGCCACGAGCTGCGTGGACGCCGCCATGTACGGCCCGGCCTTCTGGTACGCCCGGGCCAGGTCCGAGCGGCCGTCGTCGTCCTCGGTACGCTGCTTGTCGTCCGGTCCGGCCAACCGGTTCCTCGCGCACTCCCCGCCCGGTAAGCGGGAAATCCTTCGTCATTCCGGGTCCGGGAGGGCAGAGCCGTATAGCAGGTGCCCCGCCTGGGCGTCAACAGGCCTACATGTTCACGGCCGTCAGCCCTTCACCGCCTCCCGGAACGCCTCGCGGGCGGCGTGCAGCGTGAGGTCCACGTCGGCGTCCGAGTGAGCGACCGACACGAAGGCCGCCTCGAACTGCGAGGGGGGCAGGTAGACCCCGCGCTCCAGCATGGCGTGGAAGAAACGGCCGAACCGCTTCGCGTCGCACTTCCGGGCGCTCGCCGCGTCGAACACCGGCGCGGGCGAGAAGAAGACGGTCAGCATCGACCCGACGCGGTTCACCTGGACGGCGGCGCCGGCCGCCCGCGCCGCCTCGGCGAGGCCGTCGGCGAGCTTCCTCGAGGTCTCCTCCAGCTTCTGGTAGGACGCGGCCGAGAGGTTCTCGAGCGTGGCGGTGCCGGCCGCCATGGCCATCGGATTCCCGGAGAGCGTGCCGGCCTGGTAGACGGGCCCGGCCGGCGCGATCCGGTCCATGACGTCGGCGCGACCGCCGAAGGCGCCCACCGACAGGCCGCCGCCGATGACCTTGCCGAAGGTGACGAGATCGGGCTCGACGCCGTAGAGCCCGCAGGCGCCGCCCAGGGAGAGGCGGAACCCGGTCATGACCTCGTCCACGATGAAGAGCGCCCCGTGCTTCTTGCAGATGGCGGCGAGGCCCTCGAGGAACCCCGGCCTCGGCACGAGCACGCCCATGTTGCCGACGACGGGCTCCGTGATGATCGCGGCGATGGACGAGCCCCGCTCCGCGAAGAGCCGCTCCACCGCGCCGAGGTCGTTCCATGGCAGCGTGAGCGTGTGCCGGGCCAGGTCGGCGGGGACGCCGGGCGAGTCGGGGAGGCCGAGCGTCTCCACCCCCGAGCCCGCCTTCACCAGTAGCGGATCGCCCGCGCCGTGGTAGCAACCGTCGAACTTGAGGAAGTCGTCGCGCCCGGTGAAGCCGCGCGCCAGGCGGATGGCGGCCGTGGTCGCCTCGGTCCCCGAGGAGCAGAAGCGCATCTTCCGGATCCAGGGCATCCGCTCGCGCACCAGGTCGCCCATGCGGATCTCGCGCGGGGAGGGCGCGCCGAAGGAGGCGCCCTCGCGCAGCGCGTCCTGGACGGCCTGCATCACCGCCGAGTGGCAGTGGCCGAGGATGAGCGGGCCCCAGGAGCCGACGTAGTCGACGAGCTCGTTGCCGTCGACGTCCCACATCCGCGAGCCGCGGCCGCGGGCGATGAAGCGCGGCGTGCCGCCCACGCCGCGGAAGGCGCGCACCGGGCTGTTGACGCCGCCCGGGAAGAGGTCGTTCGCCTTCGCGAAGAGCTTCTCGCTGTACTCGGTCTTCATGGGTCCTCCTGCATCCTCTGCTTCACGTGGTGATCGAGCGCCGCGGCGCGGTCGCCGGGGTGGACGGTGCGGGCCGCCTCGCGCCGCTTCTCGACGCTGTCGATGGCGCGGCGGATGGTGTCGGGCGAGGGGTGGCCGTGCAGCGCGCGGCCGTAGAGGTCGAGCGCACGGTCGAGCTTGCCGTCCTGCGCGGCGAGGTGGGCCTGGCCCTCCAGCGCCCGCGCCGCCACGTCCGGGCGCGGCCGACGCTCGAGCAGCGCCTGGAACGCTCGCGACGCCTCGTCGGGGCGCTTCTCCAGCGCCCAGGCCTGGGCGGTGAGGAGCTGCGCCTCGTCCGACAGCTCGGAGGTGGGCCAGCGCTCGCGCAGGATGCGGGCCTCGGTCCGCGCCTGCGAGTAGTCGCCGAGGTCGAGGTACTCGCGCGCGACCCGCAGCTGGAACGCCGGCGCCTCGGCCGACTCGCCGGCGGCGACGTCGGCCCACTGGGTGATGGCCGCCACGCGGTCGCCGAAGCGGTCCTTGAAGATGTCGCCTGCTGCGGCGCGCGCCTTCCAGGCGGCCTCGGTCCCGGGGTGGAGCGCCACGATGCGCCGGTAGTAGGAGAGCGCGCCCTGGTAGTCGCCGAGCTCGAGGTAGGAGACGTCGGCGGCGTAGCGCAGCGCCTTGAGGCGGAGCGCCGCGTCGCGCTCGCCGAGGCGCCCGTCGCCGAGCTCGGCCAGGACCTCCTGGTACCCGGCGAGCGCCTCCTTGGGGCGGCCCGCGTGGCGGGCGGCGTTGGCGTCGTCGAGGCGGCGCGAGGCGGCGCTGCAGGCGAGCGCGAGGGCCAGGGCGGCGAGGGCCGCGCGCGCGAGCCGGCGCCGCATCAGGCGCCCTCACCGCCCTCCGGCTCGCCGTCCACGCCCCCGGCGCCGTCCGGCGCCTCGGGCTCGTCACCGTCGGCTTCCCCGCCGTTCGCGCCGTCGCCGACCGCCTCGGCCTCGGGGGTCGACTCGGCGACGCGCGCCACCCCGGCCACCTCCTCCTCGCGCGACTCGACCGTGATGAGCCGGACGCCCTGGGTGTTGCGACCGATGACGCTGATGCCCTTCGCCGGCATGCGGATGAGCATGCCGCGGTTGGTGATGAGCATGACCTCCTCGGAGTCGAGCACCGAGATGGCCGCCACCACCGCGCCGTTCCGCTCGGTGGTCTTGATGGTGATGATGCCCTTCCCGCCGCGGCTCTGGACGCGGTACTCGGAGAGCTCGGTGCGCTTGCCGTAGCCGTTGGCGGTGACGGTGAGGATGGTCGGCGCCGGGCCGGCGGGCGCCTCGCCCTCGCCCCCGGCCTCCTTCGCCTGGGGCACCACCTCGGCCGAGACCACCTCGTCGCTCTCCTCCAGCGTGATCCCCTTCACGCCGTAGGCGCCGCGGCCCATGGGGCGGACGTCGCACTCGTCGAAGCGGATGGCCATGCCCTGCGCCGTGGAGAGGAGCATGTGCGAGCAGCCGTCGGTGAGCCGCGCGGCGATGAGCGCGTCACCCTCCTCGATGCCGAGCGCGATGATGCCGGCGGCGCGCGGGCGGCTGAAGGCGTCGAGGCGGGTCTTCTTGATGAGGCCCTTCTTGGTCGCCATGAACACGTACTGGTCCGTGGCCGCAACGGCCTGCTTCTCGGCGGTATCGCTCGCCGCCGCCGCCTCCTGATCGAGCGCCTCCTCGGCGCCGGTGGGCGGTTCCGGGAGCTGCCGCACGGGGAGGATGGCGGCCACCTTCTCGCCGGGCGCGAGCTGGACGAGGTTCACGATGGGCTTGCCGCGCGCCGCGCGCGAGGCCTGCGGGATCTCGTGGACCTTGAGCCAGTACACCTTCCCCTTGTCGGAGAAGACCAGCAGGTAGGAGTGCGTCGAGGCGACGAAGAGCGACTCGAGGAAGTCCTCCTCGCGCGCGCCGGCGCCCGTCTTGCCGCGGCCTCCGCGCCGCTGCGCGCGGTAGAGCGAGACCGGGTTCCGCTTCACGTAGCCGTGGTGGGAGACGGTGACGACCATCTCCTCCTCGGCGATGAGGTCCTCCACCTCCAGATCGCCCGCCTCGCCCTGGATCTCGGTGCGGCGCTCGTCGGCGAAGAGCCCCTTCACCTCCTTGAGCTCGTCGACGATGACCGAGAGCAGCACCTGCTCCGAGGCCAGGATCTCCTTCAGGCGGGCGATGAGCTTCTGCACCTCCGCCAGCTCGTCCAGGATCTTCTGGCGCTCGAGGCCGGTGAGGCGCTGCAGCTGCATCTCGAGGATGGCCTTCGCCTGCAGCTCGGAGAGCTGGTAGCGAGCCATCATCTCGTCCCGCGCCGTCTCCCGGTCCTTGGCCTTCTTGATGAGCTCGATGATCTCGTCGATGTGGTCGAGCGCGATCTGGAGCCCGAGCAGGATGTGCTCGCGGGCCCGCGCCTGCTTGAGCTCGTAGCGCGTGCGGCGCGTGACCACGTCGCGGCGGTGCGCGACGAAGCGCTCCAGCATCTCCTTGAGGTTCAGGATGCGCGGCTGGCCGCCGTCCACGGAGAGCAGCGTCACGCCGAAGCCGGTCTGCAGCGCGGTGTGCGCGTACAGGTTGTTGAGGACGACCTGGGCCACCGCGTCGCGCTTCAGCTCGATGACGACGCGCATGCCCTCGCGCGAGGACTCGTCGCGCAGGTCGCTGATCCCCTCCAGCTTCTTGTCGCGCACCAGGTCGGCGATGTGCTCGACGAGCTTCGCCTTGTTCACCTGGTAGGGGATCTCGGTGACGACGATCGTCTCGCGCTCGGTCTTGGGATGGATCTCGACGTTGGCGCGCGCCCGTACGGTGATGGTGCCGCGGCCGGTCTCGTACGCCTTCCGGATCCCGTCGCGCCCGAGGATGATGCCCGCCGTCGGGAAGTCGGGCCCCTGCACGAAGCGCATGAGCTCAGGGACCGTGGCCTTGGGATGGCCGACGAGGTGGATGGCGGCGTCGACGACCTCGCCCATGTTGTGCGGCGGGATCGAGGTGGCCATGCCGACCGCGATGCCGGAGGAGCCGTTGACGAGCAGGTTCGGGAAGCGCGACGGCAGGACGAGGGGCTCCTGCGTGGTGTCGTCGAAGTTCGGCCCCCACTCCACCGTCTCCTTGTCGATGTCGGCGAGGAGGAAGTCCGCGAGGCGCTCCAGGCGCGACTCGGTGTACCGGTAGGCGGCCGCGGGGTCGCCGTCGATCGAGCCGAAGTTCCCCTGCCCGTCGATGAGCGGATAGCGGAGGTTCCACTCCTGGGCGAGGCGGACGAGGGCGTCGTAGACCGAGGCGTCGCCGTGCGGGTGGTACTTCTTCAGCACCTCGCCCACGACGCCGGCGCACTTGGAGTAGCGCTTGTTGTGGTGCAGCCCCTCCGTGTGCATCGCGTAGAGGATGCGTCGGTGCACCGGCTTCAGGCCGTCGCGCACGTCCGGCAGCGCGCGGCCGATGATGACCGACATCGAGTAGTCGAGATACGACTTGCGCATCTCGTCTTCGATGGCGACCTGGGCGCGGTGCCCGTCGCCCGGGGGCGGCGGCGGAGGCACCTCGGGCGGCGGCGCGGGGGGCAGGATCTCGTCGGGCATCGGTCTCGGAGGGTGTCCCGCGGCACGCGGGAAACGGGCCTGCGGGGAAGGACTCTTTCTAGCCCTTTCCCCGCGTCGTTTCAAGGGTTTTTCGCTGTTCGCGGGCTAGCGCTCCGGCGCGTCCGCCGGCGCGAGCCTCTGCCCGAACGGCAGCCCCTCGAGCGCGCGGTCGAGCAGGCGCGCGACCGCGGCGCCGTCGCGCGGATCGATGCCCTCGCGCACGATGCGCCGCCAGCTCGGGACGCCCGTCCGCGCGTCCACGAGCTCCACCGAGAGCTCCACCTCATCGCCGTCGAACCAGCCGCGCGAGGAGAGCCGCTGCTCCATGGGGATCGCGCCCGGAGGCGGAGCCCACGGACCGGGCGAGGGCGATGGGACGGTGACACTGAGCCCGATCGACACGCCGATGGGCGGGGGCGGAGCGTAGTAGCGCGGAGCGTAGGGCACGGGCGCCGGTGCGCGGCCGCCTGCCGGGACCGCCGCGTGCGACCCGCTCCCGCCGCCGCGCCCCCCGTGCGAGCCGGAGCGGGAGAGGAGGACGGCGGCGACGACGACCGCCACCACCACCACCACGATGCCGACCACCGACCAGACCTGAGCGCTCCTCCGCTCGCCGGTGAGCTGGATGGCCCGCGAGCGGACGACGAGCAGCTCGTCCGCGTCCGGCCCGTCGAGGCCCCTGCCGGAGACGGCCTCCGCCAGCGCTGTCCGCGAGGCCTCCAGCGCCTGGGCCGTCTCGGCCGGATCGATCGCCTTCGTCCCCTCCATCCACAGCTCGAGCTCGGGCTCGGCGAGGACGACACGCGGCGCGGTTCCGGGCGGGGGGCCGTAGGCGGTGGGCGCCGGCTCGTGCACCGTGGCGCAGCCGAAGCAGAGGAGCGTGGCGAGCGCGGTGAGCTGGACGCGGCGCATCGGAAGACGAGGCCTGCAAGCGAAACGCCCTGCGTAACCCCGCGGAAGGAGGTTACGGCAGGGCGTGAAGGCTGGCCACGGTGTGGCCGCGACAGGGCGCCGGCGAGCCGGAGCCTATTTGCCGGCGACGTTGAGCCGCGCGGCCGCCCGGCGCACCCGGGCTGACTCGATGGGGAACGAGGGATCCGACTCGCCCAGCGTCTTCAGGCGCTCCGTGCCCTCGGCGTGCTCTCGCCGCGCGGCGTCGACGTCGATCTCCTCGCGCGCCTCGGCGGTGTCGGCGAGCACGATGACGTGGTCGTGATCGACCTGCAGGAACCCGCCCGACACCGCCCAGCGCTCCTCCCGCCCGCCCGAGACGGCGACGAGCGGCCCGGCGTCGAGCCCCGAGATGAAGCTGGCGTGTCCGGGCCGGATGCCGAAGCCGCCCTGGCTGCCCGGCGCCCGCACCTCGTCGACGCCGGAGAGCTTGGCGACGCGCCGCTCGGGGGTGACGATCTCGAGCTCCATCGGCCTAGCCCTTGGCGATGGTCTTGGCCTTCTCCACCGCCTCCTCGATCGTGCCGACCATGTAAAAGGCCTGCTCCGGCAGATCGTCGTGCTTGCCGTCGACGATCTCCTTGAAGCCGCGGATCGTGTCCTCGAGCTTCACGTACTTGCCGGGGTTGCCGGTGAACTGCTCGGCGACGTGGAACGGCTGCGAGAGGAAGCGCTGGATCTTGCGGGCGCGCGACACCGTCAGCTTGTCGGCCTCGGAGAGCTCGTCCATGCCGAGGATGGCGATGATGTCCTGCAGCTCCTTGTAGGTCTGGAGCGTCTCCTGGACCGCGCGCGCCACGCCGTAGTGCTCGGCGCCCACGACCAGCGGGTCGAGGATGCGGGAGGTGGAGTCGAGCGGGTCGACGGCCGGGTAGATGCCGATCTCGGTGAGCTTGCGGGAGAGCACGGTCGTCGCGTCGAGGTGCGCGAACGCGGTCGCCGGCGCCGGGTCGGTGAGGTCGTCGGCCGGGACGTAGATGGCCTGCACCGAGGTGATGGCGCCGTTCTTCGTCGAGGTGATGCGCTCCTGGAGCTCGCCCATCTCCGTGGAGAGCGTCGGCTGGTAGCCGACGGCCGACGGGATGCGGCCGAGGAGGGCCGACACCTCGGAGCCCGCCTGCGTGAAGCGGAAGATGTTGTCGATGAAGAGGAGCATGTCCCGGTTCTCCTCGTCGCGGAAGTACTCCGCGATGGCGAGGGCCGAGAGCGCGACGCGGGCGCGGGCGCCGGGCGGCTCGTTCATCTGCCCGTACACCAGCACGCACTGGGAGTTCGAGTGGTCGTCCTTCTTGATGACGCCCGACTCGATCATCTCGTGGTAGAGGTCGTTGCCCTCGCGGGTGCGCTCGCCCACGCCGGCGAACACCGAGAAGCCGCCGCGCGCCTTGGCGACGTTGTTGACGAGCTCCATGAGGAGCACGGTCTTGCCGACGCCGGCGCCGCCGAAGAGGCCGATCTTGCCGCCGCGCAGGTAGGGCGCGAGCAGGTCGATGACCTTGATGCCGGTCTCGAACGACTCGATCTTCACGTTCTGATCGGTGAGCGTCGGCGGCGCGTGGTGGATGGGCAGCCGCTTCGTGGCGTTGACCGGCCCGCGCTCGTCCACCGGCTCGCCGACCACGTTGAGGATGCGGCCGAGCACGGCCTTCCCCACCGGCACGGTGATGGGCGCACCCGTGTTCTTGGCCGACATGCCGCGGACGAGCCCCTCGGTCGAGTCCATGGCGATGCAGCGCGCCGTGTTCTCGCCGAGGTGCTGGGACACCTCGATGACGAGGTTGTCCTGCTTGGCGTCGATGCCCGGGTTCGTGACGGAGAGGGCCGTGTAGATCTCCGGCAGCCCGCCCGGCGGGAACTCCACGTCGACGACGGGGCCGATGACCTGCGTGATCCGACCGTTCTGGAGGTGCACTTCGGTGGCCATGTGCGTTCGTTCTCCCGGGGGGGCTTACTTCAGCGCCTCGGCGCCGCTCACGATCTCCATGAGCTCCTTCGTGACGTAGGCCTGGCGCGCGCGGTTGTACTGGAGGGTGAGTGCGGCGATCATGTCCTCGGCGTTCTTCGTCGCCGACTCCATCGCCGTCATGCGGGCGCCGTGCTCGCTCGCCGCCGAGTCGAGCAGCGCGCGCCACACCTGCACGGCCAGGTGCTTCGGCACGAGCTCCCGCAAGATCGCCTCGCGCGACGGCTCGTAGATGAAGTCGAAGCCGCCGGTCTCCTGCGCCCCGCCCGTCTCGATGGGGAGGAGCTGCTGGACCACGACCTTCTGGGCGATGGCGCTCTTGAACTCGTTGAAGCAGAGGAAGACGGCGTCGACCTCGCCGGAGAGGAAGCGCTGCGACAGCTCCTCCGCCACCTCCTGCGCCTTCCGGTAGGAGAGGTTCTGGTGGATGCCGGCGTAGTCCTTGCGGATGCCGAGCTTGCGCGCGCGCAGGTAGTCGCGGCCTTTGCGACCCATGGTCGAGACCGCCACCTCGGCGTAGCGGTCGGAGGTCTCGGTGATGAAGCGCTGCGCGCGCCGGCTGACGTTGGAGTTGAAGCCGCCGGCCAGGCCGCGGTCGCTGGTGACGAGCACGATCTCCGCCCGTTTCACGGGCCGTGACTCGAGCAGCGGGTGCGCCGCTCGCTCCTCGGCCGCGGCGCGCGCCGCGATGCGCGAGAGCGCCTGCTCCAGGAGCTGGGCGTAGGGCCGCGCGCGGGTGATGGCCTCCTGCGCGCGACGCAGCTTCGCCGCCGAGACCATCTTCATGGCCTTCGTGATCTGGCGGGTGTTCTTCACGGAACCGATGCGGTTCCGGATGTCTCTCAGGGAGGGCAAGGGGCGTCCTGGGGCGAGCGGGGCTCGGGGCTACTCCTGGGCCTTGAACACCTGCCGGAACTCGCCGAGCGCCTTGTTGATGGCGGCGCGGATGGCGTCGTCGAGCGCCTTCTTCTCGGCGATGCTCTTGGCGATGTCCGGGTGGCGCGCGTCGAGGAACTCGACGAGCTCCTTCATGTAGCGGCCGACCTGCTCGGTCGGGACCGGCCGGATCCAGCCCTGGCCCTGATCGTCCTTCTGCGTGGCGGCGTAGATCTGGATGACCTGCTTCTCCACCGGCATGGGGGAGTACTGGGCCTGCTTCAGCACCTCGACCAGGCGCTCGCCGCGGGCCAGCGTCTCCTGCGTCGCCTTGTCGAGGTCGGAGCCGAACTGGGCGAAGGCGGCCAGCTCGCGGTACTGCGCCAGCTCCAGCTTGAGGGAGCCAGCCACCTGCTTCATCGCCTTGATCTGCGCCGAGCCACCGACGCGCGACACCGAGATGCCGACGTTGATGGCTGGGCGGACGCCGGAGTTGAAGAGGTCGGTCTCGAGGAAGATCTGGCCGTCGGTGATGGAGATGACGTTCGTCGGGATGTAGGCCGAGACGTCGCCGGCCTGCGTCTCGATGATGGGGAGCGCCGTCAGGGACCCGCCGCCCTCCTTCTCCGAGAGCTTGGCGGCGCGCTCCAGCAGGCGGCTGTGGAGGTAGAAGACGTCGCCCGGGTACGCCTCGCGACCGGGGGGGCGGCGGAGGAGGAGCGAGAGCTGGCGGTAGGCGACCGCGTGCTTGGAGAGGTCGTCGTAGATGATGAGCGCGTGGCGGCCGGAGTCGCGGAAGAACTCGCCCATGGTCACGCCGGTGTAGGGCGCGAGGTACTGCATGGGGGCCGGGTCGGAGGCGTTGGCCGCGACGACGATGGTGTAGTCCATCGCGCCCGACTGGCGCAGGCGGTCGACGACGCGGGCGACCGTCGACTGCTTCTGGCCGATGGCGACGTAGACGCAGAAGAGGTTGTTGCCCTTGTTGTTGATGATGGTGTCGATGGCGACGGCGGTCTTTCCCGTCTGGCGGTCGCCGAGGATGAGCTCGCGCTGGCCGCGGCCGATGGGGACGAGGGCGTCGATGGCCTTGAGGCCCGTCTGCATGGGCTCGTGCACCGACTTCCGCTTCACGATGCCCGGCGCCTTGATCTCGATCTTCCGCATCTCCTTGGAGGCGATCGGACCGCGGCCGTCGATGGCGTTGCCGAGGCCGTCCACCACGCGGCCGAGGAGCGCCTCGCCCACCGGCACCTCGGCGATGCGGCCGGTGCGCTTCACCGGGTCGCCCTCGCGGATGTGCTCGTAGGCGCCCATGATGGCGGCGCCGACGTTGTCCTCCTCGAGGTTCAGGACCAGGCCGCGCGTGGCGTGCGGGAACTCGAGCAGCTCGCC
>DASTGH010000174.1:0-4557 GCA_035719345.1 Anaeromyxobacteraceae bacterium
GGCGCACCATCCACAAGAGCTGCAACCACCTCCTGCTCGACGCGCATCGGCTCCTCGACGAGCGCCGCTCCCGCCAGGGCGGCGCGGCCGCGACCCCGCCGCCCGTCCCCGCCCGGTCCGCCCCCGCCGCGGCGCCCGCGCCCGGCGGCACCGGCCCGGTGGACCTCGTGCGCACCGTCGACGGCGTCGAGGACTCGGTCCTCCTCGGCAAGGACGGACGCCCCGCCACGCCCGTCGCCTACGACGCCGAGGTGCTCGCCGCGCACGCGGCCTACCTCGCCAACGCCGCCGGCGAGCTGGGCGCCCTGTTCGACGCCGGCGAGCTGCGCGCCGCATCGGCGCAGGCCGCCCGCCGCTCGGTGCTGGTGCTCGCCGCCAAGAACCATCTGCTGGCGGTGGCGGTGCGCCCGGACGCCGACCTCGGCGCGGTCGAGGCGGCCATCCGCGCGCTGCTCGTGCCGAAGCGCTAGGGGACGCGATGCAGAGCGAGCTGACGAGCCTCCAGTCCTCCGTGCCCGGCGTCCTGGGCAGCATGGCGGTGGATGCGCACGGGCGCATCCTCGCCAGCGCCTTTCCCTCGAGCTTCGAGCCGGCGCGGCTGCAGGCGGCCGCCACGCTCGTCGCCGACCGGACCGCCGCGCTCGACGGCGCGCTCGGCGCGGTGGGCACGGTCGACCTCCGCTTCGCCAGCTCACGCCTGGTGGTGCGGGCCGCCGGGGCGGCGCGGCTCGTCGTGCTCTGCGCGCCGACGGTCAGCCTGCCGCTCCTCTCCATGGCGCTCGGCGGCGTGGTCCGGCGGCTCGGGCACGAGCCGGGCCGGGCGTCCGGCGCCGCCGCGGCCGACGCCCCCGTCGCCGGCGCCGCGCCGTCGCCGGGGTCGGGCGAGCTGTGGCGCACCGTGCAGCGCATCGACGAGCTGCTGGCCGGGCACGGCGGCAACCGCTTCAAGCTGCGCGGGCTCATCGCCATGAAGGCGGGGTTCGCCCTCGACCTCGTCGAGCCCGACTCGCCCGACGACCCCGAGCGCCTGCAGCGGCTGCGCGCCGCCGCCGCCGCCGTCCTCGGCCACATCTGATCTCTTCCACCGGCTCCGGAGCCCGCATGCGCAACCTCTCCATCCGCACCAAGCTCGTCGCCGCCATCGTCCTGACGCTCGGCCTGTCCGGCGTGGCGAGCGCGCTCCTCGTCCGGGCGCTCTACGTCCGGAGCGCCGAGGCGGCGTCGAGCGCGGCGCTGAAGGGCGCCGCCAGCGCCTACGAGGAGCTGGAGCGGCAGGAGATCGAGAAGCTCTCCACCGTCCTCGACGTGCTGGTCGCGAACCCGGCGCTGCGCGACGCCTTCGCGGCGAAGGACCGCGACCGGCTGCAGGCGGTGGCGCTGCCCATCCACCAGGTGCTGAAGGCGGAGCACCGCATCAACCACTGGAACTTCATCGAGCCCGAGACCCGCCGCATGTTCCTGCGGCCCCACCTGCCGACCAAGTTCGGCGACGTCATCGACCGGCAGAGCCTGCTGCGCGCCATGTCCAAGCAGGAGACCGCCGCCGGCAAGGAGCTGGGCAAGAGCGAGTTCGCGCTCCGCGTCGGGCGGCCCTTCTACGCGGACGGCAAGCTCATCGGCTACATCGAGCTGGGCGAGGGGATCCAGCACTTCCTCGGCCGCATGAAGGCGCAGACGGGGAACGACTTCGCCATGTTCGTCGCCAAGCGCCTGCTCGACGAGGGCGAGTGGGCGCGCACGCGCGGCCAGGCACGGAACGGGTGGAACGACTTCCCGGACGCGGTCGTCGTCAACGCCACGACCGACGAGGCGCTGGTGGACGAGGGGGCGATCACCGTGCCCTCGGGGTCGACGCAGGTGCTCGAGGAGACCGAGAGCGGCGGACGGTCCTGGGTGCGCGGCGTCTTCCCGGTGCGGGACGCCTCGGGAGGGGTCGTGGGCGGCATGGTCGTGCGCCACGACGTCACCGCGCTCCGGGCCGGCATGGGCCGGGCCCTGCTCGTCACGCTGGCGGTGCTCGCGCTGCTCGCGCTCGTCGCCTCCGCGCTCGTCTGGGTGCTCGTGAACCGCCTCATCTTCCGCCGGCTGCGCGGGATGATGGCGACGATGGAGGACCTCTCCGCGCGCGTCGCCGGCGGCGACTACGACGTCGCGTCGCGCGTCGCGTCCGGGAGCGCTGACGACGAGATCGGGCGCTTCGAGCGCTTCTTCGCGGAGTTCCTGGCGCTCGTCGGCGCCACGCTCCGCACGCTCTCCGAGCGCACCCGCCGCGCCGCGGGGCGGCCGCCCGCCGTGGGGTGACGGCCCGCGGCGCCGCTCCGGAGCGCGCGCCGGGTCAGCGCAGGTCGAGGCCGAAGAGCCGGTAGCGCCGGTCGATCTTCGCTCCGAAGGACTCGATCGTCCGGTTGATGAGGACGTTGTCCTCGAGCGTCCAGCCGATCTCGCCGCCGCGGATGCCCCGCTTCGCGGCGTTGAGCGCCGTGTGGATGGAGAGCGCCGCCTCGATGCCCTTCTTCCGCCACTCGGGCAGGACCCCGAGCGCGAAGAGCCGCGCCCAGCGGATGCGGCGCTGGCCCATGAGCAGCTTCCACCAGCCGAAGGGGAAGAGCCGCCCGTCGCGCGGCATGACCTCGTTCATGTTGGGGAGGCAGACGGAGAAGCCGACCGGGTTCCTCGCCTTGTCCTCCACGAAGAGCACGAGGTTGGGATCGAGCACCGGCTTGAGGTCGTGCGCGATGGCGGCGAACTCCGCCTCGCTCACCGGCACGAACCCCCAGTTCTTCTCCCAGGTGGCGTTGTAGAGCCGGAACGCGCTCGCCACCTCCTCGTCGAAGCGGCGCTTGTCGAGTGGCCGGATGGAGAGGCCGTACCGCTCCCTCGCCTTCTCCGAGATGTCGAAGTACCGCTTCATCTTCGGGTCGGCGGTGCCGGCCTCGGTCACGATCCACCAGCAGAGGAGGTCCTTCGCCTTGCCGAACCCGTAGCTCTCGACCAGCGCCTGGTACCAGGCCGGGTTGTAGGTCATCTCCACGAACGGCGGCCGGTCGAAGTTCTCGACCAGCATCCCCACCTGGTGGTTCGTCGTGAAGTTGCAGGGCCCGAACAGCTCGGTCGCGCCGCGCTCGCGGGCGAAGCCGACGGCGGCGTCGAGCAGCGGGTGCGCCACGGCGGCGTCGTCGATCGACTCGAAGAAGCCGAAGAAGGCGGTCCGGCTGCGGTGGTAGGCGTCGTAGGCCCGGTCGACGTGGGCCGTGACGCGGCCGACGTCGCGCCCGCCGCGCACCGCCACCAGCGGCAGGACGTCGAGCTGCCGGAACGCCGGGTTCTTCGCCGGGTCGAGGAAGCGCATCCGCTCCATCCGCAGCGGCGCGATGTAGTCGGGGTCGCCGCGCTGGATGCGGTCGCCGACCTCGAGGAAGCGGGCGCGGTCGCGCGAGCGGGAGAGGTCGATGCGCTCCAGGCGCACGTCCGCCGGGGCCACGCGCGTGGGCGGCGCCGGCAGGTGGCGGGGGAGGTTCTCGGGCGGCTTCCCGAAGACCGCGTACTCGTCGGACGCCGTGCGGCCGGCGGCGGCTTCCTTCGCGGAGGGTGCTTGCATGGCGGCCGAGGATAGACCGCCCGCGCTCACTTCGCCACGAGGGCCCGCTCTCCCTCGCCGAAGCGCGCCAGCCAGGCGCGGAGCCGGAGCTTCCGCGCCGCGCTCGCCGACGACATGTAGCGCACCGTGCCGTAGATGGGCCGCTCCGGACCCCACGGCCGGTCGTAGCGGCCGAAGCACCAGAAGATGCCGCTGTAGGAGCTCGGGTCGCGGCCGTCGAGCGCCCAGCGGTCGTTGAGCGCGACGAGGATCTCGGCCGCCTCCTCCGGCGCCCGCGTCCAGGCGATGACAGCCTTGCCCCAGAGCATGCGCAGCGAGTTGTGGATGCGCCCCTCGACGCGGAGCTGGCGCTGGGCGGCGTTCCAGAGCGGGTCGGCCGTGCGCGCCTCCTCCAGCGCGGGGCGGTCGTAGAGCGCCGGCCGCGGGTCGCGGGCGTGCTTCGAGAGCGTGGCGAGGGCCCAGGGCGGGAGCGACCGGTACGACGCGTGATCCTCGCGCTTCGAGCTGAGGTTGTGCCCGAGCTCGCGCCAGGTGACGAGCTGGTCGAGGAACGCCTCGGCCGACGGGCTCGTTCCCCAGAAGCCCTGGCGCGCCCCGGCGCGCGGGGACCCGAGCGCGTCCGGGCTCCAGCGCTCGGCCCGGGCGACGGCGCGGAAGACCTCGTGCGCCGAGACGTGGCCGAAGTGGAGCCAGGGCGAGAGCCCGCTCGCCGCGTCGCGGTCGGGGTGGGCGCGATCGGCGGCGTAGCGCGCCAGCTTGCGCGCCACGAACCCGGCCAGCGCGGCGCGCCCCGCCTCGCTGCCGCCGGCGAGCGCCGCCGGCGGCACGCCGTGGTCGATGGGGAGGGCGGAGAGCGCCGCCGGATCCCCGGCCAGCAGCGCGGGCGAGGCCGCCGGCCAGCGCGCCAGCACCGGGCGCGGCAGCGCGCGCTGCCGGAAGGCGCGGAACGCGAAGGCGGT
>DASTGH010000175.1:0-16639 GCA_035719345.1 Anaeromyxobacteraceae bacterium
GGAGGCGCCCGAGGTCGGGGACCGGGGCGAGCCCCGCGGGGAGCCGCAGCGCACCTTCCGTGAATGCGGCGCCGGCGGCCCAGGACCCCCGGGCGGACGCCGCGTCCGGGGCGGCCTGCGCCAGCTCCCGCACGCGCGCCACGCGCAGCGCGGCGCGGCCCCCCGCCGGCGTCCGGACGACGAGCAGGTGGTCCTCGGCGCGCGGAGGGCGCGAGGCGAGCCCGAGTCGGGCGGCGAGGTCCACGACCGGCACGAGGTCGCCCGCGAGGTCGAGCACCCCGTCCACCCCGGCGGGTGCGCCATGCAGGGGACCGAGCGCGGCCATGCGGAGGACGCGCTCCACCGCCGCGGCGGGGAGTGCCAACGTTTGCGAGGCGACCTCGAACACCACGAAGGCGGGCATGGCGAGAGCGGGTTCGACGGAAGGGGGCGGCCCCACCCACAAGGTGATCGCGGGCGAGGTCGGGCGGAAGCGGCGGGCGAGGGAGCAGGCGGCGTGACGCTTCCCATCGCCATCACCCTGGGCGTGCTGGTCATGGCGCTCGTCCTCTTTGCCATCGAGCGCATCCCGCTCGAGGTGAGCGCGCTCTGCATCCCGGCCGCGCTCGCCGTCACCGGCGTGCTCGCGCCCGACCGGGCCTTCGCGGGATTCGCCGACAGCATCGTCATCTTCGAGTTCACGCTCCTCGCCATGACGCAGGGGCTCGCAGCGACGGGCGTCATCCAGGGCGCGGGCCAGCGGCTGGCGGCGCTGGGGCGGCGCGGCGAGGGCGCGCTGCAACTCGGGCTCATGGCGCTCGTCACCGCGGTCTCCTCGGTCGTCTCGAACACGGTGACGGTGGCGGCGTTCCTGCCCGTCGCCATCGGGGCTGCCGACCGCGCGCGGGTCGTCCGCTCCAAGGTCCTCATCCCGGTCGCCTACGCCGCCATGCTGGGAGGGACGCTCACGCTCGTCGGGACGTCGACGAACCTGGTGGTGAGCTCGCTCATGCAGCGCTCCGGGCTCGCCGGCCTCGGCTTCGCCGAGCTGACGCCCGTCGCGGCGCCCTTCGCGCTGGCGGGGATCGCCTTCGTGCTCCTCACGGCGCGCTTCCTCCTCCCGCGCCGCGAGGCCGAGGGCGAGGCGGACGTGCTCCCGGCGCGCGAGTACCTCGCCGAGGTGGTGGTGGTGCAGAGCTCGCCCTACGCCGGCCGGCCGCTGTCCGAGGTGACGAGGGGCCTCGGGCTGCGCGTCCTGGCGCTGGTGCGCGGCGGGGCCACCTTGGAGCCGGACCCGGCCGTGCCCCTCTCCGAGGGCGACGCCCTGGTGGTCGAGGAGGACCGGCTCGACCTCCTGCGCGTCCTCGACCTGCGCGGTCTGGAGATGAGGCCCGACGCCGGCCCGCGGGCGCCGCCCGCGCGCGAGGACGTCATCCTGGTCGAGGCGTCGGTCCCCCCCGGCTCCAGCCTGGTGGGGCGCTCGCTCGCCGACGCCTTCTTCGCCGAGCACTTCGGCGTGGACGCGCTGGCGCTGGCGCGCCGCCCCGCCATCCAGCGACTCACCCGCGCGCAGCTCCTCGGCGGCCTCTTCGGCACCTCCTCGCTGACCACCGTGCCGCTCGCGGCGGGCGACGTCCTGCTCCTGCGCGGAGCGCGCGATCGCCTGCGCGGCGTCTCGGACGGCGGCACGCTCGCGCTCCTCGCCAACGTGGAGTACCGCCCCATCCGCCACCGCAAGGCGCTCGTGGCGCTGGCCATCTTCCTGGCGGTGCTGGTGGGCGCGGCCACGCGCGCCTTGCCCTACGGCGTCCTCGGCACGGTGGGGATGCTCGCCATGATCGCGACCCGCTGCGTGGACGCCCGCCAGGCCTTCAAGGTCGACTGGCGCGTGGCGCTCCTCATCGCCTGCATGCTGGCGCTGGGGACGGCGATGGAGTCGACCGGCGCCGGGCGCTACGTCGGGTCGCTGCTCATGCCCGTGGCGCACGTGCTCGGGTCGCGCGGGATGCTGCTCGCGCTCATGGTGGCGACGGTGGCCCTCTCCGCGCCCATGAGCAACCAGGCGGCCGCGGCGGTGCTCCTGCCCATCGCCGCCGGCGTGGCGGAGCAGCTCGGCGTCTCGGCGCGCCCGTTCGTGATCGGCGTCTGCTTCGCCGCGTCCTGCTCGTTCATCACGCCGCTCGAGCCGGCCTGCGTGCTCGTCTACGGCCCGGGCCGCTACCGCTTCACCGATTTCGTGAAGGTCGGGACGCCGCTCACCCTGCTGCTCCTCGCCATGCTCACCGCGCTCATCCCGCTGCGCTGGTCCTTCTGACGGAGGCCGGGTGGCACCTCCTCAGAAGCGCTTCTTGCGCCGCAGGCCGCCCGTCTTGGCGATCACCTCGGAGAGGTACCCGAGGTCCTTCCACTCCGCGGGCGACAGCGGCACGACCGAGAGGCGCCCTTGCCGGAGCAGCGCGGATCCCTCGAAGGCGGGCTCCTGCTTCAGCGCCTCGAGCGGGACCGGCGCCGGCAGCGGCTCGAGCGCGCGCACGTCGACGCAGACGACCTCGCCTTCGCCGTCGGCCGTGGGATCGAGGTAGGCGGTGCGCTCCACGACGGCCACCCCCACGGCGCGCTTCTCGCCGGAGTGGTAGACGACGGCCTGGTCGCCCCGCCGCATGGCGCGCAGATTGGACTGTGCCTGGGGATTGCGCACGCCCGTCCAGGCGGTCGAGCGGTCGCGGACGAGGTCCTCGAACGAGTACTCCTCGGGCTCCGTCTTGAGCAGCCAGTACGCCACGCGGGCCACGTTAGGGGCGCGCCGTACCCTTCGCAATGTCGTGACGGGGTGGGACGGCAGAGATCCCCCGGGTGGTGTGTTATACCCGACGTATGTTCGGCCTGGGCATGGGCGAGATCGCCATCATCCTCGTGCTCGCCCTCCTCCTCCTGGGTCCGCAGAAGCTGCCCGACGCCGCGAAGCAGCTCGGCAAGGGCCTCCGCGAGTTCAAGAAGGCGACCGACGACCTCAAGCAGCAGTTCGAGTCCGAGCTCTACGCGTCGGACGCGCCCAAGCCCTCGAAGCCCACGCTCGTCGAGACGCCGCACGCCGAGGAAGCCGCCGCCGCCATGGTGCCGGTGGGCGGGATCCCGGCCGTCGCCGGTGAGGTGCCGCCGGCGCACGCGAGCAACGTACCGGGCCTGGAGGCGGCGCTGGTCGAGGTGGAGCCGCCCGCGGCGCTCGCGCCGGTGGCGTCGCCGGCGGCCCCCGCGGCCGACACCAGGGAGACCGCCGCCCAGGCGTCATGAGCGAGCCCGCGCAGAAGCCGAAGGCGCTCCCCCCGCCGGAGAAGCCGGCGGAACCGGAGAACGACGTCCGGCAGAGCTTCTTCGAGCACCTGACCGAGCTGCGCAAGCGGCTCACGCGCGCGCTGCTCGCGGTCGCCGTCGGCATGTGTGCGGTCGGCTACTTCTCCGAGGACATCTTCCGCTGGGTCATGCGGCCCGTGCTGAAGTCGCTCCCGGAGGGCCAGCAGTACCTGCACTACACCGGGTACATCGAGCCGTTCATGGTGTACCTGAAGGTCGCGCTCTACGGCGGGATCTTCGTAGCGGTGCCGTACATCCTGTGGCAGCTCTGGCTCTTCATCGCGCCCGGGCTCTACAAGCGCGAGCGGAAGATCGTGGTGCCGTTCCTCATCTCGGCGACCACGCTCTTCTATGCCGGCGCGTCCTTCTGCTACTTCCTCGTCATGCCGTACGCCTTCCCGGCGCTCGCCGCGATCGCCGGGACGGACATGAAGCCGATCCTGACGATGACCGAGCAGCTCTCGCTCATCCTCGCCATGCTGCTCGGCTTCGGCGTCATCTTCGAGGTCCCGGTCATCATCGCCTTCCTCTCGATGATCGGGCTCGTCTCGGCCGACTTCCTCGCCAAGTACCGCCGCCACGCGATCGTGGCCAACACCGCCATCGCCGCGATCATCACGCCCACCGGCGACCCCTTCAACCTGGCGCTCATGGCCGTCCCCATGATCCTCTTCTACGAGATCGGGATCCTGCTGGCGCGCATCCTCGGCAAGAAGAAGCCGGTCGCCGCCAGCTAGGCGCGCGGGCGCGCGATGCGCCTCTTCCACGTCCTCGTCGCGGCCTTCGCTGTGGTGCAGGCGCTGCGCTACGCGCGCCGCGCGTTCCTCTTCCTCGTGCCGCGCGTCGGGGTGGACGGCGACGCCGGCGCTCCGCCGCGCTCCGCCGCCCGGCTGCGGGTGGCGGCGCAGCTCGAGGAGCTCGGGTTCGTGGCGCTCGGCATCCAGCGCGAGCGAGCGCCGCTCGGCGCCCACCGCGCCGAGGCCGACGTCTACGCCGACCCGTCGCGCGGCTCCTTCGCCGACGTGGCCCAGCGCGGCGCCGAGCCGCAGGTGACGTTCGTCTCGCCCTTTCCCGACGGCGCCTTCGTCGTCACCGCCGACCACCGCCGGCCCTCCGCCAGCGGCCCCATGCTGCAGGCGGGCGGCCTGCCCGGGGCCTCGCTCGAGGCGCTGCTCGCCGCGCACGAGGTGGCCGTCGAGCGCTTCGCGGCGCGCCACGGCACGCCGGCGGTCGCCACCCGCCTCGAGGCGCGGCTCGCGGCCGCGCGCGGCTGGTGGGCGGGCTTCGGGCGGTGGGAGCTGCGCCGCGCGCACGCCCCCGCCATGGCGGTGGTGGCGTTCGCGATCGTGCTGCTCGCCTCGAGCGTGAGCATCCTGCTGCGCGGCGTTAAGTGATCGTCCATCGCACTCGCCGGGAGAGCCCATGAAGCCCGCCACCTCGACCGACGTCGTCTTCCTCGCCGCCAAGCGCACGCCGTTCGGGACGTTCGGCGGCGCGCTCAGGGACCAGTCCGCCACCGACCTGGCCGTGCACGCCTCGAGGGCGGCGCTGGCCGAGGCGGGCGTGGCGCCGGAGCACGTCGGCCACGTCGTCCTCGGGAACGTGGCGCAGACCTCGCCCGACGCCATCTACCTCGCGCGCCACGTCGGGCTCCGCGCCGGCGTCCCCATCCCCGCGCCCGCGCTCACCGTGAACCGCCTCTGCGGCTCGGGGTTCGAGGCGGTGGTGCAGGCGGCGCGGCTGCTGGCGGCGGGCGAGGCGGAGGTCGTGCTCGCCGGCGGCACCGAGTCGATGAGCCAGGCGCCGCTCGTCGTGCGGGGGACGCGCTGGGGCTGGCCGCTCGGCAAGCCGCCGCCTATGGAGGACATGCTCTGGTCGGCCCTCACCGACAGCTACGCGAACATGCCCATGGCGCTCACCGCCGAGAAGCTGGCGGAGCAGTACGGGATCGGGCAGGACGCGGTCGACGAGTACGCGGTGACCTCGCAGCGGCGCTTCGCCGCGGCGCAGGAGGCAGGGCGGCTCGCCGCCGAGATCGCACCCATGGAGCTGCCTTCGAAGAAGGGCCCGGTCCGCTTCGCGAAGGACGAGCACAACCGGCCCGACACCACGGTCGAGAGTCTCCGCAAGCTGCCCAAGGTGTTCAAGAAGGACGGCGTCATCCACGCCGGCGCGGCGAGCGGCATCTGCGACGGCGCGGGGGCGCTCGTCATGGCGACGCGCGCCTGGGCGGACCAGCACGGGAAGAAGCCGCTGGCGCGGCTCGTGAACTGGGGGCACGCCGGCGTCGACCCGACCATCATGGGCATCGGGCCGGTGCCCGCGTTCCGCAACGCGATGGCCCGCGCCGAGGCCAAGCTCGCCGACTTCGACCTCTTCGAGGTGAACGAGGCCTTCGCGCCGCAGTACCTCGCGGTGGAGAAGGAGCTGGGCCTGCCGCGCGACCGCAGCAACGTCGATGGCGGCGCCATCGCGGTGGGCCATCCGCTCGCGGCGAGCGGCGCGCGCATCACCATGCACCTCGTCCACGAGCTGCGCCGGCGCGGCGCGCGCTACGGCCTCGGCGGCGCCTGCATCGGGGGCGGCCAGGGCGTGGCGGTGATCGTCGAGGCGCTGTAGTCGAATCGGGGCGGCTTCCTTGCCCGCGGGCGCGGCGCCCGGTAACGTGGGCGCCACCGTGGACGACCGCGCCTGCCCCGCCTTCACCGGCGTGAAGGTCTTCTCGACGACGCTGGCGCGCGATCGCGACGCCCTGTCCGACCGCATCACCAACTGGATGCGCGACAACCCGCGGCTCGAGATCGTGGATCAGGTCGTGACGCAGAGCTCCGACAAGGAGTTCCACTGCCTCACGCTGACGTTCTTCTACCGCGAGCGCTGAAGGGCGCCCGGCGCCCCGGCCCCCCGCCGAACGTCCTGGCGTCCCTGCAGCGCCGCCCTTATCCTTCCCTCGACTCGATGCCCCGCGCGCGCCACAGCGACCTCGGTGACGTCTTCACCTTCGGGGGGCGCGTGCCGCCTGCCGTCGGGGCGCTCATCACCGCCATCGTGCTGGCGAGCCTGGTCGGGGCGCTCGGGCAGCGGTACGACTTCGTCCGGGCGGCGGCGCTCGTGCCGGAGCTCGTCTGGCAAGGACAGGTGTGGCGGCTCTTCACCTGGGTGTTCTTCGAGACCGATCCGCTCTCGCTCCTGTTCGGGGGCGTGACGCTCTACTTCTTCGGGCGCGATCTCTGCTGGGCGTGGGGGCCGCGGCGCTTCATCGCCACGTTCTTCGGGATCGCCGTCACGGCGGCAGGGGTCACCTGCCTCGCCGCGCTCGGCTGGCCGGCGCTGCGCCTCGGCGGGTGGACCGGCTCCTGGCCGGTGCTCCTCGCGCTCACCGTGGCGTGGGCGATGCTCTTCCCGGAGCGGCAGATCCTGCTCATGTTCGCGCTGCCGGTGTCGGGGCGCGCGCTGCTCTGGATCACGGTCGGGGGCACGGTGCTCTACGCCGTGTTCGGGCGCGTCTACGCTTACGTGCCGCACTTCGCGGCGCAGCTCCTCATGATGGCGTACGCGCGCGGCTGGTCGCTGCGCGGCTTCTGGCAGCAGTTGCGCATCAGGGGCTACGAGCGTCGCGCGCGCCGGCGCGCCAGCCACCTCAAGGTGGTGAAGAAGGACCCGCCGCGCTGGATGAATTGACGACGAGGCTACGGACTCCAGGCTCCAGTACCTGAAGCCCGGAGTCTGAAGCCCGAAGCCTGAGTCTCAGGTCACCGAGACCTGCCGCACGCTGGTGCGGTAGACCCAGATGCGCGCGGTGTGCGTCCGCGAGTCCGCCGGGATCATGAAGAAGCCGACGCGCTGCGGGTCGTAGTCGGGGCTGTAGCCCGCCACCTGGCGGCCGTCGCGGAAGGTCACGCGGACGCGCTTGCCCTCGGGCTGAGGCGGCGCCTCGCCCGTCGGCAGCATGAAGAAGATGGCGCGGATGCGCTCGGCGGAGAGCGCCTCCGGCTCGCCGCCGGACTGGGGCGCGAGCAGGACCTCGGGCGCGTCGAGCGCGACGTCGCTGAGCGTGCCGCGCTTCACCTGGCCGTCGGCGGTGTGCACCACCACCCGGTGAGCGCCCGCGACGAACGCCGTGGACGCCGCCGCCGGCTCGGGCGGCGGCTCCTCGACCGCGGCCTCGAGGCCGAACGGGTCCGCCGACCCGGCGTCGGAGCCGGCGGGCTCGGGCGAGGCCAGCGGGACCGGCCGGGGCTCGGGTGCAAGGGCCGCGGCGAACGGCGCCGCATCGGTCGGGCCGAGGGCGATCGCCGCGGGCGGCGGCTCCGGAGCGCTCTCGCCGTCCGGGACCGCGGGTGCCGGCGCTGCGGCGACGTCGGGGAACGCGGGCGCGTCATGGATCTCGTCGGCGCCGAAGAGCGCCTCGAGCCCGAGCGGCGGCGCAGGCGCGGGGCGCGCCGCTGCCGGCGGCTCCACCGCCGGGTCGGACTCGACCGGCTCGAGCACCGCGACGACCGGCGGAGCCGGCGGCGCATCGTCGTCGGCGACCTCGAGCACGTCGTCGCCCACCTCGAGGATCTCGGGCTCGATCTCCACCTCCGGCGCCAGCGTGGCGTGGTCCGGGCCGCCGGCCGCAGCCGCGGCGGCGAGGAAGTCGGCCGCGCTGGCGAGCTCCACCACCTCGGGCTCGGGCGTCGGCTCCGGCTCGGCCTCGATGACCGGCAGCGGCTCGGGCTCGATCGCCTGGAGCGGCTCGGGCGCCGCGGCCACGAACGGCTCCGGCTCGTCCTCGAGCGCCGGAAGCACGGGGGAGAGGCGCACAGGGGGCGCGGCCAGCGCGGGCTCGCTCAGCGCCCAAAGCCGCGTGGCGTCGCCGCCGCCCTCGTCGCCGTCCGCCGCCGGCGCACCGCCGCCGCTCTCGTCGCCGGGCTCGGCCTCGAACGTGGCGAGGTCCACCGCGGAGTCGCCCGCCGGAACCGCGTGCGCCGCCGCCCAGTCCACGCCCGCCGCCGGCTCGAGCTCCGGCTCGGGCTCGGGTTCTCCGAGGAACGGTGCCGACAGGTCGAGCGCGGCGAGGCGGTCGGTCGGATCCGCCGGCGCGTGCTCCACCTCGGGGGCCTCCGCGGCCGGTTCGAGGTCGTCGCCCTCCAGCTCGATGTCGAAGTCGTCGAGCGCCACGTCGGTGGACTCGGGCGCTGCGGCCGCCACGGGTGGTTCCGGCGGCGCCTCCGGCGCCGGCGCGAGGTCCGGGAACGCGGGGGGGAGGGCGTCCATGCCGGGCAGCGCGGCCGTCGAGGCGGGATCGAACGAGCCGGAGCCCGCCAGCTCGAAGTCGGCCTGCAGGGCGGCCTCCGGCTCTCCCGGCCAGCCCGGCGGGACGTCGTGGCGGAAGTCGGGCGGCTCGTCGGACGCGGCGGCCGCCTCGGGCCCGGCGTCGAACGTCGGCAGGAGCTCGACCGCGCTGGCGCCGGCCTCGACCGCCGGCCCCGAGCCCGCGGCGAGCGCCGCCTGGACGGCGGAGAGGTCCCAGACCTGCGTCCCGCCGGCGGCGGCGACGGGCGCGGGCACGTCCTCGCCCTCCGGCGCGTAGGAGGCCTCCGGTGCAGGGGCGTCCCAGGCCGACGGCCCGGCGGTCGCCGCCTCCGCCTCCGCCTCCGGCTCCGGGTGGACGAGCTCGAGCGCCGGCATCGCGGGCTCGTCCGCCGGGGCCGGCGCAGGCTCCACTGCCGCCTCCGCCAGGGGCGCGCCGAGCGAGTCGGCCAGGGGCGAGCCGAGCGACTCGAGCGCCGCGGTCGGCTCGCCGGTGTCCCATGGCGCGGCTGCGATGGCGTCGGCCCCGTCGGACGGAAGGGCCAGGTCGTCGAACGGGGCGGCGACGTCGTCGATCGGAGGGGCGGGCTCCCCGGCTGCGAACTCCGCCGTCTCGACCTCGGGCTGCGCCTCGCCGGCGCTCGCGGCCGCCTCGGCTGCGAGGTGCGCCTGGACCGCCGCCGGGTCCCACCCCAGCTCGGAGTAGTAGGCCGCCCACGCGACGGCGTTCGGGTCGGAGGGATCCCAGCCGTAGTCGGCGGCGGTCCACGGCCCGGCCCCGGGCGGGGTCTCCGCCAGGACGCCGGCCGCCGCCGCGGCCACGTCGAATCCGCCGCCGGCCGGCGCGGGCTCGGACAGGGCGGCGAGCCGCACCTGCTCCTCGTCGGTGAGCCCGACCGTGAACTGCTTCTCCTCGAGGTGACGGAGCTCGTCGGCGGGGCTCGGGAAGTGGGGCATGGATGGAGCGGCGCGAGGCGAAGGCCCGGCGGCGCCCGCGATACTACCCTGCGCCTCGACCGCGAGCGAAGCCCGCGACCGACCCGACGGTTGAAAAGGCGAGCGGCTCCGGTCATGTATGGAAACCGCCGCGATGCACCGACCCGACGACCGACCGCCTGCCCGCTTCCTGCCCACGACGCGCGACGAGATGCGCGAGCGCGGCTGGGACGCGCTCGACGTGCTGCTCGTCGTCGGGGACGCCTACGTCGACCACCCGAGCTTCGGGACGGCGGTCATCGGGCGCGTGCTCGAGGCGCAGGGGCTGCGCGTGGGCGTGGTGGCGCAGCCCGACTGGCGGACGCCGGACGACGTCGCGCGCATGGGCCGGCCGCGGCTCTTCGTCGGCGTCGCCTCGGGCGCGATGGACTCGATGGTGAACCACTACACCGCGCACAAGCGGCGCCGCTCCGACGACGCCTACACGCCGGGCGGCGCCGCGGGACGGCGGCCCGACCGCGCCGCGACGGTGTACGCCCGGCTGGCGCGCGAGGCGTTCGGCGAGGCCGTGCCCATCGTCGCCGGCGGGGTCGAGGCGTCGCTGCGCCGGCTCGCCCATTACGACTACTGGGACGACCGGATCCTGCCCTCGTTCGCGGCGAGCAGCGCCGCCGACCTCGTCGTCTACGGACAGGGCGAGCGCCCCATCCTCGACATCGCGCGGCGGCTCGCCTCGGGCGAGGACGCCTGCGGGCTCGTGGACGTGCCGGGGACCGCGCTCGTCCCCAAGGACCCGTCGCTCGCCGACCTCGAGCATCGCGCGCGCCCCGTGCTCGAGCTGCCGCCGTTCGAGGTGGTGGCGCGGGACAAGCTCGCCTTCGCGAACTTCTCCCGGCTCTACCACCTCGAGCACAACGGCGCGAACGCCCGGGTCATGACGCAGCGCCACGGCCACGGTGCGTCGGCGAAGGTGGTCGTCGTGAACGAGCCAGCCGCCACGCTCGGGACCGACGAGCTCGACGCCATCTGCGAGCTGCCCTTCGCCCGCGACGCGCACCCCTCCTACGGCGGCGCGCACATCCCGGCGCTGGAGCAGATCCGCTGGTCGATCCAGATCCTCCGCGGCTGCAGCGCCGGGTGCTCGTTCTGCTGCATCACCGAGCACCAGGGACGCGAGATCACGAGCCGCTCCGAGGCGAGCATCCTGCGCGAGATCCGCCGCATCGCGGACCGGCCCGACTTCAGGGGCACCATCACCGACCTCGGCGGCGCCACCGCCAACATGTGGCAGATGTACTGCTCGGACGAGGAGGCGCACCGCCTGTGCAGGCGCCTCTCCTGCGTCTACCCCACCGTCTGCAAGTTCTGGAAGGCCGACCACGGCCCGCTCGTGCAGCTCTACCGGAAGGCGCGCGAGGTGAAGGGCGTGAAGCACGTCTTCGTCGGCTCGGGCGTGCGCTACGACCTCGCCCACCACGACGAGCAGAACGGGCAGGCGTACCTGAAGGAGCTCGTCTCCCACCACGTCTCGGGGCAGCTCAAGGTGGCGCCGGAGCACGCCGCGCCCGACGTCCTCAAGACCATGAAGAAGCCGGGGATCGAGGAGTTCGAGCGCTTCCGCGGCGAGTTCCAGCGCTACACGCGCGAGGCGGGCAAGGAGCAGTACCTCGTCCCGTACTTCATCTCCTCGCACCCCGGCTGCTCGCTCAAGGACGCGGTCGAGCTGTACGAGTACCTCCAGCGGAACGGCTGGAAGCCGCAGCAGGTGCAGGATTTCACGCCCACGCCCATGACGCTCGCCTCCGACATGCACTGGTCGGGCTACCACCCGATGACCATGAAGCCGGTGCACGTCGTCCGCGACATGCACGAGAAGCGCATGCAGAAGGCGCTCCTGCGCTGGGCCGACCCGGCGCAGCGGCCGCTGGTGGAGGAGGCGCTGCGGCGCACCGGGCGGCTCGCTCCCGGCGAGCGGCTCCGCACGCGGGGCGTGCCGTGGAAGCGCAACGCGGGACGCCGGCCGGCGCCCCGCACGCCGCCGCCGAAGACCCCGTCGCGATGACCCTGCCCCCTCGCCGTCACCGCCGCTTCCGCAGATAGGCCTTCCCCCTGGGCGACAGCTCGTAGCCGACCTCGAAGCTCATCGTGAGCCCGAGCCGCTTCAGCTTGCGGACGTTCTCCTTGAACGCGTCCCGCTCCTCGCCGCGCGAGGCGGCCAGGTGCGAGGCGGCGACGCGCGGCCGGTCGGCGATGAGCCGCATCACCTCCCGGGTCCAGGCGCCGCCGCGGTCGAGGCGGGCGAGGGCGCGGTCGAGGCGGTCCGCCTCCTCCGCCGAGACGCGGCGGTCGAGCGCACCCTCGACGCGGTCGCCGTCCCCGCCGTGGTGGAGGAGCACGCGGTACACGGACGTGGACGGGCGGAGCGCGATCCCGCGCTCCGCGGCGAGCGGCGCCATGTAGCCGAGGAGGTCGGCGCGGTCGCGGAACCCCGCCTTCCGCGCGTCCGCGTCGCCCACCTCCGACAGCGGTACGCGCCGCACCTCGTCCACCTCCACCACGCCGATGGGGTGCACGCGGTAGCGGCCGCCCGGCCGGACGCGTGGCTTGTCCCAGAGGCGGAACGTGAGCCGCACCGATCCCTCGACGAGCCCGGCGTGGAAGCGCTTGTGGAAGAGCAGCATCCGCCGCCTCGTCCCTAGGGCGCGTCGCGCGCCAGCCGCTCGAACTCCCCGGCCAGCGCGGCCACCCTTGCCACGTATGCCGCGAGGTCGTGCTCGCCGCAGCGCTCGCGCGGGAGCGCGCGAAAGCCGCGGCGCGCGTAGGCGAGGCCGCGTCCCGGGCCGCACAGGTGGACGACGGCGGCGAGGCGGAGCCGCCGATCCGGCGGCGTGCGCCCGAGCCGCGCGCCGAGGACCTCGCGCGTCCGCTGGTCGAGCCAGGCGGACGTCATCTCGATGGCGTCCGCCGCCCGCCACCGCACGTAGGTCCCATTGAACCAGCAGGTGCCGGGGTCCTGCCACGGCCCGGCGCGCACCACCCGGTGATCGTGGATGCAGAGTTGCCGCGCCTCGGCGAAGGTCCCGTCGGTCATCTGCAGGAGCCCGACGGCCGACGAGGCCGGGCCGTAGAGGTCGAGAGGGTTCGCCCTCCAGCGAAAGCGCCAGAACGTCCGCGCCAGCGGGTCCCCCGCGCTCTCCACCTGGACCAGCGCCGCCAGGAGCTCGGGCGCGACCACACCGGTCGCGTCCTCCCGGAAGAGCTCCCCGTAGGCGGCCCAGGTCTGCGCCGGCGTCTTCGCCGCGGAGGGCACGACCGCGAGCAGCTCGGTCGGCTTGCGCACGACCTGGTACGCGATGGTGAGGAGCGAGAGGAGGGCGAAGGCGGCGACCGCGCGGCCCGCGCCGGACAGGCCGTGCCATGCCCGGGCGAGTCGCCGGACCGCCCCGCGCCGGCTGCGCCGCCTCACGCCGCGATCTTATCGCTCCCGGCGACGGGCTCTCGCTCCGCGACCACCCACCTGCGCCGCCGCTGTGGGTCAGAGCGCGCGCAGGACCGCCACCAGCCGGTCCACCTCGGCGGCGGTGTTGTAGTGGGCGAGCCCGACCCGCAGCATGCCGCCCGCCTCCCGCAGCCCGAGGCGCTCGACCAGCTCGAGCGCGTAGTAGTGGCCGTCCCAGACGTGGATCTCCTCGCGCGCCAGCCGCTCCGCCAGCGCGCGCGGGCGCCAGCCCTCGAGCGTGAACGAGACGGTGGGGACGCGGCTCCGCAGCCGCGCCGGGTCGGTGATGCCGTACACGCGGAGCCCGCGCACGCCGGCGAGGCCTTCCAGGAGCCGCGCGCACAGGCCGCGCTCGTGAACCGCGATCGCCTCCATGGCGGCGGCGAGCGCGGCGCGCCGCGGGCCAGCCGCGCCCAGCGAGCGCCCCAGCTCCTCCAGGTACTCGATCGCACCCAGCACCCCGGCGATCCCCTCGTGGTTCTGGGTGCCGGTCTCGAGCTTCTCCGGCGGCCGGTCCGGCGCCGGTCGCACCTTGTAGACGGGGAGGCGCTCGAGCAGCTCGAGGCGGCCCCACAGGACGCCCACGTGCGGCCCGAAGAACTTGTAGGCGGAGCAGGCGAGGAGGTCGCAGCCGAGCGCGGCGACGTCGACGGGGAGGTGGGGCGCGAGCTGGACTGCGTCGACGAAGCAGAGCGCCCCCGCCGCGTGCGCCAGCTCCGCCACCCCGCGGACGTCGTTCACGGTCCCGACCGCGTTCGACGCGGCGCCCACCGCCACGAGGCGGGTGCGCGGCCCGATGGCCTCCCGGAAGGCGCCGAGGTCGAGCGTGCAGTCGCCCTCGCGCAGGTCGACCCACCGCACCGTCGCGCCGCGGTCGCGCGCCATCGTGGTCCACGGGCTCACGTTCGCGTCGTGGTCGAGGCGGGTGACCACCACCTCGTCGCCCGGCCCGACGCCGTGCGCCAGGGCGCGCGCGACCCCGAAGGTGAGCGTCGTCATGTTCGGGCCGAAGGCGATCTCGTCGGGCGAGGCCGCGCCGAGGAAGTCGGCGCAGGCGGCGCGCGCCTCGCGCAGGACGGCGTCCGACGCCACCGACGTGCGGAAGGCGCCGCCGTGGTTGGCGTTGCAGCGGACGAGGTAGTCGGTCATGCGATCGACCACGCGCTGCGCCACCTGCGTGCCGCCCGGGTTGTCGAAGAAGACCGCGCCGGAGGCGAGTGCGGGGAAGCGGCTGCGGACGGCCTCGACGTCGAAGGGCATGCCCCGGTGTACCCTTTCGCCCGCGCCGGCGCGAGCGCCGCGCGTCCGTCCGCGGGTTGTCACCGCGCGCGATCCGGCCCATGGTGGGCTCGGTGCGGCCGAGCGTCCGAGAACCCGCGGTGGCGGGCACGTTCTACCCGGCGTCGGCGGAGGCGCTCGGGCGGATGGTCGACCGCATGCTCGCGGAGGCGCGAGCGCCCGGCGGCCCGTGCCCCAAGGCCCTCATCGTGCCGCACGCCGGCTACGTGTACTCCGGGCCCATCGCCGCGTCGGCCTTCGCGCGCGTCGCGCCGCACGGAGCGCGCCTGTCGCGGGCGGTGGTGATCGCGCCGGCGCACCGCGTGGCGCTCGAGGGGGTCGCGGCGCCCGGCTGCGACCGGCTGCGCACCCCGCTCGGCGAGATCGAGGTGGACGTCGAGGCGCTCGCCGGCGTGCCGGAGGTCGGGACGAGCGCCGCGGCCCACGCCCAGGAGCACGCGGTCGAGGTCGAGCTGCCGTTCCTGCAACGGGTCGCGCCGCGGGCGCGGATCGTGCCGCTCGTCGCGGGGCGCGCCCCGCCGGAGCACGTGGGCGCGGTGCTGGACCGCCTGTGGGGCGGGCCCGAGACGCTGGTGGTGGTGAGCTCGGATCTCTCTCACTACCTCCCGTACCGGCGGGCGCGCGCCGTGGACGAGGCGACGGCCCGCCAGATCGAGGCGGGCGGTCCGCCGCTGCTCGGCGAGCAGGCGTGCGGCGCCGTGGGAGTGAACGGGTTGCTGCACGTGGCAGGGCGGCGCGAACTGCGCATCGAGCGGCTGGACCTCCGCTGCTCCGGCGACACCGCCGGCCCGCGCGACGAGGTGGTGGGCTACGGCGCGTTCGCGCTGTACGAGGGGGCGGCGTGAACGCCGAGCGCGGCCGGATCCTGGTGCGCTGGGCTCGGGCGCGGCTCCGCGAGGCCCTGGGGGGCCCGCGCGCGGCCCGCCCCGAGGGCGACTGGGGCGAGGCGCGCACCGCGACCTTCGTCACCCTGCGCCGGCCCGGCGGCAGCCTGCAGGGTTGCATCGGCTCGCTGCAGGCGGTGCGCGGGCTCGTCGACGACGTCGCCCACAACGCCGTCGCCGCAGGCCTCGACGACCCGCGCGGCACGCCGCTCCGGCTGGCGGACGTGGACGGCCTCCAGGTCGAGGTCTCGGTGCTCTCGCCGCTCGCGCCGGTGGAGTTCGCCGGCGGCGAGGCGGGCGCGCGCGCCGCGCTGCGCCCGGGCACCGACGGCGTCGTGCTCGGCTGGCGAGGGCGCCGCGCCACGCTCTTGCCGATCATGTGGGAGCAGCTGCCCGAGGCCGGCGCGTTCCTCGCCGCCCTGAAGACGAAGGCCGGGCTGCCCCGCGACTTCTGGAGCGACGAGGTCGCGCTCTGGCGCTACGGCGCCGAGCGCTTCGCCGACGAGGGCGCGCCGTGAGCGACCCCTTCCCCGGGCGCTGGTGGCACGCGACCGCGGACGGCCGCATCCAGTGCGACCTCTGCCCGCGCGACTGCAAGCTGCACGACGGACAGCGCGGCATGTGCTTCGTGCGCCAGCGCCAGGGCGACCGGATGGTGCTCACCACCTACGGGCGCTCCAGCGGCTTCGCGCTCGACCCCATCGAGAAGAAGCCGCTCAACCACTTCTACCCGGGCACGAGCGTCCTCTCCTTCGGCACGGCCGGCTGCAACCTCGCCTGCAAGTTCTGCCAGAACTGGGACATCTCCAAGTCGCGCGACATGGAGCGGCTCGCCGCGAGCGCCGGCCCGGAGGCGATCGCCCGCGCCGCCAGGGACGCGGGCGCGGCCAGCGTCGCGTTCACCTACAACGACCCGACCATCTTCGCCGAGTACGCGATGGACGTCGCCGACGCCGCCCACGCGCTCGGCCTGCGCACGGTCTCCGTCACCGCCGGCTACATCCACGCCGAGCCGCGCGCCGAGCTGTACCGGAAGATCGACGCCGCCAACGTCGACCTGAAGGCCTTCACCGAGGGCTTCTACCGGGATCTCGCCGCCGCCCGGCTCGAGCCGGTGAAGGAGACCCTGCGCTGGCTCGTGCGCGAGACGGACGTCTGGACCGAGATCACCACGCTGCTCATCCCCGGGTACAACGACTCCGAGGGGGAGGTGGGGGAGCTCTCGGCGTGGGTGGCGAGCGAGCTCGGGCCCGACGTCCCCCTCCACTTCAGCGCCTTCCACCCCGACTACAAGATGCTCGACGTCCCGCCGACGCCCCCGGCGACGCTGCGGCGCGCCCGGCGCCGCGCGCTGGCCGAGGGCCTGCGCTACGTCTACACGGGCAACGTGCACGAC
>DASTGH010000176.1:0-2886 GCA_035719345.1 Anaeromyxobacteraceae bacterium
GGGCGCGGACCCTGGGCCGCGCCGGCGCGCGCGCCACGGCCGCCGCCCGGCTCGCGCCCGCGTTCTGCGAGGCGCGCCGCCGCGTCCTGCAGAACGGGCTGCGCGTCCTGACCGTGCCGGCGCCCGGGCTGCACTCCGCCATGATCGCGCTGTACGTGCGCGCCGGCTCGCGCCACGAGGCGCCGGCGGTGAACGGCGTCTCCCACTTCCTCGAGCACCTCTTCTTCCGCGGCTCGGAGGCCTGGCCCGACACGGTGGCGATGAACGCCGCGGTGGAGAGCGCCGGCGGCAACCTCAACGGCATCACCGCCCGCGACCACGGCTGCTACTACACGCCCATCCACCCGGGCGAGCTCGGGACCGGCCTCGCCATCCTCGGCGACATGATCCGCCGGCCGCTGCTGCGGGAGATGGACGTCGAGCGCGAGATCATCCTCGAGGAGATCCTGGACGAGGTGGACGGCGACGGCCGCGACATCGACGCCGACAACCTGTCCAAGCGCCTCGCCTTCGGCGCCCACCCGCTCGGCTTCAAGATCGCGGGCACGCCCGACATCATCCGCGCGCTCGGAGACGACGAGGTGCGGGCGCACCACCGCCGCTTCTACGTGGGCGCGAACCTGGTCCTGTGCGTGGCGGGGCCGGTGCACGAGGCCGAGGTGGCCGAGCTGGCCGAGGAGCACTTCGGGCGGCTGCCCCGCGGCCGCCTCTCGGTGGATCGCCCGCCGCCGCCCTGGCCGGAGGGACCGCGCGTCGAGCACGTCGACCACGACGACGCGCAGAGCGAGCTGTGCCTCAACTTCCCCTGCCCGCCCGAGCACCACCCGGACTATCCGGTGCACCTCGTCATCCGCCGGCTGCTCGACGACGGGCTCTCCTCGCGCCTCCCCTTCGAGGTGGTGGAGCGGCGCGGCCTGGCCTACTCGCTGCACGCCGGGATCGACTCCTTCGCCGACGCGGGCATGTTCGCGGTCGACGGCGCCTGCGCCCCGCGCAAGCTGCCGCGGGTGGTGAGCGAGATCCTGCGGGTGCTCGGGGAGCTCTCCGCGCGGGCGGTGCCCGAGGAGGAGCTCGTCCGCGTCCAGCGACGCCACCGCATGACGCTCGCCTTCTCGCTCGACAGCGCCGCCGAGCTCGCCGGCTGGTACGGCTCGGGCGAGGTGCTGCACGCGCCGGAGGGGTTCGAGGAGCGATGCCGCCGCGTCGAGCGCGTCTCCCCGGCCGACGTGCTGCGCGTGGCCCGCGCCACCTTCACGCGGCGTAACCTGGTGGCGGTCTTCGTGGGACCTTCGACCGTGCGCGGCCGCCGCGCCCTGGAGCGCGCGGTGCGCGACGCCGAGCTGTCCGAGGGTTGAGGACGGACGCCGGGTGGCGGTGGCCTCGCCTGGACGCGGGACGCAGTTTTGCCGGTGGTCCGGCCGTGCGACGTATACTGTCGCCCGGCCATGGCCATCGCCTTCGACGACACGCTCATCACCGGGCTGCCGGAGCTGGACCGGCAGCACCGGGAGCTGTTCGTCCGCCTCGACGCGCTCATCGAGGCCATCCGGCGCGGCTCGTCGCGCCAGGAGGTCGGGCACACCCTCGCCTTCCTCCGCCAGTACGTGGTGACGCACTTCGCCGACGAGGAGGTACTCATGCGCGAGGTGGGGTTCCCGGGCCGGGAGGAGCACACGGCCGAGCACGCCGCCTTCGTCCGCGACCTGACCGCGCTCGAGGCGGAGCACCGGCGCGACGGCGCATCGCCGGGCCTGGTGGTGCGCGTGAACGTCTGGCTCACCTCCTGGCTGCGCACGCACATCTACGACGCCGACCGCCGCATCGGCAGCTTCGTGCGCGGCGGCCCGGCGAGCTCGTAGCCCGCGTCGCCGCGCTCCCGGGGTCGGGCGCGACCCCGCGTCCGTCACCCACCGCGGCCCGTCCCGTCCGGCGGTTCGCGCGGCGCGGGACGGCAGGGGCCTTGCAGCCGGCGCCCGCCGAGGAGAGCCGACATGGCCATCGAGTGGTCCCAGAAGCTCGCCGTCGGCGTCGAGGCGATCGACGCGCAGCACCGCGAGCTGTTCAAGCAGGTGAACCAGCTGATCGCCGCCATGGAGGCGCGCCACGGCGAGGCCGAGGTCACCCGCATCGTCCAGTTCCTGGGCGACTACGTCATCCGGCACTTCGGGGACGAGGAGCGGCTCATGGCCCGCACCGGCTACCCCGACGCCGCCGCCCACGAGAAGCTGCACGAGGCCTTCGTCGCCGACTTCGTCAAGCTCAAGGCGGAGCTGGCGAGGACCGGCGCGTCGCCCGCGCTCGCCACGCAGCTCAACCAGAAGGTGGGGGGCTGGCTCATCGACCACATCGGCCGGACCGATCGGGCCCTCGGCGCGTTCCTCGCCGGCAAGGCGGCGGCGACCGCGCCGCGCGCCGGGTAGCGTCCCTGGCTCCGCCGCCGGCGCGGGTGCTAACCTCGGCGGCGATGGATTCGTTCATCGAGCGCGTGGTGCGGCGGCTCCGCGAGGAGCCCGGCTTCAGCCGCAACCGCCACTTCCTCGCCTTCGCCTCGGCGGAAGGGCGTCGCGCGCTGCGCATCCACCGCCACCTGCGATCGATCGAGCGCGACCTCGCCGCCGGCTCGGAGGCGCGCATCACGCGCGAGCATCAGCGCGTGCGGCTCGACCTGCGCTCGAAGCGGGGCGCCCGTACCGCCTACCTCACGCTCGACGAGCTGCGGCTCCTCTCGGGCAGCGCGGCCGTGCGCAGCGCGCTCGGCGAGGCGCTCGCCACCTTCACCTGAGCGCGGCGGCGCCCGCGAGCAGCCCGCGCAGCGCCTCCGCCGGATCGCCGCCCGACCAGGCGTAGCCCGCGGGCGCGGCCCGCAGCGCCGCCCCCACGGCGGAG
>DASTGH010000177.1:0-15713 GCA_035719345.1 Anaeromyxobacteraceae bacterium
GGTGCCGCCAGCACGCCCGGCGCGCGGCCGGCGGCGAGGCGACCCACGTGCGGCGCGCCGACGGCGGCGCCGTTCCAGGCGAGCGGGAGCAGGCGCGCGGCCGGTACCTCCGGGAAGGCGGTCGCGAGCGCGGCCACCTCCGCCAGCGGCGCGAGCGACGGCGCGGAGGCGAGCGAGTCGGTGCCCACCGCCAGCGGGATCGCGGCCGCGAGCAGCCGGGGCAGGTCGGGGAGGCGCCCGCCGATGTGCAGGTTGGAGCGAGGGCAGAGCACGGCGGTGGCGCCGGAGGCGGAGAGCGCGGCCAGGTCCTCGCCGTCGAGGTCGACGCAGTGGACGGCCAGCGCCCCGGGGTGGAGGTGCGGCGCCGCCACCGCCACCGGCGACCGGCCGAGGGGCCGGAGGTCCACCGCGCCCAGCGTGCGCATGAGGCTCGCGAACGGCCCGGTCATCTCGGCGCAGAAGCGCCGCTCGGCCGGGTCCTCGGCGAGGTGGACCGAGGCGGGTCCGGCGCGGAGGAGGTCGGCGAGGACGCGCGGGTTCGTGGAGTAGACGGCGTGCGGCGAGGGCACGATGCGCAGCCCGGACCCGGGCGGCGGCGCCTTCGCGCGCTGGTCGTGCGCGAGCGTCAGCGCCGCCTCGATGCGCGCACCGGAGAAGCCGAAGACCTCGTGGTAGAGCGTGCCCGCGACGCCGGCGCGGGAGAGCGCGGGCAGGGCGGCGAGCGTGTTCGTGACCTCGCCCACGGCGGCGACGCCCGCCTCCTCCAGGTCGAGCACGGCGTCGTCGAGGGCGCGCTCCGGGAGCGGGTGCGAGGCGCGCGTCGCCACCAGGAGCTGGATCCAGCCGGGGAGCCCCTCGCCGCCGCTGATGCGGCCGGCGAGGTGCGACAGCTCGAGGTGCGTGTGGGCGTTCACCAGCGCGGGCAGGATCACCGCGTCGAGCCGCTCGACGCGGCCGAAGCGCGACTCCAGCTCGGCGGCCGGGCCGACCGCCACGACGTGGTCGCCGTCGAGCGCGACCGCGCCGTCGCGCAGCGACGTCTCGCCGGCGCCGCGCAGCACCCACGGCGCGCTGACGACGCGCACGCCCATCTACCGCGCCACCGCGATCCGATCGTACTTCATGTTGCGCCGCATGGGCGTGAACCCGGCGTCGCGGATGTGCCGCTCCACCTCCTCCGAGTCCATCTGGAAGGTGGTCCCGGCGGCCGAGACCACGTTCTCCTCGATCATGACGCTGCCGAAGTCGTTGCAGCCCATGTGCAGCGCGGCCTGGGCCACGCCGCCGCCCATGGTGACCCAGGAGGCCTGCAGGTTCGGGACGTTGTCGAGGACGAGGCGCGAGAGCGCGTTCACCCTGAGATAGGCGTGCGCCGTGTTGTCCCCCGGCTCGAGCCGGGTGTGCTCCGGCTGGAAGGTCCAGCAGATGAACGCGGTGAACCCCTTCGTCTCGTCCTGCAGCTCGCGCAGGCGCACGAGGTGCTCCACGCGGTGGCGCGGCTCCTCGCCGACGCCGAACATGAGCGTGGCGGTGGAGCGCAGCCCGGCCCGGTGCGCCTCCTTCATGACCACCAGCCACTCGTCGGTGGAGCACTTGAGCGGGGCGATGCGGCGCCGCACCTCGTCGTCGAGCACCTCCGCCCCGCCGCCGGGGATGGAGTCGAGCCCGGCCGCCACCAGCCGCCGGATCGTCTCCTCCAGCGGGAGCTGGCTCGTGCGCGCGATGTGCCAGATCTCCTCCGGCGAGAGCGCGTGCAGGTTGATGGTGGGGTAGGTCGCCTTCACCCAGCGGAAGAGGTCCTCGTAGTACTCGATGCCGAGGTCGGGGTGGAGCCCGCCCTGCAGCAGGATCTCGATCCCGCCCACCGCGATCGTCCCCTCGATCTTCTCCGCCAGCTGCGCGCGGTCGAGGACGTACGCCTCGGCGTGGCCGCGCGGCCGGTAGAAGGCGCAGAAGTGGCACGCGGTGGTGCACACGTTCGTGTAGTTCACGTTCCGCGAGACGATGTAGGTGACGACCTTGTCGGGGTGGAGCGCACGGCGGCGGGCGTCGGCGGCCAGCCCCAGCTCGAGGAGCGGCGCCTTCTCGTCGAGCAGCTCCGCCTCGTCGCGGTCGAGCCGCTCGCCGTCGGCCCCCTTCTGCAGGGCGGTGTCGAGCGAGACCTGGCGGCGGACGCGCGAGGTGCGCACGCGGTCGTCCGCGAAGCGGAGCTTCGTCTCGGGGAGGAAGCCGAGCTCGGCGGCGCGGGCCAGGAACGCCTCCAGCCCCAGCAGCTCGTACGGTCCGAGCCCGTAGCGCAGCCGGTGGGTGAGATAGCGGCGGTACCTCTCCGGGTCGCCGCCGCGCTCCCGGGCGAAGGCCTGCGCCAGCTCGGTGCGCATGCCGAGGCCCTCGTGCGCCGCCCGCGTGATGTCGGCCACGTCCTCCGGGCGGAGCACGCCCGGCCGGGCGGCCCACACCGCGAAGACCATCGGGTGCTTGGTGAGCGCGTTCCACTCGCGCCCGAGGTCGAGCACGTGGTTGGCGGAGACGTCGAAGGCGCGGTCGCCGATGACGAGCGCGCCCTTCGTCCCGCGCGCCGAGGCGAGGCCGTCGGCGGCGGGCATGGGTGTCCACGTCGGGTGAACCCCACGCGCGTCCAGCACGACCTTGGCGAGGACGTGCGAGGTGCGCGAGGCCGTGTCGAGGAAGACCTCGTCCCAGATGGCGGGCGACTGCTCGCCGGCCAGGATCACCGTCGAGACCGGCCCGTCGGCGCCGATGCCCACGCCCGGGACGACCTCGTAGTCGTTCCCGGCGAGGGCGGCGACCGGCTGGAGCGCGACGTCGACCTCGCCCCGTTCCAGCAGCGCGGCGCACTGCGAGGGCTCGGCGAGGACGAGCTCGATCCGTCCGGAGCGCTCGAGCGCGGCGGTGAGCGGGCGCGCGTTGAGGAAGGAGACGGCGGCGGCGCGGAGCTTCTTCATCGTGATCTCCCTACGCCGCGGCGGGGCGGGCGGGGTGGACGCGCAGCACGCGGTAGAGGCTGTCGCGCTCGGCCGGCACGCGGCCGGCGGTGCGGATGAGGCGGTGCAGCTGGCCCTCGGCCAGCGCCTGCGGCGTCCTGGCGCCGGCCATGTGGTAGATGCGCTCCTCGAGCACGGTGCCGTCGAGGTCGTCCACGCCGAAGGAGAGCGCCGTCTGCGCCAGCCGCTCGCCCAGCATGATCCAGTACGCCTTCACGTGGTCGAAGTTGTCGAGGAAGAGGCGCGCCACCGCGTAGGTGCGCAGGCCGTCGTGGCCGGTCGGCTTGGGGAACGCCTTCCCCATCATGTTGTGCTCGGGGTGGAAGGCGAGCGGGATGAAGACCTGGAACCCGCCCGTCTCGTCCTGCAGCGCGCGCAGCCGCGCCATGTGGTCGACCCGCTCCTCCAGCCGCTCGATGGTGCCGTAGAGCATGGTGGCGTTCGTCCTCATCCCGAGCCGGTGCGCCACCCGGTGCACCTCCAGCCACTGCTCGGCGGTGGCCTTGTCGTTGCAGATCTTCCGCCGCACCCGCGAGGCGAAGATCTCGGCGCCGCCGCCGGGGAGCGTGTCCACCCCGGCCGCGCGCAGCTCGCGCAGCACCTGCTCGTAGCTCTTCCCGAACTTCTCCGCGAAGAAGTGGATCTCGACCGCGGTGTACGCCTTGATCCGGAGCTCCGGCCAGGCGGCGCGGATGCGCCGCGGCACCTCCAGGTAGAACTCCCAGGCGAGGTCGGGGTGGAGCCCGTTCACGATGTGCACCTCGGTGATGCCGAGGTCGCGCTTCGAGAGGACGTGGTCCACCGCCCCGTCGAGGCTCATCGTGTAGCCCTCGCTGGCGGTCCGGTCATCGGGCCGCGCGAACGAGCAGAACTTGCACGAGGCGACGCACACGTTCGTGAAGTTGAGGTGGACGTTCTTGTTGTAGAAGGTGAGGTCGCCGTGGCGCCGCTCGCGCTCGTGGTTGGCGAGCGCGCCCAGCGCGGCCAGGTCGTCCGAGCACAGGAGCCGGACGGCGTCCGCCTCGGTGAGGCGCTCCCGCGCCAGCACCTTGTCGCGCAGGTCGCCGAGGCCGGCGCGCTCCAGCGCGCGGTTCGCGAGGGTCGAGAGCATCGTTCAGTCCTCCGCCGGCTCGACGTGGGAGCGGGGGGCCATCCCCTCCCAGCGTCGCATGAGGTCGTTCGGGATCCCGAGCCGGTCGAGCAGCCGCGCCACCACGGTGTCCACCAGCTCGCCGAGGTCCCTCGGGTTCGAGTAGAAGCTCGGGCTCGCCGGGAGCACCGCGGCGCCGGCCTCGATGACGGCGGTGAGCGCGCGGGCGTGCACGAGCGAGAGCGGCGTCTCGCGCAGGCAGAGGAGCAGCTTCCGGCGCTCCTTCAGCATGACGTCGGCGGCCCGTCCGACGAGGTCGAGCGAGACGCCGTAGGCGATGCGGCTCAGGGCGCCGGCGGAGCAGGGCACGACCACCATGGCGTCGTACCCCGCCGAGCCCGAGGCGAAGGGCGCGGTGAAGTCGCGGTTCTTCCAGGTGCGAAAGCGCGGGTAGTCCGGCTCGGCGCCGATCTCCTGCTTCCAGACCTGCTTGCCGGTCTCGGTGAAGACGAGGTCGACCTCGACCCCGTGCGCCGCGCCGTCGGCGGCGAGGAAGTCGAGGAGGCGCCTGGCGTAGGGCGCGCCCGAGGCGCCGGAGATGGCGACGACGAGCTTCACGCCTCGGCCTTCTCCGCGACCACGAGGCCGCACACGCCCCGGAAGAGCGTCTGGCCGCGCACCGAGGCGAACCCGGCGGCGCGGCAGCCGGCCTCGAACTCCGGGCGGGTGGCGAAGCGCTCCATGGAGGCCACCAGGTAGCGGTAGGCCTCGGGGTCGGGCGAGAGCACCCGGCCGAAGACGGGGAGCGCCACGCGGTTGTACGCGCCGTGCACGAGCCGCGAGCCGGCGCTCGTGCTGCGGAAGAACTCGAGGACCCCGAGGCGTCCGCCGGGCCGGAGCACGCGCGCCATCTCGGCGAGGCCGCGCTCCCAGGAGTCGAGGTTGCGCACGCCGAAGGCGACCGTGACCGCGTCCACGCTGGCGCTGCCGAACGGCAGCGCCAGCGCGTCGGCCTGGCTCGCGGGGAGGCGCGTCTTGCGCGCGCCGCGCACCAGCATCTCGTAGGCGAAGTCGGCGCCGACCACGCGCGCGCCCGGCGTCTGCCGCAGGGCCTCGGCGGCGACGTCCATCGTCCCGGCGCAGAGGTCGAGGAGCCGCTCCCCGTCGCCGAGCCCGAGCTCCCGCACCAGCACGCGCCGCCAGTGGACGTCCACCCGCAGCGTCATGACGCGGTTGAGGAGGTCGTACGAGGGCGCGATGCGGTCGAACATCGCGCGCACCGCGCCGGCGCGGTTCGCCTCGCCCGGGAGCGGGACCGCCATCTACGCCACTCCCTTCGTCGGCGACCAGCTCGCCGCCGGCGGCACCGGGATGCGCGGCCGGCGCGGCGGCGGCGCAGCCGGGACGAGGCGCTGGTAGAGTGCGTCCATCCGCGCCAGCACCTCCGGCGGGTACACGCACGGCTCCGGCCACTCGCGCCCGCCCTCCTCCGCCCACTTGCGGGTGGCGTCGACCCCGATCTTGCCGCCGAGCGCGAAGTGCGGCGCGGCGTGATCGAGGACGTCGACCGGGCCGTCCACCACCACGAGGTCCCGCTTCGCGTCCACGTTGGCGAGCGCGCGCCAGGCGCACTGCGCGTGGTCCTGCACGTCGACGTCCTCGTCGAAGACGACGAGCGTCTTCGTGTTCGCCATCTGCCCCGAGCCCCACATGCCGTGCATCAGCTTCTTCGCGTGCCCGGGGTACTCCTTCCTGATGGAGATGAAGCAGAGGTTGTGGAACACGCCCTCCGCCGGGAAGGACATGTCCACCACCTCGGGGAAGACGGTCTGCAGCATGGGCAGGAAGAGCCGCTCGGTGGCCTTGCCCAGCCACAGGTCCTCCATGGGCGGCGGGCCGACCACGGTCGCCGGGTAGACCGCGTCGCTGCGGCGGGTGATGCAGCTCACCTCCAGGGCGGGGTAGTCGTCGGCGAGCGAGTAGTAGCCCGTGTGATCGCCGAACGGGCCCTCGCGCACGAGCGGCGCCGAGGGGTCGACGAAGCCCTCGATGACGATGTCGGCCTCCGCCGGCACCTCGAGGTCGTGCGTCACGCAGCGGACGAGCGGCACGCCCTCCTTCCGGAGGAACCCGGCGAAGAGGTACTCGTCGATCCCGGGCGGGAGCGGCGCGGAGGCGCAGTAGGTGAGGACGGGGTCGCCCCCGAGCGCGATGGCCACCGGCATCCGCTCGCCGCGCTTCTTGTAGGCACGGAAGTGCGCGGTCGCGGTCTTGTGGAGCTGCCAGTGCATGGCGACGCGCCGCGGGCCGAGCACCTGGATCCGGTACATGCCCACGTTGCGGAGGCCGTGCTCCGGGTCGCGCGTCACGACCTGGGGCAGCGTGATGAACGGCCCGCCGTCGTGCGGCCAGGTGGTGAGCACCGGGAGCTTCCGCAGATCGGGCTCGCGGTCGACGATCTCGCGCACCGGCCCGTCGCCCACGTGCTTCGGCGTGTAGGTGGCGAGCTTGCCCAGCTTCGGCAGCATCTTCAGCTTGTCCCAGAAGCTCACCGGGGGGGCCATGCGGAGGAGGTCGCGCAGCTCGCGGGCGGGCTCCTCCAGGTCCTCGGCGGAGAGCGCCCAGGCCGTGCGCCGCCGCGTCCCGAAGAGGTTCATCGCCACCGGCAGCTCGCCGGACGAGGGGCGCTCGAAGAGCAGCGCCGGCCCCTCCTGCTTGGCGGCGCGGTCGGCGAGCGCGGCCATCTCGAGCACCACGTCCACCGGCTCGCGCACGCGCACGAGCTCGCCGGCGCGCTCGAGCCGCTCGAGGAAGCTGCGCAGCGAGCGATGGGCCATGAGGGCGACCTATCTACTCCTCTCGTCCGCTTGTTTCAACGATCGTTGAAATGCTAAGAGGCGCGGCCATGGCCATGGCGACCGACATCCGGGTGGCGCACTCCCCCGACTCCGACGACGCCTTCATGTTCTACGCGCTCGCCTCGGGGAAGGTCCGGGCGGAGGGCTATCGCTTCGTCCACGAGCTGTCGGACATCGAGACGCTCAACAAGGCGGCGGTGGAGGGGCGCTACGACGTGACCGCGCTCTCCGTCCACGCGTACGCGTGGCTGGCCGATCGCTACCTCCTCCTCGACGCGGGCGGCTCCTTCGGCGACGGCTACGGACCGTGCGTGGTGGTACCGGAGGGTTCCCCGGTGCGGGAGATCGGCGAGCTCACCGGCCGCCGCGTGGCCATCCCCGGCAAGTGGACGACGGCGGCGCTGGCGCTGGCGCTGCGCCTGCCGCTGCACACGCCCGTCATCATGGACTTCAAGGCCGTCGGCGCCGCCGCGAAGCGGGGCGAGGTCGACGCCGGGCTCGTCATCCACGAGGGGCAGCTCACCGCCGCCGAGGAGGGGCTGCGCGTGGTGGAGGACCTCGGCGCCTGGTGGACGCGCCGCACGGCGCTGCCCCTCCCGCTCGGCATGAACGGCGTCCGCCGCGACCTGCCCGAGCCGGCGCGCGCGGCACTGGCGCGGGCGGTGGCGGAGAGCGTCGCCTACGGCCTCGATCACCGCGAGGAGGCGCTCGACCACGCCATGGGCTACGCGCGCGGGCTGGACCGCGCCAAGGCCGACCGCTTCGTCGGGATGTACGTGAACGCGTGGACCCGCACGGCGGGCGAGCGCGGGCGCCGCGCCATCGCGCTCCTGCTGGCGGAGGCGGCCGACCGCGGGCTCGTCCCGCGCGTGAAGCCGCAGTACCAGGAGTACTGAGCGCCGCGGACGTCAGCGCCCGCGCCCGCCCTCGCCGCGGAGCGGCGGGGCACGCACGACGCGCAGCGCCACCGGCGGCACGGGCAGCGGCCGGCGGGCGCGGCGGTGCAGGGCGCGCGCTCCGAGGAAGATGGCGATGCCGGCGAGGAGCGGCACTCCCAGCGTGAAGTAGACGGCGGCGGCGGCGAAGAGCGCCGGCGCGAGCGCCAGCACGCCCACGGCGGCGCCGAGCGGAACGAGCCATTCGCGGAGCCGCCGCGCCCGGACGATCTCGGGAATTCCATCGGGCCGCCGCCGGAAGCTCGCTCGCGCCATGCTCCGGCAAGCTAGGGACGACGCGCTCGCGGACGCCACTTGCCGCGCCGGGGAGGAGCCCCGCTGGGCGGTCGTCCCGCCGGTGCGCGGTGGCCAGCGAGCCGGCGGCGGGGTCCGCGGGCGCGCGCGCGGTCGGGGCTCGGCGCCCCGCGCGCTAGAAGGCGCGTTCCGTGAGGGCGCGGGCCGCGTCGGCCAGCGCGGTGCGGTGCGAACCGTCCGGCACCTTGGCGAGCGCCTTCATCGCGGCGGCCGTGTGCTCGCGCGCGAGCGCGCGCGCCGCCTCCACGCCGCCGGTGCGCCGGACGGCCTGGAGCACCTCGCCGGCGGCGTCGTCCGGCTGCACGGTGCCCTCGACCAGCGCCGAGAGGAGGTCGCGGATGGCCGGTTCCCGGTGGAAGGCGCGGATGAGCGGGAGGGTCGCCTTGCCCTCGAGGAAGTCCTGCCCGAGACGCTTTCCGAGGAGCGCCGGGTCGGCGGCGTAGTCGAGCGCGTCGTCGACGAGCTGGAACGCCATGCCGATGCCCTCGCCGAACTCCGCCAGCGCCTCGGGGACCTCGCCGCGGACGCCGGCCGCCCAGGCTCCCGCGGCGGCGCTCCACCCGAACAGCGAGGCGGTCTTCCCGCGCACCACGTCGAAGTAGTCCCGCTCGGTGGCCTCGAACGAGCCGCGGAGCGACAGCTGCAGCACCTCGCCCTCCACCAGGCGACGCATCGTGGCGAGGAGCGCGGGGAGCGCTGCGGCGCGGGCCGGCTCGGCCGCGACGATCTCCAGCGCCCGGGTGAGCAGCCAGTCTCCGGTGAGGACCGAGACGGCGTTCCCCCACAGGACGCGCGACGCGGGCTGCCCGCGCCGGGTGGGGCCGTCGTCGATGACGTCGTCGTGGAGGAGCGTCGCGGAGTGGGTGAGCTCGGCGGCGCAGGCGAAGGGGACCGCCGCGGGCAGCTCGCCCCCGCACGCGCCGCAGGCGAGCAGGGTGACGGTGGGCCGGATGCGCTTCCCGCCCGAGCCGACGAGGTGGCGCGCCGCCGCCCGCAGCGTCGCCTCGGCGTCGGCGGTGGCGCAGGTGAGGTGCTCCTCCAGCGAGGCGAGCTCGGCGGCGAGGCGAGGGACCTCCTGCAGCGCGGCCTGCGCCTTCTCGGGGCGGACGCCCCGCTCGGCGCTCGCGTCGAGCTGCGTGAGGACCGCCTGCTCTCGGCTCATGCTCCCTCTCGGAGACTTCAAGAAAAAGTGAAGAGGGCATATAGCGCGCCCCGTCGACGGGGTCAACGACGGGGCCCCGCCCGCGGGCGCGCCCTCTGCGTGACGCACGGTGAACGACGCGCCTCGCCCGGATGGGCAACGGTTTTCCCTCGCGCCCCGGCGCGGCGCACGTGCCCGCCCCGCCGCGCGCGCGTGGAGGGCCGGACCGGGCGCTGGCGCGCGCCGTGCACACGCGCCGCTCGCGCCACGGTCGAGCGCGGGGGTGGTCATGAGGCGACTGGTCCAGTGGGTGCTCGCGGGGGCGGTCCTGTCGGCGGTCGCCAGCTGCAAGGGCGGGAGCGCGCCGCCGCCCGGCGGAGGCTGTCCCTCCGGCCAGTCGGTCCAGGGCGGCACCTGCCAGACCACCTGCAGCACGGGCACGCAGGCCTGCGGCGGGGCGTGCTGCCCCGCAGGCCAGGTCTGCGGCGCCGGCAACCTCTGCTCGGGCGGCGCCGACCCGACCTGCACCTGGGTGCCTCCGAAGGGTCCGTTCACGCCGCGCGTCGCCTGGCAGTGGACGGGGTCGACGAACCAGCCTCAGTACGCGGACGTCCTGGCGGCGCCGGTGGTGGTGCCGCTCGAGCGCGTGACGAACGACGCCTTCGCGGCGCCCGCCGTCGTCTTCAACTCGGTGCGCGGCGACCAGGGCGCGGGCTCGAACCTGGCGGGCGTGATGCGCGCCGTCTCCGGCCGCGACGGCAGCGAGCTGTGGACGAGCGACCCCGCCCACCTCGTCAACGGGCTCGCCGGCATCGCGGGCGCCGACCTCGACGGCGACGGGTTCACCGAGTTCGTGACCGCGCGGCTCGGTACGACCTGGCCGGCGACCGACCCGGGGCACCACGGCCCGCCCATCGACGACGGGCTCGTCGCCTTCGACCACACCGGCAAGTTCCTGTGGGAGGTGATCGGGCCGCGCGTCTTCTGGGGCGCGCCGTCCATCGCGAACCTCTACGGCGGGCCGCAGGCTCAGGTGATCATCGGCGCCACGGTCATCGACGCGCACGGCAAGATCCTGTGCCAGGGTGCGAACGGCGGCGGCTCGCCCGGCATCGGCGAGAACTTCCTCGGGCCCATCTCGACGGTCGCCGACATCGACCTCGACGGCGTGCCCGACATCGTCACCGGCAACACCGTCTACGACAACAACTGCAAGCCGAAGCCGGGCTGGCCCAACGGGCAGCCCGACGGCCTGGTGGCGGTGGCGCGCTTCACGGCCGATCCTCACCCCGACATCGTGGTGGTGTCGGCCGGCTTCGTGCGCCTGCAGGACTGGCAGGGGAACGTGATCTGGGGGCCGGTGGCGATCCCGCCGGGCGGAAACCCGCCCCCGCCCGGCGGCGGCCCGCCCACGGTGGCCGACTTCGACGGCGACGGGCAGCTCGAGATCGGCGTCGCCGGCAAGTCGTCGTACACGGTGTTCAAGCCGTTCGCGGCGAACCCCATCCTCTGGACGAAGCCGACGCAGGACACCTCGATGGTGACCGGCTCGTCCGTGTTCGACTTCGAGCACGACGGCAAGGCGGAGGTGGTGTACGGCGACGAGTGCTACACGCGCGTGTACGAGGGCACGAGCGGTGCGACGCTGTTCGAGGCGCCGAACCCGTCCTGCACCGTGCACGAGACGCCGGTCATCGCCGACGTCGACCGCGACGGGAGGGCCGAGATCGTGGTGGCGACGAACAGCGTCTGCGGCGACATCGTGTGCCCGTGGGGCCGTCACTTCGGCTCGGGCAAGCACGGCGTGACCGTGTACAAGGACCTGCGCGACCACTGGGTCTCGACCCGACCGATCTGGAACCAGCACGCGTACCACGTCACCAACATCCTCGACGATGCGTCGGTGCCGGTGGTGGAGGAGCCGAACTGGACCACGTCGTGGTTCGGCGACCTGCTCAACAACTTCCGGATGAACCCGATCGGCAACGCCGACTTCCGCGCGCCCGACCTGGCGGTGACGCAGGCCGACGTCAGCCAGGACCAGACCCCGTGCCCGGCGACCCTGCGCCTCTCCGTGGACGTGTGGAACCGCGGGGCGGTGCTCGTGGCGGCGGGCGTGCCGGTGGTCGTCCGCGACCGCGCGACGCACCAGGTGCTGGCCACCGCGGCGACCGCCGGGGCGATCGTGCCCGGGTCGAGCGAGACCGTCGCGCTCTCGCTCTCGCCGGCGCCGGCCACCCCGGTCGACCTCGAGGTCGACGTGAACGACGACGGCACGGGGCAGGGCGTCGTGGGCGAGTGCCGCACGGACAACAACTCCGTGGTGCTGACGCAGGTCTTCTGCCCGGCGGCGTCGAGGTAGGGACGAGGCTTCAGGCGTCAGGCTACGGGTCCACAGGGGGACGCGGGCACCGCCGTGCTAGCGTCCGCCCCCCATGCCCGTGGTCAAGCTGATCCTCGAGTACGACGGCTCCCGCTACGTCGGCTGGCAGGTCCAGCCGAACGGGCCGTCGATCCAGGCCGAGGTCGAGCGCGCGCTCGCGACGCTCCACAAGGCGCCGCGGCGCGTGACGGCGGCCGGGCGGACCGACGCCGGCGTCCACGCGCTCGGGCAAGTCGCGAGCTTTCCCGAGCCGTCGCCCCTTCCGCTCACCGCCTACGTGCAGGGAATGAACGCGCTCCTCCCCGAGGACGTGGCCGTCCGGGCTGCGACGCTCGAGGCCGAAGGCTTCGACGCGCGCCGCAGCGCACGCGGGAAGCGCTACCGTTACCGGATCGAGAACGCGCCCACGCGGGCGCCGCTCACCCGGCTCCGCGCCTGGCAGGTCCACCGCCCGCTGGACCGCGACGCGATGCGGCGGGCCGCGGCGGCACTCGTCGGTCGCCACGACTTCAGCGCCTTCCGCGCCGCCGATTGTACCGCCGCACACGCCATGCGCGAGGTGCGCCGGCTCGATCTCGAGGCGACCGGCGAGCCGATCGAGCGGTTCGACCTCGTGATCGAGGCGACCGCGTTCCTGAAGCACATGGTCCGGAACATCGCCGGGACGCTCGTGGAGGTCGGTCTCGGACGTCGCGACCCGGACTGGGTGTCCGACGTGCTCGCCGGGCGCGATCGGGCTCTCGCCGGTAAGACCGCGCCACCACAGGGGCTTTTTCTGGAGGAGGTCTTTTACAGCAAAAATTGACCTGCGACATTAGACCACACCAGGCGCCGGACGAGGGCTCCGTGAGGAGGCGGACCGGCGGCACCGTGGGGGTGCGGAATGAAGCTCCTGGAGCGGTTGTGGCCTGCGCGCCACGCGCCGCAGGCGGCGCTGCTCGAGGCACCGGGGAACGAGGTCGTCGAGTCCTGTCCCGGGGTCGAGCGGTACGAGGGGAATCCACAGCTGGCCGTGATCGAGAGTTACGCGCTCGATGTCATCGGCGAGCTGTCGCCCGAAGAGGTCGAGGAGACCGAGCACGCGGTCGTCGGGCTCTACGGGGAATCGACGGACTGGCGGCACGCGGTCCGGCGGAAGCTCGGGTGGAACCCGCTCATGGACGCGGTGATCGCGGACAACTGGCACCGCTTCAGATCGGCGAGCCGGAAAGCGGGCGAAGAGGTCGAGCCCGCCGAGTTCGCCCGTCGCTTCGCGGACGAGGTGGTGCGGCTCAGCCGGCAGTAGACGCGCCGGGCGGCGGGGTGAGGGGGCTCCCTCACCTCGCGCCGCCCCGCGTCAATGCACGGTCTCGACCGGCTCCGGCCGGCGCGCGCCCTTCGCGAACTCGAGCGTCTCGCCCTTTCCCTCGGCCACGACGATGTGGTCGCCGGCCTTGAACTCGCCGCGCAGGATGCGCCCGGCGAGCGGGTCCTGCACCAGCCGCTGGATGGCGCGCTTCAGCGGCCGCGCGCCGTAGACGGGGTCGTACCCGGCGTCGGCGATGGTCTCGCGCGCGGCCTCCGACAGCTCCAGCGTGAGCCCGCGCTCGGTGAGGAGCTTGCGCAGCCGCCCGAGCTGGATCTCGACGATGCGGCCGAGGTCCTCGCGGCCGAGCGGACGGAACACCACGATCTCGTCCACGCGGTTCAGGAACTCCGGGCGGAACTCGGAGCGGAGGTTCTCCAGCGCCGCCTCGCGGATCTCCTGCATCTGCGCGCCCGGCCGTCCGGCGAGCCGCTGGATCTGCTCCGACCCGATGTTGGAGGTCATGATGACGACCGCGTTCCGGAAGTCGACCGTCCGGCCCTGGCCGTCGGTGAGGCGCCCGTCGTCGAGGATCTGGAGGAGGACGTTGAACACGTCGTGGTGCGCCTTCTCGATCTCGTCGAAGAGCACGACCGCGTACGGCCGGCGCCGCACCGCCTCGGTGAGCTGCCCGCCCTCGTCGTAGCCGACGTAGCCGGGGGGCGCGCCGATGAGCCGCGACACGGCGTGCTTCTCCATGTACTCGCTCATGTCGAGGCGGACCATGGCCGCCTCGTCGTCGAAGAGGAACTCGGCCAGCGCGCGGGCGGTCTCCGTCTTCCCGACGCCGGTCGGGCCGAGGAAGATGAACGAGCCGATCGGCCGGTTCGGGTCCTGCAGCCCCGAGCGCGCGCGCCGCACCGCCGCCGAGACGGCGCGCACCGCCTCGTCCTGCCCGACGACGCGCGCGGCCAGCCGCTCCTCCATCGAGAGCAGCTTCTCCACCTCGCCCTCGACGAGCCGGGTGACGGGGATGCCCGTCCACTTGGAGACGACCTCGGCGATCTCCTCCGGGGTCACCTCCTCGCGCAGCATGGCACCCTGGCGCTGCACCTCGGCCAGGCGCTGCTGTCCCTGCTCGACCTTGCGCTGGAGCTCGGGCAGCCGGCCGAACTTGATCTCGGCCGCCTTGTTGAAGTCGGCGGTGCGCTCGGCCGCGGCCTGGTCGCTCTTCAGCCGGTCCATCTCCGCCTTGGCGCCGGCCACCTCCTGGATCGCCTTCTTCTCGTTCTCCCAGCGCGCCTTGAGCGCGGCGAACTCCTCGTTGAGCTGCGCCAGCTCCTTTTCCACCTTCTCCAGGCGCGCCTGCGACGCGTCGTCCTTCTCCTTCACCAGCCCCTGCTTCTCGATCTCGAGCTGGCCGATGCGGCGCCTGACCTCGTCCACCTCGGTCGGCATGGAGTCGATCTCGATGCGCAGCCGGGAGGCGGCCTCGTCCACGAGGTCGATGGCCTTGTCGGGCAGGAACCGGTCGGCGATGTAGCGATGGGAGAGGCGCGCCGCCTCGACCAGCGCCGCGTCCTGGATGCGCACCTTGTGGTGCACCTCGTAGCGGTCCTTCAGGCCGCGCAGGATGGAGATGGTGTCCTGCACCGACGGCTCGCCCACGAACACCGGCTGGAAGCGCCGCTCCAGGGCCGGGTCCTTCTCCACGTGCTTGCGGTACTCGTTGACGGTGGTGGCGCCGATGGCGTGCAGCTCGCCGCGCGCCAGCGCGGGCTTCAGCATGTTGCCCGCGTCCATGGCGCCCTCGGCCGCGCCCGCGCCCACGATGGTGTGCATCTCGTCGATGAAGAGGACGATGCCGCCCTCGCTGGCGGTGACCTCCTTCAGGACGCTCTTCAGCCGCTCCTCGAACTCGCCGCGGAACTTCGTGCCGGCCACCATGGCGCCGAGGTCGAGCGCCAGGATGCGCTTCCCCTTCAGCCCCTCGGGCACGTCGCCGTCGACGATGCGGCGGGCCAGGCCCTCCACGATGGCGGTCTTGCCCACGCCGGGGTCGCCCACCAGCACCGGGTTGTTCTTGGTGCGGCGGGAGAGGATCTGGATGACGCGCCGGATCTCGTCGTCGCGCCCGACCACCGGGTCGAGCTTTCCGTCGCGGGCGAGCTGGGTGAGGTCCTTCGTGAACTTCTCCAGCGAGCGGTACTGGCTCTCCGCCTCGGGCGAGGTCACGCGGGCCCCACCGCGGACGCCCTTCACCGCCTCGCGCACGCGCTCGGGCGTGGCGCCCGCGGCGCGCAGCGCCTCACCGGCCGCGCCCTTCTCCTCGGCGGCGGCCATGAGCAGGTGCTCGGTCGAGACGTACTCGTCCTTCAGCTTCTTCGCGGCGTCCTCGGCCCGGTCGACGAGCTTGAGGAGCCGGTTCGCGGTGTACGGCTCGGCGCCGTGGACCTTGGGCACGGCCCGCAGCTCGTCCTCGAGGCGCGAGGCGACGCGGCCGGGGTCGGCGCCGATCTTCTCCAGCACCGGGCGGGCGACGCCCTCCTCCTGCTCGAGCAGCGCGAGCACCAGGTGCTCGACGTCGATGGCCTGGTGGTCCCGGCGGCGCGCCAGCTCCTGGGCGGCGGCGAGCGCCTCCTGGGCTTTCATGGTCAGCTTCTCGGGTCTCATGCGCGCAACGTAAGGGTCCGTCGACCCT